>NZ_JBJGYI010000001.1:0-413163 GCF_054049915.1 Geodermatophilus sp. SYSU D00766
CGTGATGCTCGAGGTCAAGCGGGCGCTGGACCCCAACAACGTCATGAACCCGGGCAAGTACCTGCTCGACCGGGCGTACGGGAGGGACACCACCGATGAGAACCGATGAGCAGCCCGCCGGCCCGGGGGGGGGGGGGGGGGGGGGGGGGGGGGGGGGGGGGCCCGCGCCCCCCCCCCCCCCCCCCCCCCCCCCCGGACGGGGGGGCTCAGCCGTGGTGGAGGAAGCCCACCTGGCCGGGCCGCCGGTTCGGCGGGTAGCCGAGCTTGGCCAGCGCCTCGTCGGCGCTGCCCCAGTACTCGCCGAGCCGGTAGACCTCGCGGGCCTCCTTGCCGGTGGCGACCTCGCGGCCGAGCTCCCCGGCGATGCGCACGAGCTGGCGGACGGCGTCGGCGGAGGTGCACTTCTCGCCCAGCCGGCCCCAGAGGGTGTCCTCGTTGCCGCAGCGGGTGTGCAGGCCCAGGGCGATGGCCACGGTGTTGATCGGCAGGACGTTGCGCATGATGCTCTCGAGCGTCAGCGACGCCCCGTCGGGCACCCGGCGGACGAACTCCATCATCGTGTAGGGGTCGGGCCCGTCGAAGCCGCCGCCGATGGCGACCCAGGTGATGTTGAGCGGGCCGGTGTAGACGCCGCGGCGGACCAGCCGCTCGACGGTCTCCAGCTGGGCGCTGTGCGCCAGCTGGAAGTGCGGCTGGATGCCGTTCGCCACCAGGCGGCGCAGGTGCTCCTCGACCCAGGCGGGGCTCGCCGGGACCTCCATGTTGCGGTAGGTCTCGTAGAGCTCCGGGCGCTGGAACGAGGTCCCGGCGATGTCCGAGTCGGTCATCAGCTCGACGATGTTCATCTGCGAGGTGTTGATCGCGATGGTCACCTGGTCGGGCTTCGGATCGAGCTCGGCGAGCATGTGGCGGGTGTCGTCGGACAGCCACTTCGCGTCGGCGCCGTCGCCCTCGGGGGCGAAGGAGATCGAGCCGCCGACCTGCAGGATCATCTCCGGCACCGCCTCGCGCAGCCGCCGCAGCAGCTCGTTGAACTGCGACAGCCGCTTGGAGCCCTTGCCGTCGAGCTCGCGCACGTGGATGTGCAGCACGGTGGCGCCGGCCTCCCAGCAGTCAACCGCCTGCTGCACGTGCTGGTCCATGGTCAGCGGGATGTCCTCGGGGAAGTCGGCGGGCTCCCACTCCGGCCCGTAGGGGGCCGCGGTGATGACCAGCTTCTCCTGGTTCTCGGGGAACAGGGAGTCGTCGAGGAAGTGCACGTCAGGTCTCCGTTTCGGAAGCAGGGGTCAGGACGAGGGGGTCAGGAGGTGGGGGTGCCGACGATCCCGGCGCGCTCCATCCGGCGGACGGCGGGCCAGTAGTCCTGGACGGCGTAGTGCTGGGTGTTGCGGTTGTCCCAGATGGCGAAGCTGTCGGGCGTCCACCGCCAGCGCACCTGGTACTCGGGGACGAAGGCCTGCCGGACGAGGTAGTTGAGGAGCTCGCTGCCGCCGGGTGAGTAGTCGAAGCCGAAGCGCACGTTCTGCGGCGTGTGCCAGTTGGTGAAGTGGGTGGTGAAGGCGTTGACGAACAGCGCCTTCTCGCCGGTCACGGGATGGGTGCGCACGACCGGGTGCTCGGCGTCGGGGAAGCGCTCGTGCAGGGCGTGCCGCTGCTCCTCGGGCATCGCGGCGCCGAAGGTGGCCTCGATGCTGTGCCGGGCTCGCAACCCGTCGATCTGCTCCTTCACGCGCTCGGGCAGCCGCCGGTAGGCCTCGACCATGTCCACCCAGATGGTGTCGCCGCCGACCGGGGGACCCTCGACGCAGCGCAGCACCGAGCCCATCGGGGGGACCTGCCGCCAGGTGGCGTCGCAGTGGAAGGCGTTCTCGTAGTGCTCCGGCGGGCTGTCGTGGTCCTTGTAGATGCGGACCAGGCCGGGGTGGTCGGGGTCGCTGCCGGCGACCGGGTGGTCCTCCAGCGGTCCAAAGCGCTCGGCGAGTGCGACGTGCTCGGCCCGGGTGATGTGCTGGTCGCGGACGAAGAGCACCTTGTACTGCAGGAGCAGCGCCTCGATCTCGCCGAACAGCCCGGCGTCGCGCGAGGCCTCCGCCAGGCTGACCTTGCGCAGCTCGGCGCCGATCTTCGCGGTGAGCGGCACGACCTCGATGGAGCGGGACCCGACGGCGAAGGACGGGAAGCGGTCCTCGACGGGGTGGGGGTACAGGGCGGTCACGGTTGTCTCCTTGCTCGGGTGAGGGGCGGGTCAGGAGGGGGCGGACTCGAGGACGAACACCGAGGAGCCGACGCCGCGGCCGGACTCCAGGTCGCGGTGCGCCTGGACGGCGTCCTCGAGGGCGTAGCGCTGCCGGACGGCGACGCGGATGCGGCCGGAGCCGACGTGGTCGAACAGCTCGCCGGCGAGCGCCGCGCGCTCGGCCGGGTCGGCGGTGTAGTCGGCCAGCGCGGGCCGGGTGACGAACAGCGAGCCCTTGACGGCCAGCTGCACGGCGTCGATCGGCGGGACCGGGCCGGACGCCGTCCCGAAGCAGACGAGCAGGCCGCGGCGGCGCAGCGAGTCCAGGGACGAGGCGAACGTCGTCGCGCCGACGCCGTCGTAGACCACCGGCACCCCCGTGCCGCCGGTGATCTCGCGGACCCGGGCCGCCACGTCCTCGCGGGTGTGGACGACGGTGTGCGTGCAGCCGTGCGCCCGGGCGACCTCGGCCTTCTCGTCGGTCGAGACCGTGCCGATCACGTCCACCCCGAGCAGCCGCGCCCACTGGCAGAAGACGAGGCCGACGCCGCCGGCCGCGGCGTGCAGCAGGACGGTGGTGCCGGGGGTCAGTGAGGTGATCCGGCGGAGCAGGTAGGCGCAGGTGAGCCCGCGCATCGTCGTGGCGGCGGCGGTCTCGAACGGGATGGTGTCGGGCAGCCGGATCAGGTGCGCGGCGTCCATGACCCGCTCGGTGCTGTAGGCGCCCAGCGGGCTGCCGGTGTAGGTGACCCGGTCGCCCTCGGCGAAGCCGGCGACCCCGGGGCCGACGGCCTCGACCACACCGGCGGCCTCCACGCCCATGCCGGCCGGCCGGGGCGCGGGGTAGAGCCCGGTGCGGAAGTAGGTGTCGGCGAAGTTGAGACCGACGGCGACGTGCCGGACCCGCACCTGGCCGGGACCCGGCTCGCCGACCGGCAGCGACTCCCAGCGCAGCACCTCCGGTCCGCCCGTCTCGTGGAAGCGGATGCCCTTCGCCATGCGGTTCTCCTCCTGACGGCACACCGGGGCGTGCCGGGGCGCGGAACGGTGGGGGTGTCGGCTCGGCGCGGGGACCTCCGTCCGCCGGCCGGGAGGCGGATCGGCCTCTCCTCGACGCGTCAAAGGTGACAGGTCCCACACCTGGACGCTGTACCGTTCCGGACGTGTCGCTTGACCGATCCGGACACCCGCGTGGGCGGGATCCCGGCCGGCCCTGCGTCCGGTGCGCGACGCTCGACGGCTGGACCGGGCTGGCCCGCTCCGCGGGGCTCGACCCGGTGCGTCTGCTGGCCGGCGTGGGGCTGACCGTCGCCGACCTGGCGGTGCCCGACCGGTGGGTACCCGCGGCCGAGGTGGCCCGCCTGCTCGAGCGGTCGGCCGCGGAGTCCGGTCTGGAGGACTTCGCGCTGCGGCTGGCCGGCCTGCGCCGGCTGGCCACGCTCGGGCCGCTCGGCGTCGTGCTGCGGCAGGAGCCCGACCTGCGCAGCGCCCTGGGCCTGCTCTGCCGGTACGAGCACAGCTACAACGAGGCGATCCGGCTGCGGCTGGAGGACTCCGGGGACCTGGCCACGGTGCGCGTGTGGTTCGAGTTCGGCGAGCCGGCGCCGACCCGGCAGGCGCTGGAGCTGGCCGTGGCGACGCTGCTCGGGATCGTCCGGGAGCTGCTCGGCCGCACGTGGGAGCCGCTGTCGCTGTGCTTCACCCACCCGGCCCCGGCGTCACCGTCGGCCCACCTGGCGGTGTTCGGGCCGCGGCTGCGGTTCGGGCACGACTTCACCGGCCTGGTCTTCCACGCCACGGAGCTCGACGCCGCGAGCGCGACGTCCGATCCGCTGCTGCGGCCCTACGCCCGGCAGCTCCGGCAGGCGATCGGCGCTCCCCCGGCGGAGACGGTGACCGGCCGGGTGACCCAGCTGGCGGAGATGCTGCTCCCGCTCGGCCGCTGCTCGACGCAGCAGGTCGCCCGGAGCCTGGGGATGACCCCGCGGACGCTGCACCGGAGACTGGCCGCGGAGGGGCACTCGTTCTCCTCGATCGTGCACGGCACCCGCGAGGCGATGGCCGAACGCCACCTCGCGACCGACCGCTACTCGCTGACCGACGTCTCCGAGCTGCTCGGCTTCACCGCGCCGAGCGCCTTCTCGCGGTGGTTCCGCCAGCGTCGCGGGGTCAGCCCGACGGAGTGGCGGGCGCGGGCCGGCCGCGCCGGCGGGGGGTGACCTCCCCGGCCGCCGGGGAACCGGCGCAGCACCGGGGCCCGGCTGCGTCGGCAGCCGGGCCCCGGGTCGCCGGAACGGTCAGCTGGTGGCGGTGGCCCGCTCCTCGTCCTCGGAGAAGACCGCGCGCAGCTTGTCCTCCTGCTCGTGGCTCAGGTTGGTCTCGACGAGCACCATCTGCTGGCCCTCGAAGGCCTCCCGCACCTTGTCGGTGACCGCGCCGGAGGACAGCACGAACAGCGCGGAGGTACCCGGCTGGATCTCGTCCCGCATGCGGCGGATGAACGAGTCGTCGATGCCGACGTCGGTCATGCTGCCGGTGAGTGCCCCCATGCCGGCGCCGATCGCCATGCCGAGCAGCGGCACGAAGAAGATCAGCCCGAAGAGCATCCCCCAGAACGCGCCGCCCAGGGCCCCGGCACCGGCCATGCTGGTGAGCTGACGGGTCTTCGGCTTCCGGGCGCCCTCGGGGTAGGTGACGATGGCGGCGTCGTGGATGCGGATCAGCTCCTTCCGCTGCAGGGTCTTGAGCGTCTCCTCCGCGATCGCGGCGCCGTTCGCGGTGGGGAACTTCCAGACGGTCATCGTGGCCATCGATCTCTCCTCGGGTGTGCTCGACCGAGCCGAACGGCTCGGGGTCCTGGGACGGGGGTCACGAGTTGAGGATCTGGCTCTTCTGCAGCTCGAACTCCGCCTCGTCGAGGACGCCGGAGTCCCGGAGCTGCGCCAGTTCGCGCAGTTGCGCCAGCTTCGTGTTGGTGTCGGTGCGCTGGGGTGCCGGCTGGCCGTACTGGGGCTGGCCGTACTGGGGTTCCGGCGGCGCGGCGGCCTGCTGCTCGGCCCAGCGCCTGCCCTGGCGGCGGGAGACGCGGTTGGAGACGGCGGTGGCCGTCCCGGCGACGATGGCGGTGCGGGCCATCCCGCGGAGCAGGGGCATGTCGACTCCTGTCTGGGTCGGGGGGGGGGGGGGGGGGGGGGGGGGGGGGGGGGGGGGGCGGGGGGGGGGGGGGGGGGGGGGCCGCGGGGGGGGGGGGGGGCGGCGCCGGCCGGCGCCGCGGGGACGGGTCAGCTCACGGCAGGGGTGGCCGCGCGCCCGCCGGGGTGCCAGAAGGCCGCGACGAGGAGCAGCACGCCGAAGATGGCGACCTGGGCGCCGAGCGCCAGGGAGAGCACCAGCACGGTGGCCTCGGGCCAGGAGACGGCGAGGACGCCGACGAACACGTTCACCGCACCGGCGAGGGCGAGCCACCCCCAGCCGGGGATCTCGTGGCGGCCGACCACGGCGACCCCGACCCGCGCGCCACCGTGGACGATCAGGGACAGCCCGGTGATGAGGGCCAGGGAGAACAGCGTGATGCCGGGCCAGGCGATCGCGAGGAGGCCGCCGACCACCAGGACCGCGCCGAGGACCACCGAGGACCACCGCCGCTGCTCGCCGGCCCACCCGAGGGCGGCCTCGAGCAGCCCGCCCAGGATGAACGAGAGCCCGACCAGCAGGGCCAGGGTGCGCGCGGCGGCGGCCGGCTGGAACAGCAGGACGACGCCGAGCACGACGGCGGCGAGGCCCAGCAGGCCGACCACGACGCGCACGCCGGTGTGCCTGCTGGGGGTCGCGCCCGCATAGCGGCTGGACACGTTCGCGGTCATGCCGGCTCCTCCCCCGGACCGATCCGTCCGGGCCGACCCTGCCGTCCGGGACCCCGCCCGACCTCATCCCCCGGGGATGACGCAGGGCGGGGCCGGCCACCGGCACCGTCTGCGGCATGAGCAGGTCTGGTGGCGGTTCGGCGGGAGTCGGGTCGAGGTGCGCGACGGCGGTGGTGGCCGTGGTCGTGGGAGCGGGACTGGCCTCCTGCTCCTCGGACGCGGAGTCCGGGACGGCCGCGGGGACCACCCCGGCCCCCGACGTGTGCGGGTCGGCCGACGCCCTCCGGACGTCACTGGCCGCGCTCGGGGACGTCCAGGTGGTCCAGCAGGGCACCGGCGCCCTGGAGGAGGCCTGGGCGACGGTCCAGGACGACTGGGCGCGGTTCGCCGAGGCCGCCCGCGCCGAGTACCGCGACGAGGTCGACGGCGTGCAGGCCGACGCCGACGCGGTCGGGGACGCCGTCGACGCGGCGCAGGGCTCCCCCTCCGCCGACACGCTGGGTGCGGCGGCCGCCGCCGTCGGGACCTTCCTGCAGGGGGCCGGCGCCCTCGTCGACGAGACGAGCTCGACGTGCTGACCGCCGAGCGCCCGGGACCGGCGGCTCCGGTCGACACCCCGCACACCCGGCGACCGACGCCGCGGGAGCGGCGAGCCGCGGGCAAGGCCCTCCGGGCCGGTGCGCCGCTCGCCGCGCACGCCGTCCTCTCCCGCACCCCGGCCTCGCCGGACCCGCTGACGCTGCTGGAGGAGCAGGCCGCCGACCGGCTCCCGGAGCTCGCGCCGATCCGGTACGGGCGGATGCTGTCCTCCCCGTTCGCGTTCTACCGCGGGGCCGCCCGGGTCATGGCCGCCGACCTCGCCGGCGCCCCGGCGTCGGGCCTGTCCGTGCAGATGTGCGGGGACGCGCACGTGTCGAACTTCGGCCTGTACGGCTCGCCCGAACGCCGGCTGGTGTTCGACGCCAACGACTTCGACGAGACCCTCCCGGGGCCGTTCGAGCACGACGTCAAGCGGCTCGTCGCCAGCCTGGTCATCGCCGCCCGCGGCAAGGGCATCGGCCGCCGGCAGCGGCGTGCCCTCGCCGTCGCGGCCGGCGCGCGCTACCGGGAGGCGATGGCGCAGTTCGCCGGCATGCGCGACATCGACGTCTGGTACTCCCACATCGACGCCGACGACCTCCAGCAGCGACTGGCCCCGCAGCTCGACGACAAGCCGCGCCGTCGACTGGCCCGGGCGCTGGAGAAGGCGCGGACCCGGGACACGCTGCAGGCCTTCGGCAAGCTCACCGAGGTCGTCGACGGCCGGCTGCGCCTGCGCGCCGAGCCGCCGCTGCTGGTGCCCCTGCGCGACCTGGTGCCGGAGCCGGAGGAGCAGCAGCTCGCCGCGGCGTTCGGCGGGCTGATCGGCCAGTACCGCCGGTCCCTGCAGTCCGACCGCCGCACGCTGCTCGAGCGCTACGCGTTCGTCGACATGGCCCGCAAGGTCGTCGGCGTGGGCAGCGTGGGCACCCGCTGCTGGGTCGTGCTGCTCGTCGGCCGCGACGAGGACGACCCGCTGCTCCTGCAGGTGAAGGAGGCCGCGCCGTCGGTGCACGCGGAGTTCGTCGGCCGCAGCCGGTACTCCAACCAGGGCCAGCGGGTCGTCGCCGGGCAGCGGCTGATGCAGCAGGCCAGCGACGTGTTCCTGGGCTGGCAGCGCAGCGCCGGCATCGACGGGGTCGAGCGGGACTTCTACGTCCGGCAGCTGCGGGACTGGAAGGGCGCCTTCGAGATCGACGAGCTGCGCCCCGCCGGGCTGCAGAGCTACGGCGAGCTGTGCGCCTGGTGCCTCGCCCGGGCCCACGCGCGGTCCGGGGACCGCATCGCGATCGCCGGGTACCTGGGGTCCTCCGCGGCGTTCGAGGAGGCGCTGGCCGACGTCGCGGAGGCCTACGCCGACGTCAACGACGGCGACCACGGCCGGCTGGCCGAGGCCGTGAGCGCCGGCCGCGTGCAGGCGACCACCGGCGTCTGAGCTCACCCGGGCCGGATGACGCCTCGCGGGCCGGGCCGGGCGGAGCATGCCGCGCGTGGACGCCGCCTCCCGCGACAGGCCCGACCGGCACGGACCGGCGCGGGACGACCCGCGCGAGCCGCGGCTCGCGCCCGTGCCCGGCCGGCGGGCGCTCGTGGTGGCCCTCGGCCGGACGCTGCTCAGCGTCGCCGCCGTCCTGGCGCTGTACGCCGTCCTCCCCCTGACCAGCCGGCCCGGCCTGGAGACGCTGCTCGCGCTCGTCGCCGGCCTGCTGGCCTTCGGCCTGATCGTGACCTGGCAGGTGCGGGCGATCCTGCGCTCCCGCCACCCCGCGCTGCAGGCGGTGGAGGCGGTCGCGGTGTCGATCCCGCTGTTCCTCGTCGTCTTCGCCGGGGCGTGCCTGGTCGTGGCGGCCGGCGACCCGGACGCGTTCTCCGAGCCGCTGAGCCGGATCGACGGGTTGTACTTCGTGGTCACGGTCTTCGCCACGGTGGGCTTCGGGGACATCGCGCCGGTCAGCGACGCCGCGCGGGTCCTCACGACCGTCCAGATGGTGGGCGACCTGGTGCTCATCGGGCTGGTGCTCCGGGTCATCCTCGCCGCGGTGGACCGGCGCCGGCGGGAGGAGCCGGCGGGCGCCGGCCCCTCCTGATCCGGACGGTCACACGCCCAGGAGCCGGTCCTTCTCTCGGCCGAACTCCTCGTCGGTGAGGACGCCGGCGTCGCGGGCCTCCCCCAGCCGCACCAGCAGGTCCAGCCGGCCGCTCAGGGTCGTCATGGTCTCCGGCGTCAGGCCGGCGGGCACCAGCGGTGCGGTTCCGGGCGCCGCGGGGGCCACCGTGTCGACGAGGGTGGCGGTCGACGCGCCGTTCGGGCTGGCCTCCGGGGACGGCACCCCGACCGACCGCGGGGCCGGCACCGCGGCGGGGACCTCCGCGGGCGGCACCGCCGCCGTGGAGCCGGCCACACCCGCGGGCGCCTCCCCCGGCTCCTCGGCGGCCGCCTCGGGGGCCTGGTCGACCAGCCACGACAGCGCGCCGAGGTAGAGGCCGACCAGCGCAGCGGTCCAGATGAGCACGGACAGCGTCGGCTCCGGCCAGAACAGCAGGAGGAGCACCCCGACGGAGATCCCCGCCCAGCGGGCCGCGACCAGGTGGTCGCGCAGCACCGCGCCGAGGCGGGCGCTGCGCCGGCGCAGCTCCAGGCCCTCGGTGAAGGCCCGCCACCAGGCCTCGACGCGCTGCGTCCAGGACTCCCGGGTGGCCGCGACGGCCTCGCCCGGTGCGGCGCCCTGGGCGGCCAGTGCCCGGGCCTCCTGGCGCCGGCGCAGCTGCGCCCGCGCCGACGCCAGGCCCGTCCGGATCCCGGCGACGATGCCCAGCCGCCCCCAGACCAGGGTCAGCACGAGCACCAGCAGGACGGCGGCCAGCAGCCACAGCGTCCAGGACCGCAGGCTGGCGGCCAGCACGTCGTACACCGCACCCACGGCGTCCCGGTTCTCCTCGCGCACCTGTGGGAGCAGCAGACCGCGGGTCACGCGCAGCGTGGCGAGCAGCAGCAGGAGGAGCACGGTCGTGGTCACCGCCCAGGCCCGCAGCGTGCCGCGGCGGCGCCGGGAGACCCCGAGCGCCCCGGCGAGCGCGGCCAGCGCGACGAGGCCGAGCCACCACCACGCCGAGTCCAGCAGGTCGATGGCCGTGTAGACCTGCGGGGCGTCGGCCGGGGTCAGCAGCGTGACGCCCGCATCGTCCGGCAGCAGGTCCAGCACCTGGCCGGCGACCCCGTCGCGGGCGGAGGCGGGCACGAGGGCCTTCGCCTGTCCGAGGGTGTACTGCACCGGCTCCCCGGCGACGAGCTGCTCCTGCGCGGAGGTCAGCGCGGCCCGCGTGAGCGGCCGGAACGGGTCGTTGGTCAGCAGCCGCTGCACACCGGCGGCGACCACCGACTGCACACCGCTCTCCACCGTGGGCCCGAACCGCTGCAGCCTCTCCGGCAGCACGGCCACGGCCTCGTCGACGGCGTCCTGCACCGCCGGCTGGGCCATCACCGTCTCGGTCACCCGCTCGTTGACGCGGGACTCGACCTCCGGCAGGTCGACGATCGTCTCGACATTGGACACGAACGCCTCGGTGTCGATCACGTTCTGGCGCGTCCACAGCGACACACTCGCCAGGACCAGCGCGACGGCGCTCACCACGATGAGCAGGCCGGCGACCAAGCGACGCATGGGTTCTCCCCTCCCGCGGCAGGCGGGCGCGGCGCCCAGCCGACGCCGGTCAGCCTGGTCCCGGGCGGGCAGCCGCTCATCATCCCCCGGGGATGAGGACCGGCGCCGTCCGCTCTCCGACGCTGGGCGCCGTAGCCACCAGCCCTCCAGGAGGAACCATGACCCAGACCGCCCCCGACAACGCCCTCGGCCGCATCGCCCAGGGTGAGGCCCCGGTCCTCGAGACGCTCCTCGCGATGAACCTCGACGCGCTGGAGCGCTCCGGTCTCGACGACGAGACCTACCTGCTCGTCCGGCTGGCCGCGCTGGTGGCCATGGACGCCCCGCCGGTCTCCTACCTGATCACCCTCGGGGTGGCCGAGGAGGCCGGGCTCACGGTGGAGAAGGCGCAGGCGGTCCTGGTCGCGATCGCTCCCGTGGTCGGCAGCGCCCGGGTCACCGCAGCGGCCGGCGCGATCGTGCGGGGCGTCCTCGGTGCCGCGGCCCTCGGCGACGGGATGATCCCGGAGCAGCGCAGCTCGTGAGGCGCACGCCGTAGCCGCTGCGGCCGGCCCCGCAGGCGCAGCGCACCGCCGCCCCCCGTTCCCCGGTGCCACCGGGGGACGGGGGGCGGCGCTGTGGACCACCGCTGGTCGGACTACCGCTCGTCGATCTCCCGGCCGTGGACCGTGAGGGCGTGGACGGCCACGACGGACAGGGCGATCACGACCGTCGACCACGCGGGCGAGGCGGCGAGGAACCCGAGGTTCACGACGGCACAGGCCACCGCGAGGCCGATGCCCGTGAGCCGGGCCCACCGGTGCCCGCCCTGCAGGATCCCGGCCCCGGCCGCCACCGCGAGCAGCCCACCGAGCAGGTGCACCCAGCCCCACGCGGCGTACCCCTCCACGACGAACAGCTCGTTGGCCCGCTGGCCGAGGTCCTGCTCGTCGAGCAGGGCGACCAGCCCGAGGAGCGCCCAGGACAGGCCCAGCAGCACCATGAGCACGGCGCTGAACCAGACCCACTCCGGCGCCTCCGGCGACGGTGTCCGGGCCGGGGACGACGGGACGGTCCCCTCCGGCGCTCTGGGATCGGCCCGGGACGGGGACGGGACCTGGGACATGACGGGTCCTCCGGAGGCGACGGCGGGATCGGGACGGCCCGACGGGCGGGGAACGGGCCGCGCGGCCGGGGGTCAGGCGCGCGGCGCGGGGACCATCTGCTGGTACTCGGCCGGCGTGACCGCTCCGCTCTGCAGCAGGGCCCGGGCCTTCTGCAGCTGCTCGGCCTCCGCGTCGGCCGCCACGGACCGGATGTAGGCCTCGGTGGCGCGCTGCTGCTGCTCCACGGCCCGGATCTGCCGCTCGGCCATCCCCCGGCCCTGCGCGATCAGGTAGACGAGCACGCCCACGACCGGCACCAGCAGCGTGACGACGACCCAGGCGGTCTTGACCCAGCCGCTGATGTCGCGGCGCGTGAAGAGGTCCCCGTAGACGCGGAACAGCAGCATGAACCACAGGACCCAGCCGAAGACGATCAGCGTGGTCCAGAACAGGTCGAGCAGGGGCATCGGTCCTCCTCGGGACGGGTGTGGGGGGATGGTGGCCAGGCGGCTCCCGGGCGCTCATCACCCCGCCGGGGTGACCGGGTCGCGACGAGGGGTCAGCCGTGCCCCCGTGGCGTGTCGGACGGCCGCGGGGGGCCGGCGGTGTCGCCGTGCCCCCGCGGCTCCTCTCCCGGGGCCGCCCCGACGACGCGGGGCGCCGTCGCTCACGCAGGGGTGGTGTCGGACGGCTCCGGACCCGCCGTGCGGACCTCCAGCAGGTCCAGGCCGAGGCTGCGCAGGCGTTGCAGCATGCCGTGCAGGCCGGGCTGGTCCGTCGGTTCGGTCCTGAGGATGGTCAGGGGTGGTTCCTCGCCGAAGTCCTCCGCGCCGATCTCCTCGAGGAGGTCGGCGGGGACTCGTCCACGCACTCGGAGTTCGTACACCCGACGTCCCATTCTCCGTGCTCCCTCGTGATCGGTGCGGACACCGTCCTGCAGGGGCCCTCCCCCGGAGCCACTCGACCGTCGACTCGCCCGGACGCCCGGGCCCCGAGACGCTCGGCGGGTCCGATCCGATGCGCCGAGCCTCGTCCTGCGCGGGCGCCCGCGGCCTCCTCCCCCCTGGATGAGGCGGGCACCGGCCGCCGCGTCGCCGCCGCGGGTCGCCGCCGGCGCCCGGCCGTCCCGTGCGGTCGCCGGGGTGGGAGGGGTGCACGCGCGTCCTCGCCGGGCCGGGCGCCGCCGTCCCGCCTGCAGTCATCCGGGCGGGGGGATGGGCCTCCCCGGGCCGGCCCCCACCCTGGTCCCGACGACTCCCCGCACGGAGGTGGGCCATGGCCGCGGCCGCCGACGACTACCCGCTGGTCGACCTGATGTGGACCTTCGTCCTCTTCTTCGCCCTGCTGGTCTTCTTCTGGCTGCTCATCACGGTCTTCGGGGACCTGTTCCGGCGGCACGACGTGTCCGGGTGGGGCAAGACCGGCTGGGTCGTGTTCGTCCTCGTGCTGCCGCTGATCGGCTCGATCACCTACCTCGTCACGCAGGGACGTGCGCTGGCCGACCGCGACGTGCGGCAGGCCCAGCACGCCCGGCAGCAGACCGACGACTACATCCGCTCGGTGGCGGCCCCCGGCTTCCGCGGGGTCGACGAGATCACCCGCGCCAAGCAGCTGCTCGACCAGGGCGCGATCAGCCAGGAGGAGTTCGAGCAGCTCAAGCGGCGGGTCCTGGTCTGACCCCGCGAGCCCGCACCCCGGTCCCGCCTGGCCCCACACCCACCCGACCACGGACCGGAGGGCCGCCGGATGACCGAGGAGCGGGACACCCTCGCGCGCCGGTCGCTGCGCCGCTTCACGCTCGGCTCGGGGCCGCTCAAGCGAGGCTCGGACCGGATCCAGGTCGCCGGCCGGATCGTCGTCGTCCTGTCGTTCCTCCTCGCCCCGCTGCTCGCGGTGGTCGTGTCGACCGCCACGGCGGCACACCTCTCCGCGGTCGCGGCGGCGGAGGCCGCCGAGCGCTCCCGGACCCAGGCCGTCCTCCTCGAGGAGGCGCCGGGACCGGTGCGGCGCGGCGACGGCACCGGGGGCGACGGCACCGGGGGAAGCACCCTCGCCACCACGGTCCCGGTCCGGGCGACGTGGCCGGCACCCGGCGGTGCGTCCCGGGTCGGGCCGGTGCCGGTGCCGCCCGGGACGCCGGCCGGCACCGCCGTGCCGGTGTGGGTCGACCGGGAGGGCGACCTCGCCGCGGCACCCCGCGACCGCTCGGGCATCCCGACCTCGGCGGCGACGGCAGGGGCCGTGCCGCTGGTCGGGGTGCCCCTGGTCGCCTGGACCCTCCACGTCCTGCTCGGCCACGTCCTGGACGTCCGGCGCGAGCGCGCGTGGGAGCGGGAGTGGGCCACGGTCGGGCCGGACTGGCACTCCCGGCTGCTGTAGGCACCCTCCGGCCCCGGCGGGGGATCCGGAGCCGGAGGGCGACCCTCAGCCGACCGGTGCGGCCGGCTCGGACGGGGACCCGGCGCGGGCGCCCTGCTCCTCGCCCTCGAGGGCCTCGAGGGCGTCGAGCGCGGCGACCAGGGCCTGGACCGGGACGTGGCCGGCTGCGACCAGCTGGCCGCCGGAGCGGCGCAGGGCGGTGGCGAACGGAGCTGCCCAGGCGTTCTCGTAGACCAGCACGCCGGCCGCGGTCCCGGGCTCGAGCGCGGCGGCCGCCTCGGCGACGTCGTCGGGACCCAGCAGGCCGGAGGCCGCGCCGTCGAACAGTGCCGCCTCCAGGACCCGCATGCGGTCCAGGTCGACCTGGGTGAGCGTCGTGACGGTGCCGTCCTCGTCCTTGCGCAGGAACACCAGGTCGAGGATGCGGATGATCCCCTGGTCGACGAGGTCGACCAGGAGCGGCAGCGCCTCACCGGTCATGCGGTCGGTCGGGAAGGCCACCACCAGGTAGTCGACGGGACCCATCTGGGCCAGGTCGGGGGCCTGCTCGAGGTCTGCGGTCACGGTCTCCCCCTGCGGGCGGTCGACGGGAACGGACACCGGTCACCGTCCCCGGTCACCGGGCGGTACACGTCACCCGGGGCGGACGATCCCGCCCGATCCCCCGAGAGCCCCCCGGGGGCGTGCGGTTCCCCGGCCGCGCGCGACGGCACCCGCCCGGACGTGCTCGACCGGGCGGGTGGGGCTCCCTCGTCCCCCGCTGGACGCCGGGGGTGCGGCGCTGGTCAGCGCAGTCCCTTGACCTCCCGGCCGTGGACGATGATCGAGAAGATCACGATGACGTCCAGGGTGATCATGATGGCCGACCAGATCGGGTAGGCCGAGATGAACACCAGGTTGACCAGGGCGCTCAGCGCGGCGATGCAGACACCCACCACGCGGGCCACCATGTTGCCCGCCAGCAGTCCCAGGCCGGTGAGGATCGCGACGACGCCGATCGCCGTGTGGATCCAGCCCCAGGTGTTGTAGTCCACGTCCACCACGAGCCCCTCCGACGTGACGGCGTAGAAGCCGTCGTCGAAGAGGGCCACCAGCCCCTGGACGATCTGGAAGGCGCCCAGCGTGATCAGCATGACGGCGCCGAAGACCACCCAGCCGGCCCAGGCCGTCGGCGGCTCGTCGTACGGGACGCCGGTCTGCGTGGATGAGCGGTGCGAGGTGTCGGTCATGAGCCTGTCCTCCGAGGTCCGCCCCCGGCTGCGGCCGCCCCTCGCGCGGGACCGGTCGGCGGGGTGTCCGATGGCGTGCGCCGCCATCGTGGGACCCGGCGGGCGGCCCGGCATCGTCCGTCCTGCATGAGACGGGCGGGGCGACGGCGGGCCGCGGCGGACGGCGGGCCCTCCGCCCGGGGGGATCCCCGCGGCCGTCCGGGGGTGTGGGCTGCACCCACGGCCGGGGCCGCCCAGCGGGGACGGTGCCCCCTGCGCAGGAGGACGGAGGCGGCCCGTGGCGTCCACCGATCCCGCGGGGCGACCGGGTGAGCCGGCGTCCGGCCCGGCCCCGGCGGGGCCGCCCCGGCGCCTGCCCGAGGTGCTGGCACGTGCGGCCGTCGCCGCGGAGCGCGGGCGGGACCGGGCCGCGGCCGTGGCGGAGCGGGCGCGGTCCGGGGACGTCGGCTCCGTGCGGACCCGGATCCGCGAGCTGGGGACGACGCACCACGCCCTCGTGTTCAGCGCCCTGGGCATGGTGCTCTTCGTGCCGGCGCTGATCACGCTGGCCGCCGCGGTGCCGATCGGCAGGGAGCACGGCCTCGCCGACCGGTTGGCCCACCACATGGCCCTGTCCGCGGAGGCGCGGGACGCCGTCCGCGAGCTCTTCGCCACCACCGACACGATCAGCTCGACGACGTCGGCGCTGGGTGCGGCGTGCACGGTGCTCGCCGCCTACGCCTGGCCGGCGGAGCTGCAGCGCTTCTACGCCAGCGTCTGGGAGCTGCCGCAGCTGGGCCGGCGGCACGTGTGGCGACCGCTGGTCTGGCTGGCGTCGTTCCTGGCGGTCGTGGCCACGGTGGCCGTCGTGGGCGGCCTCGCCGGCGGGGTCGCCGGTGCCGTCCTGACCGCCGTGCTGTGCTCCCCGCTGGTCCTGCTGTGGTCGGGGTGGACGCAGCGGCTGCTGCTCGCCGGGCGGGTGAGCTGGTCGGCCCTGCTGCCGACGGCGCTCGCGACCACCGCCGGGCTGGCCGCGGTCAGCGTGGCGACCAGCGTCCACCTCTCGGGCGCGGTGGTCTCGAACGCCGAGCGGTACGGCCCCATCGGCGTCGTCTTCGTGCTCATGACCTGGCTGACCTGGTTCAGCGTCGCGCTGCTCGGCGGTGCCGTGGTGGGCCACGCCCTGCACCGCCGGCGCGGCGGCTCAGCCGGCTGAGGGACCCTCCGCGGGACCCGCGCGCCGGCGCCGGCGCCGCGGTGGGTCCTCCCCGCGCCGCCCGGTCGCCGAGGCCGCCCGGAAGGGCACGACGACGCCGTCGCCGTCCGCAGGTCCGGTCCCCGCCGGGACCTCCGCCGGCGCCTCCGCCGGCCTGCCGGGCTCCGGTCCGCGGCCGCGGACCGGCGGCTCCGGGCACTGGCGGATCTCCAGGACCTGCACGTCCCGGCCGATCAGCCGGTCGAGCACCTCGGTGAGGTCGCGGTCGGCGGGGACCCGGAACCGGTACACCGTCTCGCGCGGCACGGCGGTCGGCGTCACGGGGACGCGGAAGGTCGAGATCGCCGCCGTGCTCAGGTGGGTCCCCACGCGGACCTCGTACCGGTTCCGTGCCGCTGCCATGGCCATCGACCTCCTGACTGCTCTTCGGTGGCGGAGTCCCGGCCGGGGACCCTCCTGGATCGGGGTGTCGGCCGGACCCGGTCTGTCGTGTGCACTTCCGCGGAAGTGCCCCGCTCCCGACGCTGCCGGAGTGGGCCCGCGTCCGCCTCCTCCACCGCGCGTGATGCGCGGCGCTCACAGCAGCCCGCGTTCGCGCGCCTTCCTGACCGCCTGGTTGCGCCGGCTCACGGCGAGCTTGCGCAGGATGCTCCGGATGTGGGTGCGCACCGTGTTCACCGAGATGAACATGGTCGCCGCGATCTCGGCGGTCGAGAGCATCTCGGCGAGGTGGCGGAGGACCTCCAGCTCGCGGTCGCTGAGCTCCTGCACGACCTCGCCGGCCGCCGTCTCCCGCGGCCCGTCCTCGGCGCCGGGCGCCCCGGCCCGGCTGGACGGGTTGAGCCACGCGCCGAGGGTCTGCAGCCGGGGGTGCGTGCGCAGCAGCCGGCGCGCCTGCGGCGGCGTGTCGACGAACGGCCACCGGAGCTGCTCGGGGCGGGCGCGGTCCAGCGCCACGGCGAGCTCCTCGGCCGCGGCGTTCACCTCACCGCGCTCCAGCAGCTGACAGGCCCGGACGATCGTGGACTCGACGAGGTCCGACAGCGAGCCCGGGAACTCCTCCTCGGGCGGCAGCTCGGCGTCGGCCGCTCCTCCGGCGAGGTCCACCGCCGCCTGCAGGCGCCGGCTCCACGGCTCGTCGCGGCCCCTGTCCCGGAGGATCGCCAGGCCGTCGTCGACGTGCCCGCGGGCCACGGCCAGCCGCACCACCTCGGTCACCACCTGCTCGGCCACCCACCGCGGCAGGGGCGCCCCCTCCAGGTGGGGCCGCAGGACCCGCTCGGCCAGCCCGTACTCGTGCCGCATGCGGAAGTGCTGGCTCTGCAGGACGGCCTGCAGGGGCTCCGTCCCGACCGCCCCCGGGCCGGTCGGGCGTCCCCGTCCCCGGGCCCGGCCCAGCCACTCCCGCGACTCGACCAGCGCGTACCGCCGCAGGTGGACCCAGGCCAGCGCCGTCGCGGCGGCCGGGTCGCGCGCTGCCTCCTCCAGGCCCTGCTCGGCGAGGAGACCCTCGGCCTCCTGCGCGAGCTGGGCGGCCCGGCCCAGGTGCCCCTCGATCGCCTCGAGGAGCGCGAGGGAGCCGATCGCCCGGCACCGCAGCCCGCGCGACCCCGCGGCGTTGGCCGCCGCGGCCGCGGTCCGCAGGACGGCCACCAGCTCCCGGGTGGGGGCACCGGTCCGGAGGGCGGCCACCGCGCGCAGCTGCTCGACCACCGCCATCCCCTCGCTGCGCGCCCGGTGCTCGCCGTCCGCGAGCTCGGCCACGAGCGCGGCAGCGGCGTCGGCGCGGTCGAGGAGCGAGGCCGCCGCGGGATCGGACCGCGCGCTCGCCGTGAGGCAGGCCAGCGTCGCCGAGACCCGCAGCGGCAGTCGCGTGCCCTCCTGCGCGCTCGTCGCCGCGGCGAGGTCGGACGCGGCCGGGGTGCTCCCCGCGGCGAGGGCCACGACCGTCCGGACGACCGCGGCCTCGGCGCCGTCGACGCCCGGTGGCAGGGACTGCAGGCCGGGCACCGCCGCGCCCGCCCCGTGCACCAGCAGGCGGGGGACGAGCAGGTCGTCGACGAGCAGCCGGCTGACCGAGCCCCAGTCCTCGGCGGCGACGGCGTGCCCGACCGCCTCCTGGGCGCGGCCGGCCTCGGCGTACCACGCGGCGCACGTCCGGTGCAGGGCGGCGAGCTCGCCCGGGTGCTCGTACCCGAGCTGGGCCTGCAGCATCTCCCGGAACAGGGGGTGGACGCGGAACCCGCCCGGAGCGCTCGGGGACTCCTCGACGAACGCGTTGGCGTGCGCGAGGCCCGCCAGCACGCGCCGGGTGTTGCGGCGGCCGCAGAGCCGGTCGACGAGGTCGGGCCACAGCTCGGGGGTCACGCTCGTGCGGAGCAGGACGCGGCGGATGCTCGCCGGCTGGCGCTCGAGCACCTCCGCGAACAGGTACTGCGCCACGCTCCCGTCGTCGTGCGTCAGTGACGTCACCAGGCGCTCGGGCGGCACGCCCTGCTTGAGGGGTGCCGCGGCGAGCCGGAGGCCGACCGCCCAGCCCTCCGCCTCGGCGCACAGGGCCCGCGCGACCTCCGCCGTCACCGGGACGCCCATCGCCGGGAGCAGGTCGCGCGTCTCGTCCGGGGTGAAGGCGAGCTGGTCGCCGCGGATCTCCGACAGCGTGCCGGCGAGCCGGTACCGGTGCAGCGGGAGCAGCGGGTCGGCGCGCGTGCACAGCACCAGCCGCAACCGGCTGCCGGCGTTGCGGATGAGCAGGTCGAGGCCGGCGGTGATGGACCGGTCGGTGACGTGGTCGGCGTCGTCGAGGACCAGCACGACGGGGTGGGGACAGGCGGCCAGGTCGCCCGCCAGGCGGGGGATCAGCGAGGCCCCCGGCGGCTCCCCGGGGACCAGCTCGGGGATCTCCGACCACCGGACGCCGGCACGGGACAACGCCTCGACGACGTAGCCCCAGAACGTGGCCGGGTCGTCGTCGTAGGAGTCCAGGGTCAGCCATGCGACCGGTCGCCCTGCGCCCTGGGTCTGCCGCCACGAGGACGCCAGCACGGTCTTGCCCGACCCCGCCGGGCCGCTGAGGAGCGTGAGCGGGGACCGCTGCACCTGTCGCGTCAGCAGGTCCAGCAGGCGCCGGCGGAGCACGGTCGCGTGGGCCGGTTCGGGAGGCACGAGCTTCGACTCCAGCAGCGCCACACCGCGGTGTCCGGTCGGAACGGCCCGGCCCACCACCGGGACGGGAGTCCTCGCTGTCGACGATCTCGTCATACGTGGCTCCCGCGCTGTTCGAGCACCCGCGTCCGGACTGTCGTGGACGGCGGTCGGCGGTGTCTCCTGTCGTCCAGTTTCCCACTCCTCACCGCAGCCTGGCCGAGCGGACGTCACTGCGGTCAGGGGTGAAGGTCACGGCGCGCACGGACTCTCCCGGGGTGGCCGGCTCGGGCTCCGGGGTGATCGTGGCCCCGGGACCCCACGGCCCGGCTCACCCGCAGGGGATGAGGGCTGCCCGTCCCGGCTCGACGATGCTGGCGGCTCCGACGGACCGGGAGGCCGCATGAGCGAGTCACAGGCCGGCGGTCCCCCGTGTCCGTGAGCCGCCTGCCTCCGTCCGCGGGCGACCCCGCGGCGGGGAGCCCGCCCGACCTCCGCCCGCCGGCCGCGGGCGGCGCGGTGGAGGACACGGTGCACGCCGCCTTCGCCGTCCTGGCGGTCTCGGTCGCGCTGGGGAGGTGGGCCGCGGAGACGGCCGTCGTCGCGGGTCGCCGCGCCCTCCCCCGCCCCCCGTCCGGCCCGCCGGGCGGGCTGCGCCGGGCGGTGCGCGGGCAGGTGCTGCGGATGGTCACGCGCCCGGCGTCGGCCGCGGTGCGGGTCCTGTCCGCGGCGGCCGACGAGCTGGTCCCCGACGTCGCCCGGGCGGTGCTCGCGCGGCTCGACGTCCCGGGGCTGGTCCGCGACTTCGTCGACCTCGACCGCCTCGCCGGGATGCTGGACGTGGACGCCGTCGTGGCCCGGGCCGACCTCGACGCCGTGGCCGCGCGGTTGGACGTCGACGCCGTGGCCGCCCGCATCGACCTCGACGCGGTGCTGGACCGCATCGACCTCGACGCGGTCGTGGACCGGGTGGACATCGCGCGGGTCCTCGACCGGGTCGACCTCGACGCCGTGGCCGCGCGGTTGGACGTCGACGCCGTGGCCGCCCGCATCGACCTCGACGCGGTGCTGGACCGCATCGACCTCGACGCCGTCGTCGACCGGGTGGACGTCGCCCGCGTCCTCGACCGCGTCGACCTCGACGCTCTGATCGACCGGGTCGACATCGGCCGGGTGCTCGACCGGGTGGACCTCGACGCCGTGGCCGCGCGGCTGGACGTCGATGCCGTCGCCGCCCGCCTGGACCTCGACGCGGTGCTGGACCGGGTGGACCTCGACGCCGTCGTGGACCGGGTCGACGTGGCGCGCGTCGTGGACCGCGTCGACCTCGACGCCGTCGTGGACCGGGTCGACGTGGCGCGCGTCGTGGACCGCGTCGACCTCGACGCCGTCGTCGACCGCGTCGACGTGGCCCGCGTCGTGGACCGCGTCGACCTCGACGGGACCGTGGACCGGGTGGACGTCGACCGCGTCATCGCCCGTGCCGACGTCGCCGGCCTCGCCCGCTACGTCGTCCAGGAGATCGACCTGCCGCGGCTGCTGCGCGAATCCACGGGCTCGGTCACAGACGAGGTGGTGCGCGGCGTGCGCGACCAGGGCGTGGACGCCGACCGCGCCGTCGAGCGGGTCGTGGACCGGCTGCTGCACCGCAGCGGCCGGCGCACCCGGACCGGACCGGTGGACGGCCGTGACCCGGGGAGGAACCCGTGACCCGCGCACCGGAACGCTCCCCCTACCCGTGGCACGAGCCCCCGCGCCCGGCGGGCGAGGCGGACGCGGTGCGGGCCGCGGTGCGCGGCCGCCGCGCCGGGGTGGTCACCCGCTGCCTGGCCAACGTCGTCGACGCCGCGGTGGTGCTCCTCCTGCTGGCCGGGGGCTACGCCGTCGTCGCGGCGACCCGGTTCCTGCTGTCCCCGACGAGCTTCCGCTTCCCCGCCCCCTCGCTGGGCCTCCTGGTCGTGCTGGGCCTCGGGCTGCTGACCGTCTACTTCGCCGTCACGTGGGCGGTGGCCGGCTGCACCTACGGCGACCGGCTGCTCGGGCTGCGCGTGGTCGACGACACCGGTGCGCCTCTCGGCTGGCGTCGGGCGTGCACCCGGGCGGTCCTGTGCACCGTGTTCCTCGTCGGGGTGCTGTGGGTGGTGGTGAGCCGGGAGAACCGCTCGGTGCAGGACCTCGTGGTGCGTTCCTCGGTCGTCTACACCTGACCCACCCGGACCCGTGGCGCACGGCGTGGACGGCGGGGACGGACCGGCGCCCCGCGGCCCGCTGCCCATCTGGCTCACCGTGGTGCTGGGGGTGGCGGGGACCGCCGTCGCGCTCTGGGGCGTGCGCGCCGCCTCCCCGGTCCTCGGCCCGGTCGCCCTCGCGTTCGTGCTGGCCGTGGTGGTCCACCCGCTGATCGGCGCGCTGGTGCGCCGGGGGGTCCGGACGAGCGTGGCGGTCGCCGCCGCCGTCGTGGTCGTCGACGGCGGACTGGTCGTCTTCGCCCTGGCCCTCGTCGTCTCGCTCGGTCAGTTCGCCGCCGTGCTGCCGCAGTACGCCGACGAGTGGCGGGCGCTGCTGGACGACGTCCGCTCGCTGCTCGTCTCGGCGGGCACCCCACCGGAGCAGGCGGCGGACGTGGTGCCCCCGGTCGAGCTGCAGACGGTCCTCGACGCCGTCCGGACCCTCCTCGCGGGCGTCGCCGGCGCGCTCGGCGCGCTGTTCCTCGTGCTCGCCACCGCGGTGTTCATGACCGCCGAGGCCGCCGGGCTGCCGGAGCGCCTGGCGGCGGTCCCCGGGACGGCGCGCCTGCGGGCGGCGCTCGGGGACTTCGCGCGCAACACCCGTCGCTACGTCGTCGTGACGACGGTCTTCGGTCTGCTCGTGGCCGTCGTCGACACCGTGGCGCTGGTGGTCCTCGGGATCCCGCTGCCGCTCGTCTGGGGCCTGCTGTCCTTCCTGACCAACTACGTGCCCAACATCGGCTTCTTCCTCGGGCTGGCGCCGCCGACGGTGCTGGCCGTTCTGGTCGGGGGCCCCGGACTCGGGCTGCTCGTGGTGGTCGTCTACACGGTGGCGAACTTCCTGCTGCAGTCGGTCCTGCAGCCGGTGGTGGTCGGGAGCGTCGTCAACCTCTCGGTCACGGTCTCGTTCCTCTCCGTCATCGTCTGGACGGTGGTGTTGGGGCCCGCGGGGGCGATCCTCGCGGTGCCGCTGACGCTGTTCCTGCTCGCGGTGCTCGTCGCGCAGGACCCCGACCGCCGGTGGGCGAGGACCCTCCTCGCGGGCTCGTCCGGTGCCGCTCACCCCCGTGACCCGGCGGACGGGCGGCGGCCGGCGTGGCGCCGCCCCGGGCGGGAGGGCCGCCCCGGCGCGGGCACCGGCCCGGCGGGGTGAGCGGCCCGCCGCCGTCCCGTGGAGGGGCCCGGCCCCGGCGGGCACGACCGCACCGGTCGTCTGCCCGGGACGATGCCGCCGGTCCGGCGCGGCGGCACGCTCGGGTCCTGGGAGCGGCACCGACACGACGACCGGCGGGAGGCCCGCCATGACAGCGACCGCGCCACCCCTGGACGGCTTCGTCGTCCTCGACCGGCTGATCACGGAGGCCTTCACCGACCTCCGGGCGGCCCGTGCCGCGGCGGCGAGGACCGGGAACCGCGAGAACCTCGACCTCCTGACCCGGGCCGAGGAACACCTCAACGCGCTGCTCGAGTACCGCCACGCCGTCCTGCGCCGGTCGTCCCTGACGACCGCCGGCCCCGGGGGCCGGCCGGACGGCGGTCCCGGGTGGCCGCGGTGAGGACCGCAGGCGTGACCGTCCTCACCGCGAGGAGGGAGCAGCGGCCGTGAACGGATCCACGCCCCACGGGATCGTGACGATGCCCGCGCCGGAGTCGATGCCCGTGCTGGGCCGGGGCAGGCACCGGAGCCCGTCGCAGGGCGCGTGCTTCCTGGAGTACACGGCCCTGCTCGCTGGTGAGGCGTTCACCGACCGGCCACGCTGCGTGGACGGCGAGCTGGCCGCCGTCCTCCGGAACGCCAACGACCGGCTCTCCGACGCCGACCGCCCCCTGCTGGTGCCGTTGCTCGGGCGGGCGATCGGCCTCGGGGTCGAGCCCCCGCCACCCGGCGACGGGGGCTTCCGGCGGGCCGCGCTCCGCCGCCGCCGCGAGCGGGCTCCGTACCGGGAGGGCGCGGCCCGGCTGCGCCGGGAGGTGACCCGGCGGTTCGTCGCTGCGCTGGGACCGGTGTCCGCACCGGCTCCGAGGGCGTGGTCGGGGCGCAGCGGGGAGCTCGCACAGCTCTTCTGGGACACGATGAGCGAGCCGACCCCGCTGTCCACGTCGCCGGCCTACGTCCGGCGGCTCGTCGAGCGGCTGTCCCTCCTGCACGAGTGCTACGAGCAGGCGGTGGCCGACCTCGGGGTCGTCCGCACGCCGTCGGCCGCGCCGCTGCCGGCCGCGCCGCGCGGGGGCAGCGGGGCCTGAGACTGTGGCCCGGGAGCGCACTCGCGGGGCGGGAGCGGGACCCCGCGCGTCGACGGTCAGCCGGGTGCCGGGTCCCCGGGCCCGGTCTCCTCCCCGTGCAGCACGTGTCGGTCGAGGCGCAGGAGGGTCAGCGTGTGCCGGAGGGCCGGCGACGCCCCGCGCAGGGTGATCCGCCGGCCGTGGCGTACCGCCCGCCGGTACGCGCCGAGCAGGACGCGCACCCCGGCGTCGTCGACGTGGGTGAGCCCGCCGACGTCGACGGTCCAGGTCGTGTGGGGCGCCGTGAGCAGGGCCGAGACCGCGTCGTAGAGCAGGTGGGTGGTGCGCACGTCCAGCCGGCCGGTCATCACCAGACGCCCGGTGACCAGGTCGACGTGCACCTCCGAGACCGGCGGGTCCGACGCGGGCCGCGGGCGCGGGCGGGCGGCGGCGGACGCGGCGGTCACCCGGTGCCGCGGTCGGCGGGCGGTGGGACCACGAACGGTCGACCGCGGCCCGTCGCCGGGTGTCGCGTCGGGTTCGATCGCCACCATCGCCCCCTCGGTCCGCCGGCGGGACCGGCCCGCGGCGGCAGCTTGCCAGGGCAGACGGGCCGGGGCCTCCCCCGCGGGGGACGAGGTGTCCGGCGCGGGACCCGGGGACGACGGACGGGCGCGGCCGCGGGAGCCCCGCCAGGCGACCGCGCCACGGACCCGCAGGCCCTCTGTCGTCCGCCTGGCGGGGGTGCGGTCAGTGTGGCATCCGGAACTCAGCCGTGCGATCCGGCGGGACCGTCGGTGAGTGCCCCCAGGTCCCGGGCGGCCCGCACGGCCGCTCCCCGGTCCTCGACCCGCAGCTTGTGCTCCACGCGCCGGATCCTCGTGCGGGCGGTGTTGCTCGACACGGCGAGGACCGTCGCCACCTGGGCCGTCGACCCGCCGGAGGCCAGGCACGAGAGGAGCTCGAGGTCGCGGCCGTTCAGGACGGGGGCCGGGGTGCGGATCACCGGTCCCGGTGGGCGGCGGGGCACCGGCACCACGCCTCCTGCGAGCGCGGTAGGGGCGGCTGCGGGGTCACCGGTCATGTCGACCTCCGAGGGCCTGCGGCGGTACGCGTGCGGCTCGACGTGTCGGCCACGTACCGGAACTGAGACGAAGCTTCTGCTGACGGAGCGTGACCGACGCTAGTGAGAGCGAGAGGGACCCGCTTTACCGATTCCGCCTGAGCCCTTACCTTTTCGCGCACGGTGGAGGAGACCGCGGTGCTCCCTCGGATCAGGACGAACTCGCTCACCGGCTACGCGCAGGTGGCCAGGTCATCCGGGCTGCGCCCCGAGGAGCTCACCGCGCAGGTGGGACTGGACCTCGCGGACCTCGCCGTACCCGACCGGTGGATCCCGGCCGCCCCCGCGGCCCGGCTGCTCGAGCTGTCCGCGCAGCGGGCGGACTGCCCGGAGTTCGCGCTGCGCCTGGCGGAGGTCCGCACCCTCGGCACCCTCGGTCCGCTGAGCGTCGTGCTCCGCGAGGAGCCGGACCTGCGCAGCGCCCTGGACCTGCTGACGAGGTACGAGCGGGCCTACAACGAGGCGCTGCACCTCCGCCTGCAGGAGGACGACGACGAGGCGACCGTCGAGGTCTGGCTCGAGCTCGGGGAGCCCGCGCCGCGCGACCAGGCGCTCGACCTGGTGATGGCGGCGCTCGTGGGGATCGTCCGGGCCCTGGTGCGCAGCGACTGGGAGCCCCTGTCCGCCTCCTTCGCCCGTCCCCCGCCGCCGGACGCCGGACCGTGGCGGCGCCACTTCGGTCCCCGCGTGGACTTCGGCCGCCGGTTCACCGGCCTGCTGGTCCGGACGCGTGACCTCGACGCCCGCGTGGTCACCGCCGATCCCTCGCTGCGGCCCTACGCCCGGCAGTTCCTCCACACGGTCGTGGTGCCCGCCGCACCCACGGCGACGGACGGCCCGACGGACGTGGCGGCGGCCGTGGAGCTCCTGCTGCCGCTGGGACGCCAGTCGCTGGCACGGGCGAGCCGGCTCCTCGGCCTGAGCGCCCGGGAGCTGCAGCGCCACCTGGCCGAGCGGGGCGACACGTTCTCCTCCGTCCTGAGCACGACGCGGGCGCGTCTGGCGGAGCGGTACCTCCCCGACGAGGGGATGTCGCTGACCGAGGTGTCCCGGCTCCTGGGGTTCACCGCACCCAGCGCCTTCTCGCGCTGGTTCCGGGAGCAGTTCGGCACGAGCCCCACCGAGTGGCGGCGGAGGGCCCGTACGAACGCGCCGTCGCCACAGCGCGACGACGCCGCGACGCCCGGGCCGCGCACGACCGTCCGCGGAGGGTGATCCCCGAGCGGCACGGGAGGGCCACGATCGGCCGACGCCGGGGACAGCCCGTCGGGGAGGTGTGCCGTGGACTCGATGGGTGCCCGGCGGTGGTGGGCCCGGGGTTCCTTCGCCCTCGTCGCCGCCGCCGTCGTCGTGCTGCTGGTCTTCGCCGGCCGGCGCGGCCTGTGGCTGGTCCTGCTCACCGCGGGGGCGGTCGTCGTGGTGGTCGCCGCCGCGTTCTGGTTCCTGCTGCACCGCGGGGTCCTGCGCTGGCTCGCCCTGGCGCTGGCGGTCGCCACACCGGTCGCGGTGCTCGTGCTCTTCGCCACCGAGCGGCTGCTGTGGGTCGCCGTCCTGGCCGCGGTCCTGCTCGCCGCGGCGGTCGCCGCCGCCCGCGCGGCACTGCGCCCCGACCGGTCGCGCTGGACGATGCAGGTCGCCGACGCGCCGGCTCCCCGGCACCCCTTCATCGTCATGAACCCGCGCTCCGGCGGCGGCAAGGTCGGCCGCTTCCGGCTGCGCGAGCAGGCCGAGGAGCTCGGTGCCGAGGTCGCGCTGCTCGACCGGCCCGGGACCGACGTCCAGCAGCTGGCGCGGGACGCCCTGGCCCGGGGAGCGGACCTCCTCGGGGTGGCCGGGGGTGACGGCACGCAGGCGCTCGTGGCCCAGGTCGCCGCCGAGCACGACGTGCCCTTCCTCGTCGTCAGCGCCGGGACGCGCAACCACTTCGCCCTCGACCTGGGCCTGGACCGCAGCGACCCGGGCCGGTGCCTCGACGCCCTCCGCGACGGCGTGGAGGCGCGGATCGACCTGGGCGACATCAACGGCCGCACCTTCGTGAACAACGCGTCCTTCGGCGCCTACGCGGAGATCGTCGAGAACCCGGGCTACCGCGACGACAAGCGCGGCACGACCCTCGACGCGCTCCCCGACCTGCTGACCCGCCGGCGCGGCGCCCACCTCGTCGCCGAGATCGGCGGCACGACGGTGGACGCCCCGCAGGCGGTGCTGGTGAGCAACAACCCCTACGGCGCCTCCGACCTCGCCGGCAGCGGGCGCCGGCCACGGCTGGACCGCGGGGTCCTCGGCGTCGTCGCCGTCCGCGTGGACGGCACCCGCCAGGCCGTGGGCCTGCTCAACAGCGCCCACCGGCGGGGACTCCGGCTCCTCGAGGGGCCCGAGGTGCTGGTCACCGCGGACGCCGCCGAGGTGCCGGTCGGGATCGACGGGGAGACCGTCCGGCTGAGCGCCCCGGTGCGCTGCACCATCCGTCCCGGGGCACTCCGGGTCCGGCTACCCCGCCACCGGCCGGGGGTCCAGCCGCCGCGGGCGCGGGTGGACTGGGCGGCGCTGTGGGCCCTCGCCACCGGCCGTCCGGCGGTGCCCGTCGAGCGGGCCGGCAGCTCCCGACCGGCGGCCGCGGGCGGCTGACGCCGCGCCCGGCCACGCCGGGGCAGGCGGTGGGCGAGGCGCCGGGCGACGGCCACGCCCTGCGGGCGTTTCTCGTGCTCTGCCCGTGCTGCTGCACCGGCAGAGCGCGAGGAACACCCGCAGAGTCGTCGTCGACACCCGGCTGGCGTGACCGCCGGGTCGAGCACACCGCCGGACGGGTCCGGTTCAGGACGGCTGGACCGGGTGCTCGCCGCTCGGGCTCACCGGCGTCGCCGGCGCGGGCAGCGGTGCCGCCGGTCGCGGCAGCACGGCCGGGTCGGGCGCCGGCCGCGTCGCGTCGGACCACCGGGCACCGGTCCGGGCGCGGAACGCCTCGACGGCGGCGTCGACGGTCGGGAAGAAGTGCTGCGGCTCGATCACCCGGTCGAGCCCGTACCGGTCGATCTTGGCGCGCACCGGGTCCTTGAGCTCGGCGAAGACCAGGGTCTGACCGCGCGCGTCGAGCAGGCGGTCGAGGTCGAGCAGCACGTCGGCGGCGGTGGTGTCGACGTCGGTGACCGGCTCGGCGGCGACGACGATCCAGCGGGGCGGCGGCTCGGTCCGGGCCAGTGCCACGACGGCGTCGCGGAAGGTCTTCGCGTTGGCGAAGAACAGCGGCGCGTCGAACCGGACGATGACCAGCCCGGGGAGCAGCTGCGCCCCCGGGTACGAGCGGACGTCGTGGTACCCGGGCACGGAGTCCACCCGGCCGAGCGTCGTCTGGTACGGCCGCCAGGCGCGGCGGAAGACGTTGAGGATCGACAGGCCGACCGCGATCCCGATCCCCGGCAGCACGCCGAGCAGCGCCACGCCCGCGAACGCGGCGAGCGAGAGGCTGAACTCCACCCGGCGCTGGTGCCACAGCCGGGCCACGGCCGGCAGGTCGGCCAGCGAGAGCGCGGCGGTGATGACCACCGCGGCCAGGGCGGCGTCGGGCAGGTTCCGGAACAGTCCCGGGAGCAGCACGATCATCAGCAGGATCAGCACGGCCCCGGTGACGCCGGTCAGCTGGGAGCGGGCACCGGCGCGCTCGGCCACCGCCGTCCGGGACGCGCTGGTGCTCACCGGGAAGCCCTGGAAGAAGCCCGCGGCGACGTTCGCCGCCCCGATCCCGGCCATCTCCTGGTTGCCCCGGACCTCCTGCCCGGTGCGCTCGGCGAACGCCGACGCGGTCGAGATGGTGTCCGCCAGCGCCACCAGCGCGATGGCCAGCGCACCGGCGACGAGCGGGCCGACGTCGGACCAGCCGACGCTCGGGATGGTCAGCGGCGGGAAGCCCCGCGGCAGCTCCCCCACCAGGCCGACCCCGCGCTCGCCCAGGTCGAACAGGGTCGTGGCGGCGATCGCCAGGACGACCATGACCAGCACCGACGGCACCTTGGGCAGCCAGCGCTGCAGGACCAGGATCAGCACGACGCCGCCGATCCCGACCGCCGCGGCCGCCGGCACGACGTCGCCGTCGACGACGCCCCGCACGAAGCCGGTGACCTCCCCGACCAGGCCGTCGGCGTCGACGGAGAAGCCGAGCAGCTTGGGCAGCTGGCCGACGAGGATGGTGAGGGCGAGCCCGTTGATGTAGCCGACCATCGTGGGCTTGGACAGCAGGTCCGCCACGAAGCCGAGGCCCGCCCACCCGGCCACGACCATGACGACCCCGACCATCAGCGCGAGCACCGAGGCCAGCGCGACCGCCCGCTCGGGGTCGCCGCCGGCCACCACGAGCGGCAGCACGGTCGCGGCGATCATCGGCCCGAGGGAGGAGTCCGGCCCGAGCACCAGGATCCGCGACGGGCCGAACACCGCGTAGCCCAGCAGGCAGGTGATCGACGTGTACAGGCCGGTGATCGCCGGCAGGCCGGCCAGCTCCGCGTAGGCCATGCCCTGGGGCACCAGCAGCGCGGTGAGCACCACCCCGGCCACGACGTCCCGGCCCAGCCAGCGCCGGTCGTACCCGCGCAGCGCCCGGACCCCGGGCGGCACCAGGCGCACGGCCCGGCTCACCGGGGACGGGGAACGGCGCCGGCCGGCGGGTCCGGCCGGACGTCGCGCCGGAGGCGGTAGGTCTCGCGCAGCCGCTTCTCCACGAGGATCGGGACGAAGGCCTGCACGGGGGCGCTCGCGAAGGTCCCCAGCACCTCCGTGGCGAGCGAGCGGATCTCGTGCCGGTCCACCCCGTACTCGGCGTGCAGCCGTCCGACGAGGAGCTCCACGACGGGGTCACCGACGGGTGCCGGGCCGCCGAGCGGGTCCTCGTCCTCGGCGGCGACCACCGCGGCGGTCACGGTCATCCGGGGCCTCCTCAGTCACTGCGTTCCTCCGGGGCCGGCCCGAGTGTGGCGGCGGCCCGCCCGGCGGCCCTCATCCGTGCCGGATGAGGACGCGCCGGCCCCGCCGGTCCCGGCGCCAGACGAGCAGCCCGAACAGCACGCCCAGGGCGTTGGTCGCCCAGTGCGCCCCGGCGGCGGCCAGCACGCTGCCGCTGCGCCGGCGCACCTCCCCGAAGGCCAGTCCCCCGACCGCCGTGAGCGCGACGGTGCCGGCGACCAGGGGGGCGGTGCCGGTCCCGCCGACCGCCCGGGCCACCCCGTGGTTGGTCTCGCCGACGTGCAGCGCCGGGATCACGTGCCAGGACCCGAAGAGCGCCGACGTCGTGACCAGCACCTGCCCCTCCCGCAGGTGCCGGGCCAGCACCCCCCAGAGGACGGAGCGGAAGGCGAGCTCCTCGAGCGCCACGGTGCCCAGCGGGATGGCGACGAAGGCGGTGTGCAGGGCCTCGGGCAGCGGCAGGTCGTACCGGTCGTCCTGGAAGGCCGGCCGGGTCGGCGGCAGCAGCACGCCGACCGCGTAGACGCCGGCGACGACGCCGATCGCCCCCAGCGCCCACCGGCACCCGGCGCCGAGGCGGTCGCGGCCCAGCCCGAGGCCGGACCAGCCGAGCCCCGTGAGGCGCGCCCAGGCCAGCAGCCCGGCACCGGTCAGCGTGCGGGCCCACCACGGCGGGTGCCGCGTGTGGTCGACGACGTTGACCACGGCGAGCACGGCCACGACCGCGCCCGGGACGAGGCGCCCCCGCCGCGCGGCCGGCGTCGTCATCCCTCCCCCGGTCACCCACCGCCGACCAGCGACCGCAGCCGGTCGGTGTCGGCGTCGGTCCACCCCGGCGGCTGCGCGACCTGCGCCCACGCGTCGACGTAGTCGGCCTGGTACTTGTGCCCGTGCCCGTCGGGGACCCCGGTCGAGAACACCAGGTCCGCGGTGACCTGCCAGAAGGTGACGAACGGCAACCACACCACGTCGTCGGACACGTCGGGCCCGCGCTCCCCCCGCAGCCAGTCCGGGCGTTCGGACAGCAGCCGCGGCGACCACCACACGATCGGGTCGGAGGCGTTCTGCAGGTAGACCACGCGAGGGTCCTCCCAGGGCCCCTCCGGCGCGCCGAGGTCGGGCGCCTCGTCGGCGAAGCGCACGGTCCGGCCCTCCTCGTAGACCGGCAGCCACTCCGGCGAGCCCTCCTCGCGGTCGGCCACGAGGCCGCGCCACAGCTCGTTGACGTTCGGCGGCCCGGCCCAGACCACGCCGTCGGTGCGGTTCTCGACGTCGGCGAGCCCGCTGAAGGCGGCCTCCCCGCCGAACGTGCCGAGGCTCTCCCCGAAGACGTAGAGCTCCGGCCGGTCGTCGGGGGGCAGCTGCGCCCAGGCGCCGTAGACGGCGTCGAACAGCGCGCGGCCGGCGTCGCGCGCCTTGACCTGGTCGACCAGGAACGACAGCCAGCTGGGCAGGTAGGAGTACTGCACCGCCACCATCGCGGTGTCCCCGTTGAACTGGTACTCCAGGGACGCGCTCGCCGCCGGGTCCACCCAGCCGGTCCCCGTCGTGGTGACCACCACGAGGACGGAGCGGTCGAGGCCGCCGGCCCGCTCGAGCTCGCGGACGGCCAGCTCGGCGCGGTCGCGCACGTCCCCGGCCGACGCCAGCCCGACGTAGGCGCGCACGGGCACCTGGGCCGGCCGGCCGGAGAAGGCGCTCAGCTCCTCCGGCGTCGGCCCGGCGCCGGTGAAGTTGCGGCCCTGCAGGCCGAGGTCCTCCCACGGGACCAGGGACTGCGGGCTGCCCGAGCGCTCGGGCGCCGTCGGCTCGACCGCGCCCTCCTCCGTGCCGTCGTCGCGGACGCTGAACGCGGAGTTCATCGCCTCGACCAGTCCCCGGAACAGCACGCCGTTGAGCAGGAAGACCACCAGCACGGTCACCGTGACGACGCCGAGGGGCCGGGCGATCCGCCCGGGCAGGACCCGCCCGAGCAGCCGGACCAGCCGGCGGGCGAGTGCCCGGATCCCGCGGCCGGCGGCCACGAGCAGGGCGAGGACGAGCACCGCCACGACGACGATGCCGGACGACGACCAGCCCTCGGGCGGGTCGAGCCCCATCAGCTCGTGGACGTCGCGCTGCCACCCCGCCCCGAGCCACAGCACCAGCAGGCTCAGCAGCGGGCCGGCGACCGCGAGGACCTGCCACGCGCGGTGCCGGGCGCGGGGCCGGATGCGGCGCTCGGTGACCTCGGCGACGAACCACGCGAGCGTGACCCCCACGCCGTAGCCGATCGCCGCGGTGATGCCGGTGATCAGCCCCTGCAGCACCCAGCCCCGCGGCAGCAGCGACGGCGTCAGCGAGGCCCAGCCGAACAGCAGGGCGCCCACCGTGCCGCTCCAGGTGTAGCGCGGCAGCCACCTCTGCCACCGGCGGGCGCGCTCCCGGGCCGGCGCCGCCGGGGCCGGGGCGGGCGCGGTGCCCGTCCCGCCCGGTGTGGCCTGCGTCCTCGGTTCCGCCGTCATGCCGCGCTCCGCTCCTCGGACGGCCGACGCTAGGAGCCGGCCGGAGCGGCGGACTCCTACGCAGCGGATGAACCGCCGCCCCGGCACACGGCCCACCATCCGGGCATGGGACGCGTACGACCGCCATCGGGACGACACGGCCGCGGGAGGTCCCGCGGCACCGACACCGCGCCCGGGGTCGGGCTGGTGGTGGCCGCGGCGATGGCACCGGGCACGTTCGCCCCCTCCCTCTCCCCCCGCAGCGTCGTGGACCAGGGGCTGGTGACCGGGCTGGCCACCGGCCTGCACCACCTGCTCACGGTCGCGACGCAGGACGCGGTGGAGGCCACCGCCCGGCTCCTCACCGGCGCGGCGGCGTCCCCGGCCGCGCGGCGCGCCGCCACCGTCGCGCTCGACTGCGCGGCGGTCCCCCTCGGGCTGGCCGTGCTCCGGGGCCTGCCGCCGCGGGTGGAGGACCCGCTCCGGGGGGTCGTGCGCCAGGTCGCCTGGCGGCTCGGGGCCGCGGGCCTGGCCGGCGCGCTGCTCGGGGGCGCCCAGCTCGGCACCCGCGCGCTCGACGACCGGCTGCGGCTCGGTGGCCGCCTCGCCGCCGTCCCGCTGTCGGTCCCCCTCGGCCTCGGGGTCGCCTACGTGCTCGACCGGGTGCGCGCCGGCGAGCACGCCGAGCGCACCGAGCACGCCGGGCACCCCGGGCCCGCCGGGGACCCCGGACCCGCTGCGGCGCGGTCGCCGGTCGAGGCGCCCTCGCCGCTGGCGTCGGTCGGCGTCGCGGCCGGGATCGTCGGGTGCCTCGCCGGTGCGGCCTACGGCGAGCACGCCCTCGCCGACGTCGTCGCCCGCCGGCTGGCCGCGGCGCTGCCCGGGCCGCCCGAGCTGTGGCGGTCGGCCGGCCACGCGGGCTCCCTCGCGGCGCTGGGGGTCGGGGCGTCGGCGGTCTGGCAGCGGGCGATGCGGCGGATCGAGGCCATGACGTCGGCCGACGTCCCGGTGCTCGAGCCGGACGAGGCCGACCGGTGGGTGCCGGCGACGGTCAGCGGCGGCCCCGGCAGCCTGGTGTCCTGGCACGGGATGGGCCGCGACGGCCGGCTGCACGCGCTCGCCTCGGTGCGCCCGCAGCCGCTCCCCGACCTGCCCGACGGCGTGCCGGACCTGTCGATCGAGACGGTGATGGGGACGCCGGCGCTCGCCGACCCCGTGCAGGTCTACGTCGGGCTGGACAACGCGCCGACCCCGCGCGGACGGGTGGACCTGGCGATGGCCGAGCTGGAGCGCACCGGCGCCTTCGACCGGTCGCTGCTGGTCCTCGTCTCCCCCACCGGCACCGGCTACGTCAACTACGTGGCGACCGCCGCGCTGCAGTACCTGTCCCTCGGCGACGTCGCCACCGTGGCCCTGCAGTACTCCCGCCGTCCCTCGCCGCTGTCGCTCGGGATGGTGGCCACCGCCCGGGAGCAGAACCGGCTGCTGTGGCTGCGGATCCTGCAGCGCCTCCGCGAGCGCCCCGGTCCCCGCCCGCGGGTGGCCGTGTTCGGCGAGAGCCTCGGCGCGCACACCAGCCAGGACGTGTTCCTGCACTGGGGCACGCTCGGGCCCGACGCGATGGGCGTCGACCGCGCCCTGTGGATCGGGACGCCCTACGGCAGCGGGTGGATGCGCGAGGTCACCCGCGGCGACCGGCTCGACGTCGACCCCGACGCCCTCGCCGTCGTCAACGACCACGACCAGCTCACCGCGCTCACCCGGCAGCGCGGCAGCGCGCCGCGGTTCGTCCTGCTCAGCCACGACAACGACGGCGTGACGAAGTTCGGGCCGGACCTGCTGTGGTACCCGCCGGAGTGGCTGGGCCCGTCGCGGCCGCGGCCGGAGCCGGTCGCCGTCGGGAGCCCCCGGGGCATCCCGCCGGCCATGCGGTGGCGTCCGCTGACCACGTTCTTCCAGAGCCTGGTCGACATGAAGAACGCCCAGACGTCCGGGCCCTTCGGGGCGTTCCAGCACGACTACCGCGCCGACCTGCCCCGCTTCCTGAGCGACGTGTTCGGCCTGCCCGCCTCCCCCGATCAGCTGCGGCGCGTCGAGGAGGTGCTGCAGGTGCGCGAGTCGGTGCGGGAGCGGCTGTTCGCCGTCGTCCCCGGGGCCGTGGGCTGACCGGCCCCGGCATCCTCCGCAGCGGACGGTGCCCGGCCGCGCCGGCCCCGGGAGGCTGCCGCGCATGAGGACGAGCCTGGAAGCGCACCTGGGGTCGCGGCAGGTCGGCCGGGTGGTCTACGGGTCGATCATCGGGCTGGCGCTGGTCGTGGCGCTCGAGAGCCACCCGCCGGAACCCGGGGTCATGGCCGTGTGGCTGCTCGGGACGGCCCTGGCGGTGGGCCTGGCCGAGGTCTACAGCGAGGTCGTGGGCGCCGAGACGAGCACCCGGCGACGGGTCACCCGCCCGCAGCTGGGCCACATGGCCGAGGACGCCGCGGCGGTGGGTCTCGGCGTCGCCTTCCCCGCGGTGTTCTTCCTGCTCGCCGCGCTGGGGCTCCTCGCGGTCGGCACCGCGTTCACCGTCGCCAAGTGGTCGGGCCTCGGCCTCATCGGCTTCTACGGGTACTGGGCGGCCCGCTTCGCCGGGGCGTCGCCGCGCGGCGCGCTGCTCAAGGGCGCGCTCGTGGCCCTCGTCGGCGCCGGTCTCATCGGCCTGAAGGCGCTCGTCCACTGAGCCGCGCCGCCCGGCCGGACCGCGGGACGACGTCGACCCGCCACAGCCCCCAGCCCACGGCCTCGCCGACGCCGGTGCCGATTAGCGCCCCGATGACCACGTCGCCCGGGTAGTGCACCCCCGTGTGCACCCGCGAGTAGCCCACCGCGGCCGCGAGGGCGCGCAGCGGCACGGCGGCCGCGGGCAGGACCTGGGCGACCGCGGTGGCGAACGCGAAGCCCGAGGCGGTGTGCCCGGACGGGAAGGACGGCGAGTGCGGCATCGGCACCCACCGGACCTCCGGGACGCCGGCGACGTCGCGGTCGGGACGCCGCCGGCGGGCGGCGACCTTGAACCCGGCGTTGACGACGGCGGAGTCGACGGCGACGGCGGCCAGCCCGGTCACGGCGGCCCGCCGGCCGGCGCGACCGCCCACCGCGGCGAGCACGCCCGCGACCCCCATCCACAGCCGCGACCAGTCCGCCAGCCGCGACAGCCGGCGCACCGGGCGGTCGAGCACCGGTGCGGGGGTCCCGGCCACGGCCCCGTACAGGGCCCGGTCGACCCGCCCCAGGTCGCCCAGCAGGCGGACCGCCGTCGCCCGCGCGGGCGCCGGCGGCGCACCGGCCGCCAGCCGCCCGGCCAGCCGCTCCTCGGCAGGTGGGGTCCGCGCCGGTGCCGTCTCCATGTGCCGTCCCTCCCGCGCGGTGACCGACGGGCGCGCCGGCCCGTGCGGGCACCCTGTCCCCGGGCCGGGCCGGGCGCACTCACCCCGGCCGGGTGATCCGCTGCCCGCACCCGCCGCGGCACTCCCCCGTGCCCGGTGCGGGCGGGCGGGTCACCCCGGGGGGATGAGGTCCCCGCCGCCCGGGTGCCGCACGGTCGCCGGCATGACCGAGACCGCCAGCCGCGAGACCGCCACGCGCGAGACCGCCATCGCCGAGCACGGCATCATCGGCGACCTGCAGACCGCCGCGCTCGTCACCACCGACGGGTCGATCGACTGGTTCTGCTCCCCCCGGTTCGACTCCCCCAGCGTCTTCGGCGCCGTCCTCGACGACGAGCGCGGCGGGCACTTCCGCATCCGCCCGGCCGGCACGGCGTACACGTCCCGGCAGATGTACCTGCCGGAGACCGCGGTCCTCGTCACCCGGTTCTTCTCCGCCGCGGGGCTCGGTCAGGTCGTCGACTTCATGCCGCCGGCCGGGGACACCGCGACCGACCGGCACCGGATCGTGCGGATCCTGCAGTGCGTGCGCGGCCGGATGACCTTCGACGTCGACGTGGCCCCCCGCTTCGACTACGGCCGGCACCCGCACCGCGTCGAGACCACCGACGACGGCGCCGTCTTCGTGTCCGACGGCTCGCGGCTCACGCTGCACGTCGTCCGGGAGCCCGGGGACGAGCGGCTCGCCGAGGTGCGGGGGGAGGACGCCGACCTGCACGCGACCCTCCCCCTGGTGGCCGGCCAGCTGCGCGGGGTGGTCCTGGAGACGGGCGCCGCCGGGCCGCCCCGCGAGCTGCGCCCCGCCGAGGTGCGGGAGCTCCTCGACGCGACCGTCGCGTACTGGCGCTCCTGGGTCGGCCGGTCGACCTACACCGGGCGCTGGCGGGAGGACGTCACGCGCTCGGCGATCACCCTGAAGCTGATGACGTACGCGCCCTCCGGCGGCATCGTCGCCGCCCCCACCGCGGCCCTGCCGGAGCAGGTCGGCGGGGAGCGCAACTGGGACTACCGATACACCTGGGTGCGCGACGCGTCGTTCTCGGTGCACGCGCTGCTCAAGCTCGGGCTGACCGACGAGGCCGCGCACTTCGGGTCCTGGCTGGGCGACCGGATCCGCGAGCGGCTGGACAGCGACAGCGGGCCGCTCAACATCATGTACCGGATCGACGGCTCCTCCGACCTCAAGGAGGACGAGCTCGATCACTGGCGCGGGTACCGGGGCTCGGCGCCGGTCCGCATCGGCAACGGCGCGGCCGAGCAGCTGCAGCTCGACATCTACGGCGAGGCGCTCGACGCGCTCTACGCCGGCGTCCGCGCCGGGCTGCCGCTGCCGCACCAGGGCTGGACGGCGACCAGCCGGGTGCTGGACTGGCTCGCCGACAACTGGGACCAGCCGGAGGAGGGCATCTGGGAGACCCGCGGCGGCCGGGAGGCCTTCACCTACGGGCGGGTGATGTGCTGGGTGGCCTTCGACCGCGGCCTCCGGCTGGCCCAGGAGCACGGCCGGCCGGCCGACGCGGACCGGTGGCGCGCCGAACGCGACCGCATCTACGAGCAGGTGCTCGAGCGTGGCTTCCACACCAGCCGCGGGGCGTTCGTGCAGCACTACGACACCGACGTGCTCGACTCGGCGCTGCTGCGCATGCCGACCGTCGGCTTCGTCGACGGCCGCGACCCGCTGTGGCTGTCCACCCTGGCGGCGATGGACGAGGAACTGGTCACCGACAGCCTGGTCTACCGCTACGACCCCGACGCCTCACCCGACGGGCTGCGCGGGTCGGAGGGCACGTTCTCGCTGTGCACCTTCGTCTACGTCGACGCCCTCACCCGCGCCGGCCGGCTGGAGGAGGCACGCACCGCCTTCGAGAAGATGCTGACCTACGGCAACCACGTGGGCCTGTACTCCGAGGAGATCGCCCTCACCGGCGAGCAGATCGGCAACTTCCCGCAGGCCTTCACCCACCTGGCCCTCATCGACGCCGCGGTGACGTTGGACGCGGCGCTGGACCGGCGCCGCCCGCGCTGACCCGCCGTGCCGCCGCGCCGCGCCGGCCGAGGAGGAGCACGGCGGCGGCGGCGAGGGAGACGGCCGGCACCAGCCCGAGCGCGGCCGGCAGCCCGAGCCGGTCGGCGAGCGCACCGGTGACCAGCGGGCCGGCGGCCAGGCCGAGCAGGTTGTTGGCCATGGCGAGCACGCCCAGGGCGCTGGCCCGGACCGACGCCGGCGTCAGCCCGGCCACCAGCGCCCCGGACGGGCCGGAGGTGCCCGCGGCGAAGAACGCGCCCGCGCCGAGCAGCACCAGCTGCACCGGCCCGGCCGGGAGGGCGAAGCCGGCGCCGAGCAGCACCAGCGACGCCAGCGCGTAACCCGCCGCGCTGGTCCAGCGGCGCGGCGGCCGGGCGCGCGCCAGCCGGTCGGTGAGCACCCCGCAGCCGATCATCCCGACGCCCACGAGCAGCAGCAGGCCGGCGGCGAGCCCGGCGGCGGTGCCGGCGGGCAGGTCGTAGGACCGGTTCAGGTAGCTGGGCAGCCAGGCGAGCAGGGACCCGGCGACGAACAGCTGCAGGCCGTTGCCGAGGTAGGCGCACAGCACGGCCGGCGGGGTCAGCACCGCCGACAGCGGCGCACGCCGGTCGCCCCCGGGCGTCCCGTCGGCCGCGTCGGGCTGCGCGTGGCGCCCGAGCCGCTCCTCGGTGACCAGCACCGCGAAGAGGACCACCAGGACCAGGCCGAGCACCGCCATCGCAGCCACGGCCCAGCGCCAGCCGAAGCGGTCGGCCAGCGCACCGCCGGCCGCGATGCCGAGCACGGCGCCGAACGAGGCACCCGCGGTGAACGCCCCGGACAGCGTCGCGCGGCGGGAGGCGGGGAACAGCGACAGCACGACGGCGAGGCCGACGCTGCCGTACGCGGCCTCGCCCACACCGACGAGCACCCGGGTGGCCAGGAGCTGTCCGTAGTCGGCGGCGAGCGCCGACGCCGCCGTCGCCAGGCTCCACAGGGCCGCCATCGCCACGATGGCCCGGCGGCGGCCGAACCGGTCCCCCAGCACCGACAGGGGCACCGTGAGCACGGCGACGGTGAGCGCGACGACGCTGGTCAGCGAGCCCAGCTGGGTGTCGGTCAGCGCCCAGTCGGCCTTCAGGTGGGGGAAGACGGCCGCCAGCACCTGCCGGCACATGAAGTCCGACAGCAGCAGCGCGAACGCCAGCGCGAAGACCACCCAGGGGAAGCGCGACCGGGTCGCCCCGGGCGCCGGTGGCCCGGCGACGGCGTCAGCCACGGTCGGCGGCCTCCTGCCGGTGCGGCGCCACACCGGACCGGGCCCGCCGGCGCCACTCCGACGCGGTGGTGCCGAAGCGGGCCCGGAACCACACGGAGAACGCGCTGGGCGCGGCGAAGCCCAGCAGGTGGGCGACCTGGGTCAGGGAGTGGGCGTCGGTGGCCAGGTACCGCTCGGCCCACCGGGCACGGACGTCGTCCACGATCGCCGAGAAGCTCTGGCCCTCCTCGGCGAGGCGCCGGTGCAGGGTGCGGGGCGGCACGTGGAGCGCGCGGCTGACGTGCGCCAGGGAGCACCGCCCCGCCGGCAGCAGCACCTCCACCGCCGACCGGACCTGCCCGGCCGTGGTCGCCGGGGGCGGGGGGAGCACGGTGTCGAGCAGCCGGCGGGCGTAGGGCCGCAGGACCGGGTCGGCGGTCACCGTCGGGAGGTCCAGGTCGCGGGCGGGGAGGACCACGCCGGAGAACGGCTGGTCGAAGCGCAGGCCCGGCCCGAACACCTGCCGGGACGCCGTGAGGTCGGCCGGCGGCCCGTGGGCGAGGGCCACAGACCGCGGCTGCCAGTCGGCGCGCAGGAGGGAGCGCAGCACGCCGACCAGGTTCGCCACGGTCAGGTCGAGGCTCTGGCGGACCGGGACCGGCGCCTCGAACTCCAGCCACACCTGGACCGTGGCCAGCCCGTCGGCCTCGAGCAGCCGCAGGTCGAGGACGCCGTTGTAGGCCCGCTCGTAGCGGATCAGCAGGTCCAGCGCGCTGCGCAGGTCCGGCTCCTCCCGCAGCACCACGCTCAGCGGCCCCAGGGCCGACAGCCGGCGGCGGCCCGACAGCCGGATGCCGAGGTCCTCGACCCCGGAGTCGGCCGCCGAGCGCTCCAGGAGTCGGGCGACCCGGACGGCCGGGACCCAGGTGTCCTGCTCCGCCAGGCCGGCGACGTCGAGCCCCTCCTCGGCCATCAGCCGCACCGGGTCCAGGCCGACGGAGCGGGCCAGCTCGGGGTAGCCGCTCAGCGCCGCGTAGCGGACGAAGCGGTCCATGGGCGCTCCCTCGCCGGTGGCACGTACTCGGAAGATAGCGACCACATCGGGGAAGCCGTGCCTCCGGCGGCTCCCTAGCGTGGTCGCACCGGGAGCGCGCCGACCCTCGCGGCCGGCCGCCTCCTGGGTGCTGCAGAGGATCCGTCGCACGGGACCGGGAGCGGCCGGCCGCGGTGCGACCGTGGGAACGGAGCGCCGGCATGTCCGATCCACCGCCGCCCCCACCCGACCGGGGCCGCCTGGACGGGGTCCCGGCGCTGTCGGTGCGCGAGCGGCAGGCCCTGCGGCTGCTCGCCGAGGGCCGGTCGACGGCGCAGATCGCCGCGGCGCTGTCGATCTCGCGGAACACCGCCCGAGCCCGCATCCACCAGCTCCGCGCGAAGCTCGACGTCCCCGACCGGCACCAGCTGGTGCCCCGGGCCCGCGACCTGGGGCTGCTGTGAGCCCGGCGGTGGGCGGCCGTCCCCGACCCCGAGAACCCCTCGCTCCGAGACCGGCGGTGCCCGTGGTGCTCGACCAGTCCCCCGCAGCCCCGGCCGGCGGTGCGGTGCTCCCCGCCAAGCTGTCCCCGCCACTGCTGGGCTTCGCGCCGCTGTCCCGACCCCGGCTGCTGCGGGCGCTGTCCCACGGCGTGTCCGCCGGCCCGGTGACGCTGGTGGCCGGTCCGGCCGGGTCCGGCAAGACGGTGCTGGCGGCGTCCTGGGTGCGGGCGAACCGCGGCCTCCCGGTGGCCTGGCTGTCGCTGGACCCTGCCGACGACTCCCCGCCGACCTTCCGGGCCGCCCTGCTCGCCGCCCTCGACCGGGCCGGCGTCGACCTCCCGGGCGGAGCGGGGCTCCCGGCCCCCGGCGCGCCGGGGTGGCCGGTGCCGCTCGCCGCGGCGCTCGCGTCCCGGCGCCGGCAGGTGGTGCTGGTCGTCGACGACGCCGACGCGCTCACCTCCCGGGAGCTCACCGGCGCCCTGGACCTGCTGGTGCGGCACGCCGGGGCACGGCTGCGGCTCGTGCTGTGCGCCCGCGCCGACCCGCTGCTGCCGCTGCACCGCTACCGGCTCGACGACCGGCTCACCGAGATCCGCACCGACCAGCTGGCCTTCACCGCGGAGGAGACCGGCGGGCTGCTGGCCTCCCTGGGCACGCCCGTGCCCGCCGGCGTGGCCGCCGCCCTGCAGCGCGAGACCGAGGGGTGGGCGGCCGCGCTGCGGTTGACCGCCGCCCCGCTCGCCCGCGGCGTGGACCCCGCCCGGCTGCTGACCGCGCTGACCACGGAGGACGGCGGTGTGGCCCAGTACCTGACCGCCGAGGTGCTCGACCACCAGCCGGCCGCGGTGCGCCGGTTCCTGCTGCGGGTCAGCGCCACCCGCGATCTGTGGCCCGGGCTGGTCGACGCCCTCGCCGGCCGGCCCGGCGGCGGACGCGTCCTCACCTCGCTGGCCGCGCAGAACGCCTTCGTCGAGCGCGCCGCCGGCGCCCCCGGTGGCTTCCGCATCCACGCGCTGTTCCGCGAGCTGCTGCAGGCGCAGCTGTCCTACGAGGCCCCCGCGCGGTTCGCCGCCGGCCACCGCACCTGCGCGGACTGGTACGCCGCCGCGGGGGACGTGCCGGTCGCCGTCGAGCACGCGCGCGCCGCCGGGGACCCCGACCTGGCCGCCCGCCTGCTCGTCGACGACCTGGCGGTCGGCCGCCTGCTCGCCTCCGGGACCGCCGGGGGCCCCCTGCCGGTCGACGGCGGCGGGCCGGACGCGGCGGTGCTCCGCGCGGCCGCTGCGCTGGCCGGGGACCGCCCGGCGCCGCCCCGCGACCTCACCGCCGCCGCGGCGGCCGCCGTCGGTCGCGACACCCGTCCCGCCCTGCGGGTCAGCGCGGCCGTCGTCTGCGCCGTCGCCGCGGCCACCGGTCCTGCCGGCGACCTCGGTGCCGCCGCGGCGGGTGCGGAGTCCCTGGTCGCGGCGCTGCCCGACGAGCACGCCCGGCCGCGCGCGGAGCTGGCCGCGGTGCTGGCCGCCGGTCAGGCCGGTGCGCTGCGGCTCACCGACGTCCCCGAGCGGGTGGTGCGGGAGGCGAACGCCCGCGCCCTCGCCGCCGGTCGCGCGGCCCAGGCGCCCCGGCCGAGCGCCCGCTGCCTGGCCGACCTGGCCCTGCTCGAGGCGCTGGTCGGACGGCTGCGGCGGGCGACCGCGCTGGCCGCCGACCACGAGGCCCTCGCCGACGAGCGCGGACTGCCCGAGCCGGAGCGGTCCCCGGCCGCGGCGCTCGCGGCGGCCGGGGCGGCCCTCGACCGGCACGAGCTCGACACCGCCGCCCGCGGGCTGGACCGCGCGGCCCGGCGGGTCCCCGACCCGTGGACCAGCGGTCCGCTTCTCGCGGTGCTGGCGAGCCGGCTGCAGCGCGCCCGCGGCCGGCCCGACGCCGCACCGGAGGTCCTCGACCCGGTCCTGGCCACCGCGGGGCTCCCGGCCTGGGTCCGCGAGCACGTCCTCGCCGAGGCCGTGCGGGTCTCCCTCGCGCGCCGGGACGGGCCGGCCGCGCGGGAGCTGCTCGACCGGCTGCCGGCCGGCTCGCCGCGGGGCCGCGTGCTGCGCGTCACCGCCGCGGCGCTCGGACTGCCCCCGCGGGCCGGCGAGGTCCTCCCTGCCTCCGACGCGGGCGGCCCGCTGCCGCTCGGCCTCGCCGTCGAGGACGCGGTCGCGCGGGCCTGCCTGCTGGCCGACGGCGGCGATCCCCCGGGAGCCGTCGCCGTCCTCGGGCACGCCCTGCAGCTGGCCGGACCCGAGCGGCTGCGCCGGCCCTTCCTCGACGCGCCCCCGCGGCTGCGGTCGCTGGTGCGCGCCTCCCCGTCCCTCGCCGTCGCCGGCGCCTGGCTGGGCCCCACCGGCCCGGCCGTCCCGGCGCCGCGCCGCCCGGTCGACCCGCTCGCCGGGGCCCCGCCGGCGGCCATCACCGGGGAGCTCAGCCCGCGCGAGCGGGAGGTGCTGCAGCTGCTCGCCGGCATGCTGTCCACCGCGGAGGTCGCCGCCACGCTGTTCGTGTCGGTCAACACCGTGCGCACGCACGTCCGCAGCATCCTGCGCAAGCTCGGCGCGACCCGCCGCAACGAGGCCGTCCGCCGGGCACGCGAGCTCCACCTGCTGGAGGACACCGGCGCGCGGACCGGGTGACGTCCGTGCCCGTCCCCGCCGGGTCGGGCAGCATCCGGCCGTGGACCCCGAGCAGCTGCTGCGGACGGCGGCCGACCGGCTGGAGGCGCTGGCGGCCCGGACGACGCCCGGCGACTGGCGGACCGCCGGGCTGCTGGCGACCCGCCCCGAGGTGGTCGCACACGCGCCCGACGGCGGCACCACGCACGTGGCCGAGGCGCGGTCGGGGACCGGCGCGTGGATCGCGGCCGTCTCCCCCGCGCTGGCCGCACCGCTGGCCGGGTGGCTGCGCGCCGCGGCGGCGCACCGGCCGGTCGACCCGGCGGCCGCGGCGTTCGCCCGGGCGCTGCTCGCGCGGCTGCCGTGACCCGCCCGCGCTCACCCGGGGGTCGGCGAGCGCTCCTCCGCGAGCCGGGAGGCGAACAGCGGCGGCAGGTAGCGCAGCATCAGCGACGACCACACCACGTGGGTGAGCACCGGCGCCTGGATCCCCCCGGTGATCCGGCGCTGCTGGGCGAAGAGCAGCCCCATCGGCACGCTCGCCAGCACCAGCGCCGGGTTGCGGGTGGCGACCGTGGCCAGGCCGTAGACGGCGGTCGAGACGAGCACCGGGCGCCGGGCACCGGCCGCCGCGTACAGCGCGCCGCGGAAGAACACCTCCTCCGCGACGCCGTTGGCCAGCGTGGTGGTGAGCACCAGCGGGGCCGACCCCTGGTCGGCGTAGCGGAGCACCGAGCCGATCGCCCGCTCCAGCACCGGGATCCGCCGGGCGACCAGCGCCGCGGCGTAGAAGGCCCCGAAGGCGCCGACCCCCGACACGACCGGGGTCAGCACCGGCCGGCGCAACCGGTCCCCGCGCCCGAACATCCGCCCCAGGTGCAGCGGCCCGGACGCCAGCCCCCCGACCACCCAGGTGCCGGCGACCCCGAGGGTCAGCCCGTAGAACCGGGGGGACCCCGGCGGCGTCGACAGCGACACCCCCAGCAGCGACGCGCCGGCCACCGCGACGCCGCCGGTGACCCGCCGGCGGCGCCGGAAGGCGTCGTCGCTCTCCCAGTGGTCCCGCGGCACGCTGCGCAGCAGCGGCCCGGCCACCCGCCGGACCCGGGCCTCCAGCGCCCGGACCGCGCTCCGGCGGCTCACCGCCGCGCTCCCCGGCTCAGCCACCCGCCGCGCCGTTCCCCGACCTGCCGCCGGCGTTCCCGCGCTCGCTCGACCAGGGCCGCCACCACCATCTCGTCGTAGTCCACCGGGTCGAACGGGACGACCGAGCGGATGGCGTCGTCGGTGACGACGACCTCGTTGGTCATGGAGTCGATGAGCGACCGGCCGGTGGCCACGTCGACGTCGGTGACCAGGGCCAGCCAGCGCGAGGACAGCTGCGGGCTGAGCAGCGGCACCGGGACGACGAACAGGTGCCGGTTCTGGATGTCGGCGACCCGGGTGAGCATCTGCAGGTAGGTGAGCACCTCCGGCCCGCCGACCTCGAACACCCGGCCCGCCGCCTGCGGTGCGTCGAGGACACCGACCAGGTACCGGACGACGTCGGCGACGGCGATCGGCTGCGTCCGCGTGCTGACCCACCGGGGGGTGACCATGGCCGGCAGGTGCGCCACGAGCTGGCGGGTCATCTCCCACGACACCCCGCCGTGGCCGACGACGATGCCCGCGCGCAGGACCGTCACCGGCACGCCGGTCTCGCCCAGGAGCCGCTCGACCTCGCGGCGGCTGCGCAGGTGCCGGGACAGCCGGTCGCCGTCCCGGCCGAGGCCGCCGAGGTAGACGATCCGGTCGACGCCGGCCGCGGCGGCGGCCCGGGCGAAGGCGCGGGCGGCGTCGGCGTCCTTGCGCTCGAAGTCCGTGTCGCCGAGGGAGTGCACCAGGTAGTAGGCGGCCTCGCAGCCCTCGAGCGCCTCCCGCAGGGACGCCTCGTCCCCGACGTCGCCGGCCACGGGGCGCCCGGCCCCCTCGTAGCGCTCCGGCCGCCGGGTCATCGCGCGGACCTCGTGGCCTGCCTCCTCGAGCGCGGGGGCCAGCCGGCTGCCCACGAACCCCGACGCGCCGGTGACCAGGACCCTCACCGGCACAGCGTGACCCGGGCGGGCCGCGGGCGCGACCCGTCGGCGCGGCGGTCAGTCCGACCAGACCGGGGGCCGACGGGCGAGGAAGGCGGCCGTCCCCTCGCGGAAGTCCGCCGTCGCGCCGAGCGCCACCGCCTCCTCCCGCTCGACGGCCAGGCCCTCCTCGAAGGGCAGGTCGACCCCCTCGGTGATGCAGCGCCGGATCGCCGCCAGCGCCCGCGCGGGCTTGCCGGCCAGCCCCTCGGCGTAGCCCTGCACCTCCTCGCGGAGCCGCTCGTCGGCCACCACGACGTCCACGAGGCCGATGGCGAGGGCCTCCTCGGCGTCGAGGAGGGTGCCGTCGTAGAGGAAGCGCAGCGCCCGCGGCCGGCCGAGCAGGCGGGCCAGTGCCTGCGTCGCGCCGACCGGCGGGATGAACCCGATGGCGATCTCCGGCTGCCCGAGCCGGGCGGTGCGCGCGGCGAAGCGGACGTCGCAGTGCAGCACCATCTCCAGGCCGCCCCCGACCGCGGTGCCGTGCACGGCCGCCAGCAGGGGTTTCGGCGACGCGCGCATCCGGCGCACCAGGTCGTGGCAGACGTCGACCCAGCGGCGCACGTCTCCGTCGTCCATGGCGGCGAGGACCCGCAGGTCCGCGCCGACGCTGAAGTGCGTGTCGAGGGCGCTGCCGATCGCCACCACCCGGACGGCGGGGTCGGCGAGGTGCCGCTCCAGCGCCTCGGGGACCTCCCGGAGCATCTCCCAGTGGAAGGCGTTGACCGGCGGGCGGTCGTACTCGATCCACCCCACCCGGTCCTGCACGGTGACCCGCAGGAAGTCGGCCATGGACCATCCTGGCACCGCCTCTCACCCCGCCGGCTCGACCGGCACGGTGCGCCGGGGCCAGGATGGACGGGACGGAGGGGGTGGCGACGTGACCGATGAGCAGCCGGTCGAGCCGAGCGAGGTCTACCGGGCGGACGGGAGCCGGGTGCCCGACCGGCGTCCCGGGCGCGGCGCGCTGCCGGTCGCGGTGCGGTCCCTGCTCCCGGCCCTGCTGCGCGGCACGACCGCCGGGCCGCTGGTCGCCGCCTCGGCGCTCGCGGTCGCGGCGGCGGTCACCGCCCGGGCCGCCGAGGTGGCGCGCCAGGTGGTGGAGCAGGCGGCCCGGGAGGCGGTGACCACCCGTCCTCCCGGGCCGTGGATCGAGGTCTCGGTCACCCGCATCGAGGTGCGCTGGCCGCGCTGAGCCGCGTCGGCGCGCTCACTCCGGCTCCCCGCGGCCGGGGGGACCGGTTGCCGACCGACGATGTGCGCACACGCGCACATCCCGGCCTCTCACCTGCTCCTCAGCGCACACTGTCCGGCCCCCGGCAGCGGGGGAGCTCCGGGTTCCGCAGCAGGGCCCAGGCGGCCCGGCCGGTACCGCGGACTCCGGGCACGGGTCACGCCACGCACGTGGTCCGCAGGACGGGCCCTAGCCGGACCCCGGACCGCTCTCGGGCCGGGCCCGCGGCCGGACCGCGTGCCGGTTCGAGTCCTCGGTGAGGTAGCTGCGGACCAGCTGCTCGGCGGTCGAGGAGGTGGCGGAGAAACCGGTGACCGCCGACACGAAGTCGGGACCGCTGAGCGCGGCCAGCTCGGAGTCCTCGAGCGCGCGCACGGTGGCCGTCCGCGGGACCGCGCGCAGGAGCGCGATCTCGCCGAACGCCTCGCCGGGGCCCAGCCTGCGGATCTCCCGCCCGCCGTCCAGCACGGCCACCGAACCGGAGGCGACGACGTAGAAGTCGTCGCCCGGGTCGCCCTGCCGGAACACGTCGGTGCCCGCCGCCACCCGGGTCCGGCGCACGCGCAGCGCCAGGCTCTCGATCGCCGGCACCGGCAGCAACCGGAGCATGCGGACCCGCCGGAGCAGCACGATGCGGTCCCTGCGGACCCCGATCTCCGCGTCGATCGCCCGCAGCGCCGCCCAGCGCGCCGCGACGGCGACCGGGAGGACCCCGCCGGTGACGGCGAGCGCGCCGGTGTCGCCCAGCGCGGAGACCAGGAGCGGGGCCACCAGCGAGCCGAGCGCCAACGCCAGCGCGAACACCGCCTCGGTCAGGGCGAGGACCCGCGCCAGCGTCTCGTCGGGGACGAGGCGCTGCAGCAGCGTGAAGCCGGTGACGTCGACGAGTGCGTTGGCGGCGCCGACGAGCAGGAACGCGCCGACCGCCACCCAGCTGCCCGTGAGCAGCCCGACGACGACGAGCGGCGCCCCCCACAGCGCGATCCCGGCGCCGAACAGCGTCCCCAGCCGGGAGCTGCCGGCCGCGCCGATCGACGCCGTCGCCGCGACCAGGCCGCCCACCCCGAACGCCCCCCACAGCAGCCCGACCCCCGGGCGGCCCAGGTCCGTGACGTCCACCGCGACCACCACGGCCAGCACCGTCAGCGCGCCGCGGACCACGCACTGCACGCCGCCCAGGACGATCACCTCCGCGGCCCGGCGGCTCCGGCGCAGCTCGCGCAGGCCCTCGACGACGTCCACGAGCACCCGCGTCCGCCCGGTCCGCGAGCCGGCGGCCGCCGGTCGCGACGACCCGGGGCGCAGGCCGGCCACGAGGATCCCGGCGACGCCGGCGAGCAGGGCCACCACGCCGAAGGCGGCGGCCGCGCTGGCCCCGGCGAGCAGCGCGGCCGCGGCGAGCGGGCCGACCAGCGCCGCCACGCCGTCGAGGACGGACCGGACCGCGTTCACCCCGGCCAGGTCCTCCGGGGTGGTGCACAGCGCGGGGAACAGGGCGCCGAGCACGGGCCGGTAGGCGGCGTGGCAGACCGTGGAGGCGGTGAGCAGCGCGTACACCGCCACCGGCCGGTCGGCCGCGACCGCGACCGCGGCCCCCGCCGCGGTGAGCGCCCGGAGCCCGCACGTGACCACGAGCAGCCGGCGGCGGTCGACCCGGTCGGCCAGGGCGCCCAGCCAGGGCAGCGCGACCGTCGCGGGCAGCACGCGCAGGAACCCGACGACGCCGACGCCGACCGCGCCGTCGGTGTCGAACGCGTACACCGTCATCGCCGTGAGGAACAGGAACTCACCCGTCCACGCCGACAGCGACGACAGCTGGGCCAGTCGGAGGTCGCGGTTCCGGGCCACCGATGCCAACGCCTCGCGGTAGGCACCGGGCACGGCGCGGACGCTAGCAGCGACGAGGGGTCCCGGGGGTGGCTCCCCGCGGGGTCGCGGACGGGCCGCCCGCGATCCGCGCCGCGCTAGGGTCCGGCATGGCGACCGGCCGTGCGCTGCTCCTCATCGCCGACATCGGCGGCTACACCCAGTACATGCAGTTCCACCGCAGCGTCCTCGGGCACGCCGAGGCGGCCACCCGGCGGATGCTCGACCGGGTCGTCGCGGCGGCGCGGGACTTCGACCTCGTCGAGATCGAGGGCGACGCGGCGTTCCTCTCGCGGGACGCCGAGGGCCTGGACGGGCCGGCCGCGCTGTCCGCCGTCGCCCGTGCGGTCGTCGACATGCACCGCGCCTTCCACGTCGAGCGCCGGTTCGTCGAGCTCAACATGTGTCCCTGCGGGAGCTGCACGCAGACCAGCGACCTGACGCTCAAGTTCGTCGCGCACGTCGGCGAGGTCGCCACCCAGACGATCCGGCGCCGCAGGAAGCTCGTCGGCATGGACGTCATCTACGTCCACCGGCTGCTCAAGAACGCCGTCGACGTCCCCGAGTACCTCCTCGTCTCCGACGACCTCGTCCGCGACGGCGGTGCCGCCTCCTCCGGGATGGCCATGCGGGAGCTCACGCAGGACCTCGAGGGGATCGGGCCGGTGCGAACGTTCTTCGTCAGCGTCGAGGACCTGGCCGCGCCGCTCCCGCCGCCGCCGGACCCCTCGTGGCCGCGGCGCCTCGGCAGCACCCTCGGGATGGTCGGCCGCGGCCTCCCGCACGTCCTCCCCCGGCGGCGCCCCCGGACGCTCGCCGCGGCCGGCTGAGCCCCCGACGAGGACCGGCCGCGTGAGAGGTCCCGGCAGCGACCCTCCCGACGCGCGGGCCGTCGCCCGGCTCCGGGCGGTGACCGCGGACCTCGCGGCGGAGACCCGCTCGCTGCAGGAGGTGCTCGACGCCGCCGGCCCCGGCCGGTGGGCCACCCCCACGCCCGCGGCGGGGTGGACCGTGCAGGACCAGGTCCACCACCTGGCGTTCTTCGACGAGGCCACCGTGCTCGCGGCCACCGACCCCGGCCGCTTCCGGCACGAGGCGGCCGAGCTGACCGCCCCCGGGGACGACTTCCCCGACCGTCTGGTCCGCGGCCAGCGCTCACTGACGCCGGAGCGGTCGGCCGCCTGGGCCACGCGGGCGCGCGCCGCCCTGCTCGACCTCGCGGCCGGCGCTCCCCCGGGCCTGCGCCTGCCCTGGTACGGACCGGACATGGGCATCACCTCGGCCCTCACCGCCCGGCTGATGGAGACCTGGGCGCACGGGCAGGACGTCGCCGACGCCCTCGGTGTGGTGCGCGAGCCCACGACCGGCTGCGCCACGTCGCCCACCTCGGCGTCGCCACCCGGGCGTTCGCCTTCCGGCTGCGGGGGCTGGACCCGCCGGAGGACGACGTCGCCGTCGAGCTGACCGCCCCCGGCGGCGGGGTGTGGCGCTGGGGCGACCCGGGCGCCGCGCAGCGCGTGAGCGGCACCGCGCTCGACTTCTGCCTGGTGGTCACCCAGCGCCGGCACCGGGCCGACACCGCGCTCACCGTCACCGGCGACCTCGCCGCCCGGTGGATGGCGGTGGCCCAGGCGTTCGCCGGCGTTCCGGGCCCGGGGCGTCCGCCCCGGGGGAGCGACCCGGGGTGACCGGGGAGGTGCCCGTCGCGGCGGTCAGGTCGTCGTCCGCCGGATGAGCGTGCGGACCCCGGCCAGCCAGCGCTCGGGGTCGGCCGCCTTCTGCGCCCAGTAGGTGCCGACCTCCGGGTGCGGCAGGATCAGGAACCGGTCGGCGGCGAGCCCGTCGACGACCGACTGCGCGACGTCCTCGGGCGTGATGACCGTGCCGGAGGCGGCGACCACCGCGGCCGCCGAGCTGCCCTGCTCCAGCGGGTCGAGCAGCAGCGGGGTGGCCACGCCGAGCGGGCAGAGGACGCTCACCCCGATCCCCCGGTCGCCGTAGGTGACCGCCAGCCACTCGGCCAGCGCGACGGCGCCGTGCTTGGTCACCGTGTAGGGCGCGTCGCCGGGCGTGGTGAGCAGGCCGGCCGCGGAGGCCACGTTGAGCAGGTGCCCGCTGCCCCGCTCGAGCATCGACGGCAGGACGGCGCGGGCGGCGTGGACGTGGGCGAGCACGTTGACGGCGAAGACCCGCTCCCAGACGGCGGTGTCGGTCTCGATGCCGCCCCCGGAGAAGACGCCGGCGTTGGAGCAGAACAGGTCGACGCGACCGTGCGCGGCCAGCGTCCGCTCCACGAGCGCCGCGACGGCGGCCTCGTCGGTGACGTCGGTGGTGTCGGCGGTGGCGGAGGTGGTGTCGCCGATCCCGGCGGCGACCCGCTGCGCGGCCGCCCCGTCGCGGTCGCTGACCACGACGGCGGCGGCGCCCTCGGCGGCGAAGCGGCGGGCGAGCGCGGCGCCGATGCCGCTGCCCGCGCCGGTCACGACGGTGACGGCGTCCCTGAGGTCCATGCCGGGTCCCTACCCCGATCCGGCGCGGTGTGCTGCCCGGTGTGCTGCGTCAGGTCCCACCTCGCCGCGGCCGGGGACGCCTCAGGCCGGCGCCCGGCGCCCCCACGCGGCCGTCATCATCCAGCACCGGGTCCAGGTGTCCGGGTCGTCCAGCAGGGCGGACGCGGCGTCCAGCGTCGCCGCGTCGAGCACCCCGCTGGCGAGCACCCGGTCCCGCACCTCCGCGAAGAAGAGCTGGAAGTAGCGCGCTCCGCGGTCCCCGCCACGGATCTCCTGCACGTCGGTCTTGGCCTGCGGCCGCACCAGGCCCAGCTCGCTGACCATGCGCGGCAACCGGCGGCCGACGAGCCAGTCGACGCCGTTGTCGCGTCCCCACCGGAGCAGCGCCGTCCAGGTGGCGGCCCACGTCTCGGGTTCGGTCGTCGGCGCGAGGGAGAAGTCGGGCTCCTGGACGAGCAGCCACCCGCCGGGCCGGACGGCGGCGGCCATCGCGGCGAGCACCGCCGGGGCGTGCTCGGCGATCTGGTGCAGGAGGGCGCGGCAGGTGACCAGGTCGAAGGAGCCGACCGGCAGCCGGGTCCGGCGGACGTCGGCCTGCTCCACCGTGAGGTTCTGGGCGGGGACCAGGTCGAGCAGCACCGTGTCGACGTCGATCGCGGTGACGCTCCCGGAGGGGCCGACCTCCTCGCACAGCCACTCGGCGATGCTGCCGTTCCCGCCGCCGAGCTCCAGGCAGCGCCAGCCGGGGCCCACCCCGAGCGCGCGCAGGTACCCGCGGGTCCACGGGTCGAGGATCTTCGACATCAGGTCGAGCCGCTGGTACTCCGACGTCGCGGCGTCGTCGAGGATGTAGGGCTGCAGGGTCGCCATCGCCGTCCCTCGGTCCGATCGGGTCGCGTGCCGGGCTCCGGCTGCCGGGCGGCACGTCGATGGTCCTCCCGGCCCCCCACCGACGCGACCCCCTCGCGCCGCGGTGGCGCGTCCGGTCAGGAGTGAGAGCTCACGGCGGCGGCGGTGTCCACTCCAGCCACGCGGCGCTGGGGTGGCTGCGCCCGAGGACCGCCCCGTGGCTGGTCCCGTCCCGGTGGCCGAGCCTGCCGATCACCCCGAACAGCCCGCCGTCCCGGTTCTCGCGCAGCCAGTCCGGCGGCACGTCCAGTGCCTGCACCGTCCCCGTGGCCGCCGGGCCCAGCGGGACGAGCGGATCGACCGAGATCCACTCCACGTCCCTCGCCCGGCCGATCCGCGCGACGACGTCGCGGAAGACGGCCTGGCGCTCCGGGGTCAGGAACACGTGCGCGTAGGTGTCGACGAGGCAGAGCAGCGCGTCCGCGGGCACCTCCTCGACCACCGCCGGCAGGACGTCGACCAGGTCACCGCGGAGGGTCGCCGCGGGGTGTGCCCGGGCCACCTCGACGGCGGCGGCGAACCGGGTGACCGCGCCGACCTCGGGCGGCACGCACGCAGCGAGCCACGCGGCCGTGCCGGCGTCGGCCGGGTCGAGCGGCTCGACGTCGATCCCGAGCCGGTGGGTGATCAGGGGCAGCCGAGGGCGGGCCGGCAGGGGCGCCTGCCCGCGGACGGAGCAGGAGAGGGTGACCGGTGACCGTTCGTCGCCGGCCGTGCGGCGTGTCCCGTCCGGGAGCAGGTAGGTGTACCGGTAGCGGTCCAGGCGCAGGCCGAGCCCCGCACCGGTGCCCAGGTCGATCAGGGCGATCGGCCGGCGGTCCCCCTCGGTGACCGCCACGAGCGCCGCCAGCACGTCCAGGCACCGGCTCACCTCGGTCATCTGGTAGCGGTGCTCGCGGCACAGCCGGGCCAGCGCGGGGGCCTCGGCCCGGGCGAAGGCGCGCAGCGCCGGCCGGAACCCCGGGTCCGCCGGCGGCTGCGCGCCGCCGGCCCGCGGGTAGAAGGCGGCGAGCGGGTCCCCGCCGCGCCGCGCGAGGTGGAACCGGATGGCGGCGCTGAGGAGCAGCGGCGGCAGCCGGTCGAGGGGCACCGCCGCGGCGAGGTCCAGCAGCTCGGCGTCCTCGGCGACGGCGGTGAACGTCGCGGCGGTCAGCCACCAGCTCGGTGGCGCGTCCGGCGGCGACCAGGCGGCCGCGACCGACCGCGCCTGCTGCGCCACCGCCGTCCGGGGGTCGGGGTCCACGACGGCAGGCTCGTCACGACGGTCCGCCGACGTCAACGGGGTGGGCCGCCGGACAGGTCAGTCCCCGCCGTGCACCAGCTCGCGGGCGGCGCGCTCGACGTCGGCCTCGGAGACGAGCACGTGCAGGGCGGCGTCACCGAGCGGGATGAAGCTGTCGGCGCTGGTGACCCGGGCCATCCTGCCGCGGAACCCGGCGTCCACCAGGCCCGCGAGCACGCCCTCGGAGACCCCGCCGGAACGGCGCGTCTCGTCCACCACCAGGACTCGGCCGGTCGCCCCCGCCTCCCGCACGACGTCGGCCATCGGCAGCGGGGCCAGCCAGCGCAGGTCCACCACCCGGCAGCCGATGCCCTCGCCGGCGAGGCGGGCGGCGACCCGGAGGCTCATGTGCAGGCCGTTGGCCCAGGTGACGATCGTGAGGTCGGTGCCGTCGCCGTGGGTGCGCGCCGAGCCGATCGGGACGTGGTGCTCGGCCCACTCCCCCGGCGGGCGGTAGGGCGCGGTCCAGCCGTCGTCGCCGTCGGCGTGCAGGTCCCGGGTGTGGTAGAGCGCGATCGGCTCCAGGAAGACGCACACCGCGCCGTCGACCGCCGCCGCGGCCGCGCAGGTGCGCAGCATCGCCGCGGCGTCGTCGGGCCGCCCCGGGGAGGCGATGACCAGGCCGGGCACGTCGCGCAGCACGCCGACGGCGTCGTCGTTGTGGAAGTGGCCGCCGAAGCCCTTCTGGTAGCCGTAGCCGGCGACGCGGACGACCATCGGGTTGCGGTACTGGCCGTCGGAGAAGAACTGCAGCGTCGCCGCCTCCCCGCGCAACTGGTCCTCGGCGTTGTGCAGGTAGGCCAGGTACTGGATCTCGGGGATCGGCAGCAGGCCGGACACGCCGGCGCCGAGCGCCAGCCCCAGGACGGTCTGCTCGTCGAGCAGCGTGTCGAAGACCCGGGCGGCGCCGGCCCTGCGCAGCAGGCCACGGGTCACCCCGTAGACGCCGCCCTTGGCCGCGACGTCCTCGCCGAAGACCAGGGCGCCGGGGTGGCGCGCCAGCACGTCGAGCAGCGCCCGGTTGATCGACTGCGCCAGCGTCATCGGCGGCTCGTCCTCGGGCAGCGTGCTCCCGAACAGGGCGGCGCGGCGCTCGGGCGGCGCGGCCCCGGCGGCGACCCGGGCCACCTCGTCCGGCGTGGCCGGCGCCAGGGGCCTCATCACCTCGGCGGCCGACTCCAGCCGGGGCAGGTCGGCGACCTCCCGGGCCAGGTCGAGCACGCGCGAGCGCGTCGCCTCGTAGCGGTCGAGCACCTCCGCCGGGGTGAGCAGCCCGGCGTCGACGAGCAGCCGGGCGGTGCCGAGCAGCGGGTCGCGGCGGAGGTCGGCGGCGATCCGGTCGGCCCGCCGGTAGGCGCTCTCGACGTCGGTGCCGGCGTGGCCCATCAGCCGGACCGTCCGCAGGTGGAGGAACGCCGGACGGCGGTGCCGCCGGACCCAGTCGGCCGCCCGCCGCGCCGTCCGCACGGCGTCGACCAGGTCGGCGCCGTCGGCGGCGAGGTACTCCAGCCCCGGGCGGCTGCCGTAGGCGTGCGCCACCCAGCCCTCCGGGGTGGGCACGCTGATGCCGAGGCCGTTGTCCTCGCACACCAGCAGCAGCGGCATGGGCAGCCCCCGGTAGCCGACCTGCACGGCGGCGTTGATCGCGCCGACCGCCGTGGAGTGGTTCGCCGAGGCGTCCCCGAAGCTGCAGACGGTGACGGCGTCGCGCGGGTACTCGCCCTCCAGCCCGAGCTTGCGGACGCGGTCGATCGAGAACGCGACGCCGAGGGCGCGGGGCAGGTGGGAGGCGATGGTCGACGTCTGCGGCAGGACGGCGAGGTCCCGGCGGCCGAAGACCTTGTGCCGGCCGCCCGAGATCGGCTCCTCGGTGGCCGCGACGATGCCGAGCAGCACGTCGCGCAGCGGGTCGGAGCCGCCGGCCACCTGGTTCGCCCGTTCGAGGAAGAACCCGCCGGAGCGGTAGTGCAGCAGCGCGGGGTCGGTCGGGCGCAGCGCGGCCGCCACGGCCGCGTTCCCCTCGTGTCCGGAGGAGCCGATCGTGTAGAAGCCCTCGCCGCGTCCCCGCAGCCAGCGGGCGGCCAGGTCCAGGTGCCGGCTGCCGAGCTGGGCGTCGAAGAGCCGGAGGACCTCCTCGGGCGCGAGCTCCGGGGGCAGGACCGCCCGGTCGCCGCCGCGCGCGACGCCGTCGAGGCCCTTGACCGTCTCGATGAAGTGTTCGTCGACCTGCTCCACCGCCACACCTTGTCCCGCGGGGACGGCCCGGTCCAGCAGCCCCGGGACCGCGTGTCCGTCGGGTCGCCCCGGCCCCGTCCCTACCGCCGGCTCACCGGAAGAGGTCCCAGAGGCTGCCCGACGTGTCCCACGGCCGCCCCGCGCCGTCGCCCGGTCGGGGCAGGGCGTGCCGGACGAGGAGGACGCCGGCCAGGAACGGCAGGATCCCGGCCGCGAAGCCGACTCCGCCCAGCACGGCACGTCCGGGGTCGACGACGGCGACCACCATGCCGCCGACCGACACGGCCAGCCCCACCACGATCCACACGACGCCCCACACCGTCCGCGCCCGCATGCCGCTCCTCCCGTCGGAGCCGAGGACTGTCACACACCGGACGGCCGAACGGGCCGGATCCCTGCCCGAGTTGCACCGGCGCCCCGGCGGCGCTTCGGTGGACGGGCCAGCAGCTCGCCCTCGACGAAGCGGGGATCTCGTGGCGGACACCAGCACCGGAACCAGCACCGTCGACGACGAGGACGCCGGGCTGCGGAGGTCCATCACCGGCGGGCAGCTGTTCTTCTACACGCTCGGGGACGTCCTCGGATCGGGCATCTACGTCCTGATCGGCCTGGTCGCCGCTGCCGTCGGCGGGGCGTTCTGGATCGCGTTCGCCCTCGGCGTCACCGTCGCGGCCATCACCGGCGCCGCCTACGCCGAGCTGGTGACCAAGTACCCCCAGGCCGCCGGCGCCTCGCTCTACATCAAGAAGGCCTTCGGCAGCACGGCGCTGACCTTCCTGGTCACCGTGTCGTTCCTGTCGGCCAGCTTCGCGGCGACCGGCTCGCTGGCCACCGGGTTCGCCTCGTACTTCGCCACGCTGTGGGACGGCCCGCCGGCGCTGCTCGTGTCCCTCGTGTTCGTCCTCGCGCTGGTGGTCGTCAACTTCATCGGCATCACCGAGTCGGTGGTGATGAACATGCTGATGACCTTCGTCGAGGTCGCGGGCCTGCTCGTCATCATGGTCATCGGCATCTGGTTCGTCGTCCAGGGCGACGCCGACTTCGGCGTCCTCACCGACATCGACGTCACGGGCAACCCGGCGCTCGCGGTCCTGGCCGGCATCGCCTTCTCGTTCTTCGCGATGACCGGCTTCGAGAACACGGCCAACGTCGCCGAGGAGACGATCGAACCGCACCGGAACTTCCCGAGGTCCCTGGTCGGCGGGATGGTCGTGGCCGGCCTGGTCTACGTCCTGGTGTCCATGGCCGCCGCCCTCACCGTGCCCACCGACCAGCTCGCCGAGTCCGACGCGGCGCTGCTCGAGGTGGTGAAGCAGGGCATCCTGCCGTTCTCGACCGACGTCATGACCACGCTGTTCTCGATCATCGCGCTGATCGCGATCACCAACACCACGCTGGTCACGATCGTCACCCAGCCGCGGATCCTCTACGGCATGGCCAAGGAGGACGTCGTCCCGGGCGTCTTCGCGAAGATCCACGCCACCCGCCGCAGCCCCTGGGTCGGGCTGCTGTTCAGCGCCGCGGTGGTCGGGGCCCTGCTCGTCGCCGGCAGCATCGTCGTCAGTTCCGGCGGCATCGACCTGGTCAACACCCTCGCCCTGGTCACGGTCGTGCTCCTCCTGGCCATCTACGCCCTCGTGATCGTCGCCTGCCTCAAGCTGCGCGGGCGCGACGAGGACGAGCGCACCTACCGGGCCAACACGCCCCTGCTGGTCCTCGGGCTGCTCGGCAACCTGGCCATCCTCGGGTTCGCCGTCTACGACGACCCGTCGTCGCTGATCTGGTGCGCCGGGCTCATCGCCGTCGGCGTCGTGCTGTTCCTCGTCGAGTACGCGTTCGGGAAGCGCAACCGCCCCGCGGGCACCCGGCGCGGCGATCCCGAGGCCGTCTCCCGGACGGAGCGCTGAGGTGCACGTCGTCGTCGCCACCGACGGCTCGCCGCAGTCGCTGGCCGCGGCCCGCCACCTCACGTCCTTCGCCGACCCCGCGAAGATCACCGCGATATCGGTCGTGGCGGTCCTCCGGCCGCTGGCCTCGGTCGCCTTCGCCGACGAGATCTCCGAGGTCGAGCACCACGAGGTCGGCGAGGGGGCCGGCAGCTTCCGCGAGGCGGCGCAGCGCGCCGTCGACGCGGTGGCGGCCGTCTTCGACGGCTGGGGACCGGAGGTCGACCGGCAGATCCGCAGCGGATCGCCGGCCGCGGAGATCATCGGGGCGGCGACGGAGCACGACGCCGGGCTGATCGTGATGGCCGCCGGCGGGCGCGGGCTCAGCGACGTCATCCTGCTCGGCAGCACCGCCCAGCGCGTGCAGCACTACGCACCGTGCCCGGTGCTCGTCGTCCGCCCCGCCCCCCGGCCGAGGAGGGCCACCCGGCACGGGGAGTGACCCCGCGCCGGCCGCACCCGCGCCCGACCGGCAGGAGGGACCCGACGTGCCCGCCCCCGAGTTCTTCCTGCGGTCCTACCCGCTGCCCGACGACGTGCGCGCGCACGCCGCGGCCGCCGAGGAGGCCGGCTGGGACGGGCTGCTGCTCACCGACACGCAGAACCTCAGCATGGACGTCGTCGGCTCGCTGTACCTGGCGGCGTCGGTCACGACGCGGCTGCGGCTGGGCACCGCCGTCACCAACCTCGTCACCCGCCACCCCGCGGTCGTGGCCTCGACCTTCGCCACCCTGCACCACGTCACCGGGGGGCGGGCGCACCTGGGCGTGGGCCGGGGCGACACCGCGCTCGAGCTCGTCGGGCTCCGGCCGCCGCCGGCGCACGAGTTCGAGCAGCAGCTCGGCCGGCTGTGCAGCTACCTGCGCGGCGGCACGGTCGACGTCGACGGGTTCGGCAGCCGCATCACGTGGCTGCCGGTCGCCGGCGAGCAGGCGGTCCCCGTGGACGTGTTCGGCTCCGGCCCGCAGGTCATCGCGGCCGCGGCCCGGCAGGCCGACCGGGTCACCGTCACCGTGGGAGCGGAGCCCGAGCGGGTGGAGTGGGCGGTGCGCACGGCGCGGGAGGCGCGGGCGGCTGCCGGGCTCGACCCGCAGACCCTCGACGTCGGGGCGTTCGTCGTGGTCGGCGTCGGCACCGACGAGCACGCGCTAGCCGAGCTCGTGCGCGGCAACGCGAGCATCTCCGCCCACTTCCAGCGCGGCGCGCGCTCGTCCCTGTCGACGGCCGACGCCGCCGTCGTCGCCGAGGTCAGCGCGCACTACGACACCTACCACCACGGGCTGGAGCACGCGGCGCAGGCGGAGTCGCTGTCCGAGGGGTTCCTGCGGCGGTTCTGCGTCATCGGCGGCCCCGACGAGTGCGTGCGGCGGCTGCGCGGGCTGATCGGGCTCGGCCTGTCCCACGTGACGGTGGTGGGCGGGTCCCGCGACGTCGACCCCGGCGTGCGCGAGCGCTCCGACCGCCTGGTCGCCACCGAGGTGCTGCCCGCGCTGCGGTCGCCGTAGGCGTTCCGCGCGTCCGGGCACCGTCACCCAGCCGACGCCGATCGGGGGGGCACGAGCACGTCAGGCCGTCACCCCGGCGGTCCTCGTCCCGAGCTCCCGCCTGCCGTGGACGTCGGTGTCATCGCCGGACCGTCCGCCGATCCCGGGCCGGACCGCCCGAGGTCGGTGCGCGGTCGCGTGGACCCGGTCGTGACGCCCGGGTGACGCCTGGCGGAGAGGATCGCCCTCCCGCCCAGCCGGCCCCGCCCCTCCTCACACGGGGGACCCGCTGCTCCCGGGCGCCGTCCACGGCTGTCGCGCCGGGCGACCTGTCGCTCCACGGACCAACCGGAAGGTGAGTCGCATGCAGGCAACCGAGTCCCTGCCACCCGCCGGCGACCTGGGCTCGTCGCCCGAGGCGGTGCCCGACCCGAGGTCGGACGACGCGTTGCCTCCGCCCGTCCACTACGACGTCGTCGCCCTGCAGATGACGATCTACTACAACCGGGAGGGCGACCACGACCACGACGGCATGCTCTTCGCGTTGTGCGACAACCTCCCGATCCTGCGGTACATCAGGGCGCTGGCGCAGGTCGGACTGCCGGGTCGAGCCTCTGGCGGCGAGGGGGACGACCCGGCGGATCTGTACTCGGAGGCGTGCGACCGCGCGAGCAGCATCGGGGTCGAGCTGCCGATGACGCCGGCACAGGCCAGGCAGCCCCATCCGCTGGTCCGTCCTCTGGTCCTCCGTGCCCGCCGCAGCGAGCAGGTGACCGTGACCCTGCACAACCACATCGACGGCCGAGCGGTGGGCCTGCACCTCGTGGGGGGCGGGTACGACGTCACCACCTCCGACGGCTCGCACGTCGGGGCGAACGCCCCGAGCCTGGCTGCGCCCGGAGGCACGTGGGAGTACACGTGGAGCTGCGACCACGAGGGCGTCTTCCCGTTCCACGACGGCGGCAACTACTCCGGCGGCGAGGACGGGACGAACGTGCACGGGCTCTTCGGAGCACTCGTCGTCGAGCCACCGGGGACGACGTGGCGGGATCCGAGCATCCTCACGACCACCGCCACCGCCACCGCCTCACACGGGCCGGACGGGACGGGGGACTTCCAGCAGGTCGACGGGCTCTACGTCGACGTGCTCGCTCCGGGACAGAGTCCGAGCGACACCCCGCCGTCGACGACGACACTCGCCGACCACCCCTGGCCGGCTCCGGAGCCGTATCCCTGCTTCGCCGAGCAGTCCTTCCGGGAGTTCGTCGTGTTCTTCCACGACGAGCCGGAGTTCGTGCCGCCGCACGGAGCACTGGAGCCCAGTCCGTGCACCCCCCACGGCCACCGCCACGGGCACGGACCCGACGACGGTCCCGCCGGTGGGCACCACGGCGGCCGGTGCTGCTGCGGAGACGACGGCCATCGCGGACGCGGGCACGGCACCTCGCCCGACGGCACGTCCGCGCACCGCCACGGGGCGACGGTGTCCCACCACCACGGCCGCCGGGACGGCGCCCACGGTGACGGCGGTGAGCACGACGACCTGCCCATCATGCCCATCTCCTACCGGGCGGAGCCGATGATCAACCGGGAGCGGACGCTGTGGAGACTGCTCCGCACGGGCCACGTCCTCGACAGCCCGGTGTTGAACGAGGAGCAGCACCACAGCTCGTGGATGTTCGGCGACCCCGTCACGCCGATCCTGCGCGCGTACATCGGTGACCCGGTCCGCATCCACCTGGTGCACGCCGCGGTCAAGGAGACGCACGTCTTCCACCTGCACCTCTACGAGTGGCACGCGATCCCGCAGGACCGCTTCTCCCCGCGCATCGACGCCATCTCCATCAGCCCTCAGACCGCGCACACCATCGAACCCGTCTGGGGCGCGGGCAACCGTCACCAGGTCGCCGGTGACGTGATCTTCCACTGTCACCTGTATCCCCACTTCCACGAGGGCATGTGGGGGATGTTCCGCACGTTCGAGACGCGGCAGGACGGCGAGGTCGGCGACTCCCTGGCGAGCGACGACCCGGTCTACGCCGGCCGCTCCATCGGGCGCTACCCGGACGGCACTCGCATCGCCAAGCTCCTCCCCCTCCCCGGGCGCGAGCCTCCTCCTCTGCCGACGCCCGAACAGCCCGGTTACCCGCTGTACATCCCCGGGACGCCATTGCAGAAGTCACCTCGGCCCCCCTGGCCGGACCGCCCGTTCGAGGACGACGAACGACCCTGCGACCCGGGGTACGAGCACCGCTTCGAGCTGCCGTGCGGGGTCTCCTCCCTCCGGGGAGCCGACATGCCCGACGACTTCGACTACCGCCGGGTCCCGACGGCCCTCGAGAGGGCGGCGTTCAACGACCGTCCGGTCCCCGGCGAACTGTTCACGCGCAACCGCCTCAGCAAGCAACAGGCGGAGCAGTGGGCCGAGGATCCCCAGTTCGGCAGGAACAGCTCCACCCAGGTCTGTCACGACATCGTCGTCGCGCGCCGCCGCATCGACTACAACAGCCACGGCTGGCACGACGACGACGGCCACCTCTACTACCTGGCCGCGGAGGGCGACCCGGCCGACCGCCCCGGACCCCTCGAGCCGCTGTTCTTCCGCGCCCAGCACGGGCAGATCGTCAACCTCACCCTGCGCAACGACACCCCCGAGGTGATCCCGGAGACGGAGTTCGACCACGCCTTCCCGCCGTGCCCGGCTCTGCAGTGGGAGGGCGAGTGCGCGCCGCACGTCCACATGGTGAAGTTCGACCCGATCTGCGCGGACGGCGCGAGCGTGGGCTGGAACTACATGAGCGGCGCCCGGCACGGGCTCAAGATGGTCTACCGCTGGTGGGCTGACCAGGAGTTCGGCACGATCTTCTTCCACGACCACCTGTTCGCGAACTACCGGCAGAAGCACGGCCTGTTCGGGGCGCTGCTGGTCGAGCCTGCGGGGTCGCGCTTCCTCCACCACATCGAGGCCGACCGTGCGGTCGTCACCGGCGTGCAGGCACTGATCGAGCGTCACCCCGACGACGACCGGGAGCCGCCGTGGTTCCGCGAGTTCTGCATCGGGATCGGGGACTTCATCCCCATGTGGGACCGGCACGGGCGGGCGCTCAACCCTCCTCAGCACCCTGGTGGTCACGGCGACCAGGGCGTGATGGGCCTGAACTACCGCAATGCCCCCATCCGGGAACGGGGCGGCGACCCGGCCTACTGGTTCAGCTCACGCGTGCACCGGGAGCCGGACACCACCATCTTCACCAGCTACCCCGACGAGCCCCTGTGGATCCGCCTCCTGCAGGGCTCGCACGAGGAGTCGCACAGCTTCCAGGTGCACGCGTTGCGGTGGCTGCGCTTCCGCGAACAGGTCGACTCGCTCATCCGCAACCAGCAGACCACCGGGATCGCCGAGGCCTTCACCTTCATCAACCAGGCTCCGCTCCACCGCGGGGACCACCTCTACAAGCTGTCCGGAGCCGACGACCTCTGGCTGGGCTGCTGGGGACTCATCCGCGTGCTCGACAAGCCCCCGGCCGGGTCACCCCTCGACGTCATCACACTCGGTGGCGCCTCGACCGAGGCGGCAGTCCTGCCGGGGGCAGCAGAACTCGAGGAGGGGGCTGGACAGCCGGCACCCGCTCGGCCAGAGCGGCGGTTCCGGGTCCGGGCCAGGCCGGCGAACCTGCGCTACCGGGACGACATCATCGACCCCCACGCCCTCCTCTACGAGGTGGTCGACTCCTTCACGGACCCCTGCCCGGCCTTCGACCTGACCACGCCGGAGGACCTCGAGCCCCTCGTCCTGTGGTGCCGGGAGGGCGAGGACGTCGTCGTCGAGCTGCAGAACTGCCTGCCCGAGGACCTCCGCGTCGAGCCGTTCGCCCCCGAGGTGCCGCTGGAGCGCCACGACCGGCCGGTGTCCCGGCAGGTGTCGCTGCACGCGGACCTCGTGACCTATGAGGTCGTCCAGCACGACGGCGCCAACGTCGGTGACAACCCACCACAGACGGTGCCGCCCGGGCAGGTCCGGGAGTACCGCTGGGACACCAGTCGTCCCGCAGGCAGCCAGGAGCCCCTCGGCCCGGTCCTGCTGCAGGACATGGCCGACGTCCGCCACCACCGCCACCACGGTCTCGTCGGGTCGCTCGTGGTCCTCCCCGCCGACGCCACGCCCCACCCCGTGCCGCACGGGCAGCCGACCGCGGACTCCGGGCCCGAGGGGTGGCACGGACCCCGGGTGACCGTCACACGGATCGGGGCCGACCTCCCCGAGGAGGACCGGGTGACCGAGCAGATGGTGCTGCTGGTGCAGGACGGGCTGCGACTGTTCCTCAACGCCGACGGCAGACCGGGCTTCCCGCTCCCCGATCCCCCGGCGGAGGAGGCCGGGGACGCCGAGAAGGAGGACCAGGGCCAGAAGGGGTTCAACTACCGCACCGAGCCCATCGGGTCGGTCTTCGACCCGCGCGGCAGCGACTACTCGCTGGACAAGACGCCGGCCACGCCGGTCTGGCGGGTCCCGGCCGGACGGAAGGTCCGCTTCCACCTCGTGGGCGCGCTGGACAAGCCACGCGCCTACAGCTTCACCATCCACGGGGTGACGTGGCCCGAGCACCGCTTCCGGTCGGGCGGCCCGGTGACCGCACCCCTGGTCTCGGCCGAGTCGGCGATCACCTCGGGCAGCGTCCGGACGTTCGAGTTCACCCCGACCACCCCGGGCGACCACGCCTACCGCAGCGGCGTCCTCACGTGGGCGGTACCCCAGGGGATGTGGGGGATCCTGCGTGTCGAACCCGCGGTCGGCGCCTCTGGTGGCCGGACATAGCGCGCACCGGACGCCCCTCGGCAACCGCGTCTCGATGCGCCGGCGCACCGGTGGATCCCCCGGAGCGTGCCGGGTGGCCGGTGCCGCCCGCGGTCAGGACGGGCCTCGCTGGGGGCCGTGCGCGTCCAGCCAGCCGACCATCGCCGACCTGGTGGCGCCGGAGAGCCGGTGCCAGTCGGCCAGCGGCACCCGCGGCACGCCGGCGGCCCGGCAGGCGGCGGCCACCGCGCCGGGCGGTGCCTCGGGGTCCCAGGCCGGGTCCAGCACCACCGCGGGGCGGTCGGCCGCCGCGGCGAGCAGGTCGGCGAGGGTGTACCCGGGCCGGGCCCGCAGCAGCGGCTCCCCGCAGGTGGGGGCGGCGAGCGCCAGGCCGGCCGGCGGCACCGCGCCGACGGCGGACAGGTGCAGCGCCACCAGCGCGCCCGTGCCGTAGGCGGCGACCCAGGCCCGGTCGTGCCCGGTGGCCGATGCGGCGACCGCGGCCACGGCGGCCGCGTCGGCGGTCATCCGGCCCAGCGGCGAGGACCCCGGCCCGGGGCGCTCCCCGTGCCGGGAGCCGCTGCCGACCGGGTCGTGGCAGGCGACCACCCAGCCGGCCGCGGCCAGGAGTGCCGGCAGCGGCTCGGCCTGCTCGTAGCCGGCCCGCCAGCCGGTCGCCGCGCACGGCGGGCCGAGCCAGAGCACCAGCCCGCGGCCGGCGCCCCCGCCCGGCGGGGACAGCAGGGTGACCGCGACGCCGTCGGGGGTCCGCAGCGGACCCTCCCCCGTTCCCCGCGGACGCGGGACGAGGCGCCCGGCCGGCCCGAGGGCGGCGCGGACGGCGGCGCGCAGCTCGGCACCGCGCACCGGCCGCGGGCCCGGGCGCACCCGGTCGGCCGGCCACGGGACCGGGGACGGCGCCGACGTCGTCCGGACGAGGCGGCGCGGCGGGCCGCCGAGCACCGACGCCGCCCAGTCCAGCTGGGCGGCCACCGCGGCCCCGTCGGCCCGGTGCCCGCCCGGGCGCAGCGCCAGCTCGAGGGCGTCGCCGCGGCCGAGCAGGGCGTACGCGTCGCGCGCGGCGTCGACGGCCGCGCGGGCGGCCGGGACGCGCTCGACCGGGTCCTCGACGGCCACCGAGACCAGCACCGGCCGCGGCGCGGCCAGCGCGAGCAGCTCGTGCGCGTCGGTGGGCAGCCGGTGCTCCCGGCCGGCGAACCAGCGCAGCCGCGGGTGGTACCAGCCCGGGTAGTGCCGGGTGAGCAGCTCCACCCCCTCGCCGAAGTGCCGGTCGGTGCACAGCCGGGCGGGGATGGCGCCGAGCACGCCGCTGGAGCTGGAGACCACTCCGGCGAAGCGGTCGTCGAACGCGGCGGCCAGCAGGGCGGTCTTGCCGTTGCGGCTGTGCCCGCCGACCAGCACCCGGCGGGCGTCCACCCCGGGCGCGTCCTGCAGCGCGTCCAGCACCCGGGACAGCACCCACGCCCGCCAGGCCAGCCGGCCGGCGACGACGGCGGGATGGGCCCGCTCGACGGTCTCGGTGTCGTCGTCGCCGTCCGCGGCCGAGACCAGGCAGGCGCCCCACCCGCGGGCCAGCGCCGCCTCCGCCCACGGGCCGTGGCTGGACTGCAGCAGGTACACCGGCACGTCTCGCCGCACGCCGGCCGCGGGCACCGGCAGCAGCAGCCGCGCCCGCACCGACCAGCCCCCGCCGACCGTGGACCCGCCGACCGTGGACCCACCGACCGTGAGCTCGCGGACCTCGACGCCGCCGTCGGTCCGCACCCGCTCGACGCGGACCCGCGTGCGGCGCGGCGCGGGCGGCAGCTCGCCGGTGAGCCAGCGGCGCCAGCGGGCGCGCAGCACGCCGCGCCGCGCCGCCCAGCCGGCGGCTCCGGCGGGCCCGGCCGGGAGGCCCTCGACCGGCGACCACAGGCCGGTGCGCGCGGGCAGCCGGGCGAAGTCCGGCGCGAGGTCGCCGCCGGCCGCCAGCCACGCCGAGAACGTCTCGCTCGGCGGCAGCACCCCGGCCAGCTCGGCGGTGTAGCGCCGCCGCCGGGCCGCGGCCGAGCGCCCGTCCCGGGAGCGGTCCGCCACTGCCGTCATGCACCCGCACGCTAGGACCCCGGGGACCCGCGCAGGTGTCGCGCGTGTTGCGTCCGTGCTCCCGCGGACGGGTGGTTCGCCGGCCGGTGGTTCGACGGGGCCGGGGCGCGGGCACTGCAGCCGCGTGCGCGTGCTGCTGGTGATCACCGACGAGGACTGGTACGAGGACGCCGGGTACGCGGCCGCCTGGGTGCGGGCGCTGGAGGAGCAGGGCGCCGAGGTCGAGCGGCTCGCCCGGGTGCCGGCCGACTGGCCGGTCACCGGCCCGCCACCGGGCCACTACGACCTGGCGATCGCGCACGTGCTCGTCGAGGAGGTGGTCGCCTACGCGCCCACCTTCGCCCTGGCCACCCTCCTCGAGGCGGCCGGCGTGCCGCTGCTCAACCCGGTGACCTCGCTGGTCGCCTCCGCCGACAAGCTCGTCACCCACGCCGTGTGGGCGGCCGCCGGGGTGCCCCAGCCCGCGGCGTGGGACCTGGCCCGGGTGCGGGAGTGGCCGATGCCCGGGCGGCAGATGGTGCTCAAGCCCTCCCTCGGCGACGGCGCGCGCTACATCGAGCTCGTCGGCGACCTCGACGCCGCCCGCGCGGTCGAGGCCGGCTGGCGGGAGCACGAGGCGGCCGGGGGCCACCGGCGCGGCACGTCGCTGCTGCAGGAGTGGATCGCCGAGCCGGCCTGCGCACGCGTCTTCGCCACGCCGGGCGCCACGTCCCTGGTCTACGAGAAGTCCCGGGAGGAGGGCGCGCTGGTCACCCACGGGACGGTGTACCCGCGGGTGTACGAGGCGCCGCCGGAGATGGCGCAGCTCGCCCGGCGCATGGTCGCCGCGCTCGGCGGCGGGCTGATGGGCGTCGACGTGCTCGTCGAGCGCGACGGCCGGCTGCTCGCGCTGGAGGCCAACGCGCCCTTCGGCTTCGACGTCACCGACCCGCAGCAGGGCCGGTGGGTGGCCCGCGCGGCACTGGCCGTGGCGGAGCGGGCGGCGGCGCAGCGCGCGGCGGCCGCCGCGTGAGCCTCGCCGCCGGCCTCGACGAGGCGCTGCTGCCCGACGGCGGCGACCGGGAGCACGCGGCGGCGGCGATGGCCGCCGTCCGCGCGTACGGCCCGGGCGCGCTGGCCGCCGACGTCGCCCGCGCCGCCGCCGGCCTGGACCTGCAGCACGGGCCCGCCGCCGAGTCCCACCTGTTCACCGTCGACCCGGTGCCGCGGGTGCTCGCCCGCGCGGAGTGGGAGGAGCTCGCGGCCGGCCTGGACCAGCGGCTGCGCGCACTGGAGGCGTTCGTCGCCGACGCGCACGGTCCGCGCGAGGCGGTGCGCGCCGGCGTCGTCCCGGCCGAGGTGCTCGACACCAACCGCTACCTGGCGCCCGGCCTGCCGGCGCCGCGGCGCTGGATCGGCATGGCCGGGCCCGACGTCGTCCGCGGCGCCGACGGGCGGCTCGTCGTCCTGGAGGACAACGTCCGGACGCCGACGCTGCTGGCCTACGCCCTGGCCGCCCGGGACCTGGTGGCCCCGCGCCTGGGGGTCGAGCCGGGACCGGCGCCCGTGCGGGAGGCCGCCGTCGCGGCGGTGCGGCGGATGCTCGCCGACGCCACCGACCGGCCCGACCCGGTCGTGGCCGTGCTCGGCGACGGCCCGCGCAGCGCGGTGGCCTGGGAGATCGACCGGCTCGGGGAGATGGTGGACGCGCCGGTCGTGCTGCCCGGGCAGCTGACGCTCCGCGGCGAGGAGCTGCGGCTGCGCGACGGGCGGCGGGTGGACCTGCTGTGGCGGCGCACCAGCGAGGAGCGGCTGACCGACGACGACGGCCGGCCCAACGAGCTCGGCGAGCTGCTGACGGGGCCGCTGCGGGCCGGCACGGTGACCGTGGTCAACGCCTTCGGCACCGGCGTCGCAGACGACAAGCGCACCTTCCCCTACGTCGAGGACCTGGTGCGCTTCTTCCTCGGCGAGCAGCCGCGACTGCGCTCGCAGCCGGCCTACGACCTCGGCGACCCGGCGCAGTGCCGGGCGGCGCTGGACCGGCTGCCCGAGCTGGTGCTCAAGCCGCGGTCCGGCTCGGGCGGCCACGGGGTGCTCATCGGCCCGCGGGCGTCCGCCGACGAGCTCGGGCGCGCCCGCGCCGCCGTCCTGGCCGACCCCGGGGAGTGGATCGCCCAGGAGCCGGTCGCGCTGTCGACGCACCCCACGGTCGTCGACGGCGCGCTCGCGCCGCGGCACGTGGACTACCGGCCCTACGCCTTCTGCACCGACGAGGGGACGACCGTGCTGCCGGGCGGCTTCACCCGGGTGTCGCTGACCGAGGGCGAGCTGGTGGTCAACGCCTCCCAGGGCGGGGGCGGCAAGGACACCTGGGTGGTCGGCTGAGCGTCCCGGCGGGCGGGCGGACGAGGATGGCCTCCGGTTCCGGAGAGGGAGGCGGCATGGCGATCGAGGACGGCGTCCGCGACCTGGAGGCGGGGGTGGCGACCGACTTCCACGAGCGGATGGACTACGGCGACTACCTGCACCTCGACGCGCTGCTGTCGGCCCAGCACCCGATCAGCGACCACCACGACGAGCTGCTGTTCATCGTCCAGCACCAGACCACCGAGCTGTGGCTCAAGCTCGCCCTGCACGAGCTGCGCGCCGTCCGCTCCCACCTCGACGACGACGACGTGCGCCGCGCGCGCAAGGGCCTGGCCCGGGTCAAGCACGTCTTCCGCACCATCACCGAGCAGTGGTCGGTGCTCGCGACCCTGACGCCCAGCGAGTACACCGAGTTCCGCGGCGTCCTGGGCAACGCGTCGGGTTTCCAGTCCTGGCAGTACCGCGCCGTCGAGTTCGTCCTCGGCAACAAGAACGCGCAGGTGCTGCCGGTGTTCGCGTCCCGGCCGCAGGCGCACGCGGTGCTGGCGGAGCTGCTCGACAGCCCGACGGTGTACGACGCCTTCCTGCGCTTCCTCGCCCGCGCCGGTCACCCGGTGCCCGAGCACGTCCTGCACCGGGACGTGCGCCGGGCGTGGGTGGCCGACGAGTCGCTGCTGCCCGTGTACAAGGCGATCTACGAGGACACCACGACCCACTGGGCGGAGTACGCGACCTGCGAGGACCTCGTCGACCTCGAGGACGCCGTCCAGCTGTGGCGCTTCCGCCACCTGCGCACGGTGCAGCGGACCATCGGCTTCCGGACCGGCACCGGCGGGAGCTCCGGCGTGGACTTCCTCCGGCGCGCGCTGGACCTGACCTTCTTCCCCGAGCTCTACGCGGTGCGGACGTCCATCGGCACCTGAGCGCCCGGGCCCCGGCCGGACCCGCCGGCGCTCAGAGCTGCAGGACCGACGCGGCGACCAGGTGGGCGGCGGCCACGGCCTCCGGGTCGTGCAGGTCCCCGGGGTGCTCGGCCACCGCACGGGCGCGGGCGCGCACGGCCGCGCCGGGGTCCTCGGCGACGAGGTCGCGGCACAGCGCGGCGACCACGGCGCGCGCGTCGTGCTCGTCGAGACCGTCGAGGGCCAGGCCGTCGTGCAGCAGGGTCGCCGCCTCGCGGAACACCTCGCGGGCCGCCTCCGGATCGACCTCGGGCCGGTCCCGGGCCACGGCCTCGGCGGTGGTCAGGAACGGCTCGAACACGGGGTCCACGCTCCGGGGTGGCATGCGGCGAACCTCCCAGCGCGCCTCCGCACGGGCAACGGGTTTCCCGCGACCGCCGGGCGGTGCGCGGTCAGGCGATCTGGGCGGGGATGCGCCGGCCCTCGACGAGCAGGCACAGGTGCTGCAGCCCCGCGATCGACACGGCCTGCAGCAGGGGCAGCCGCACGAACACCAGGCCCACGGGGCCGAGGAAGGCGGCGAGGAGCCACACCGAGGTCGCCAGGCAGAGCAGCCGCCGGCCGGACCTCCCGGCATCCGGGCCCCGCGGCGCGAGGGGCAGTGCGGCCACCGCGAAGGCGGCCGCCAGGGCGATCGTCAGCAGCGCGGCGCTGCGCGATCCGCCCAGCCAGTCGGCGGGGAGGCTCCCGACGACGGCCGCCGCGATCGCCGCGGACCACCACAGGCGGCCGGTGGCGCGTCCGGTCCCCCGGCCCGAGGGCTCGTAGCAGTCCAGCTCGGTCGGCGGGTGCTGGGCCAGCATCCGGGCCCGGTCGCGGTGGACGGCCACCGAGGGGTGGTTGCGCAGCACGCGCTCGACCAGCTCGTCCGGCACCGCGGCCGACAGCCACAGGGCCTCGATCCGGCAGTGCTCGGCGCGCAGGCCGCGGGTCCCGGCGACCACGTGCCCCCAGCAGGCGACGACGGCGAGGACGTGCCGGCTGCGCGGCTGGTCCCCGAGCCACTGCTCCCCGCCGAAGGCGTAGAAGCCGCACGTGCAGTCCGGGCCGGGGCTGGGGTGCGGCGGGCGGTCGGTCCGCAGGCACCGCGCGGTGTTGGCGCCCTCGTGCCACGGGTCGGCGGAGAACAGGGGGTAGAGCAGACCGTCCGGCCCGATGCGGAAGGTGCGCAGTGCCCTGATCTCGCCCACCTGTGGCTCGAAGCCACCGTAGGGGTCCACCGCCCTACCTCGACGGGGACGGTTCCCGCTGCGGCTCGGGTCGCTCGGGCGAGGCCGGCCCGGGGGTCGGCTCGGGCACGGGCAGGACCTCGATGCGGCGGACTTCCTTGCCGATGTTGCCCACGTCACGAGGGTAGGGGCCCGACCGGCGATCCGCGCCCCTCCCGTCGCGCCGGTGTGGTGGGCGCCCGGCGTCCCGGCGACGATGGCGCACCGGGAGGTCCGGACGGCGAGGGTCGCCGCGCTCCCGCCCCAGGAGGACAGGATGCCGGCACCGCTGCCCCCGCTGCCGACGATGGTCGTCGGCAGCCTGCCCCAGCCCGACTGGCTCATCGACCGGGAGCGGCTGGGTCACCGCTTCCCCCCGCGGGTGCGCGCCCGGGAGCTGTGGCGCATCCCGCCGCAGCACCTGCAGGAGGCCCAGGACGACGCCACGCTGGCGGCCGTGCGTGCCCAGGAGGAGGCCGGGCTGGACGTGGTGACCGACGGCGAGATCCGCCGGGAGTCCTACTCCAACCACTTCGCGACGGCGCTCGGCGGGCTCGACCTCGACCCGCCGGGGACGGTGCGCAACCGGTCGGGGATCGAGATCCCGGTGCCCCGGGTGACCGGCGAGATCCGCCGGCCGTCCCCGGTCCAGGTGGACGACGTCCGGTTCCTCCGCGCGCACACCGACCGGGCGACCAAGATCACCGTGCCCGGGCCCTTCACCATGGCCCAGCAGTCGCAGGACGAGCACTACCGCGACGACCGGGCGCTGGCGATGGCCTACGCCGACGTCGTCCGCGAGGAGATCGCCGACCTGTTCGCCGCCGGTGCCGACGTCGTCCAGGTGGACGAGCCGTGGCTGCAGGCGCGTCCGGAGGTGGCCCGCCGCTTCGGCGCCGAGGCGGTGACCCGGGCCGTGGCCGGCGCCGCCGGCCCGGTGCACGTGCACCTGTGCTTCGGCTACGCGGCGATGGTCTCCGAGCGGCCGGCGGGCTACTCCTTCCTGCCCGAGCTGGCCGACACCCCGGCCGACACGATCTCGGTCGAGACGGCGCAGTCGCGACTGGACCCCGCGACCCTGCGGCCGCTGCGGGGCAAGGGCATCGCGCTCGGCGTCCTCGACCTGTCGACCCCCGCGGTGGAGACCCCGGAGACGGTCGCCGAGCGGGTCCGGCGGGCGCTGGACCACGTCGACGTCGACCGGCTCGTGCTCTCCAGCGACTGCGGGCTCAAGTACCTCCCCCGGGCGGCGGCCGCCGGGAAGATGCGGGCGCTGGCGCAGGCGGCGGCGATCCTGCGGGCCGAGCTGTGACCGGGGTGCCGGGCGCGCACGACGAGGACGTGCGCGCGGTGCTGGCCGCCGAGGACCGCCGCTACCGGGCCATGCAGGACGCCGACCTGGCGGTGCTCGCGGAGCTGTGCGCCGACGAGCTCAGCTACGCCCACTCCAGCGGTGCCCGGGACACCAAGGACGAGTACCTGGGCAAGGTGCGCTCGGGCCACTACGTCTACCGCCGCATCGACCACCCGGTGGAGCGGGTGGCCGTCGTGGGCGACAGCGCGCTCGTCGTCGGCCGGATGACCGCGGACCTCGACGTCGACGGCGTGCCGAGGACGATCGACAACCTGGCCCTCGCCGTGTGGACGCGGGCCTCGGGGCGGTGGCGGCTGCTGGCCTACGCGCCGACGCCGCTGCCCGCCTGAGCCCCGGCCTGCGCCGTCGGCTGGAGCACGAAGTCGTACCGCGCCTCGAGCCACGGCTCGGCCGAGGTGCCGCCGTCCGGGGTCTCGCCGGGCTCCCGCTGCTCGAAGCGGACGACCAGCTCGGCCTTGGTGCCGAAGACGACGTCGCTGTCGAGGTACTGCGCGCCCTCCTGGAACAGGTGGGTGATCAACGGCTCGTAGCCCGGGACGTTCAGCAGGAAGTGCACGTGCGCCGGCCGGAAGTGGCTGATCGCCGTCTGCGCGATGAGCTCGCCCACCGGCCCGTCCATCGGGATCGTGTAGCCCAGCGGCGCGACGGTGCGCAGGCAGTAGCTGCCGTCCTCGCGGGTCCGGTACTTCGCGCGCAGCCGGGCCTCGTCGACGTCGGCGTGCTGCGACTCGTAGAGCCCCTCGTCGTCGGCCTGCCAGACGTCGAGCACCGCCCCCGGCACGGGGGCGCCGTCGAGGTCGGTCACCACGCCGGAGACGAACAGCGGCGTGCCGGGCAGGCCCTGGGACATGTCGGCGCCGTACCCGAGCTCCGGCGAGCCCTCGACGTGGAACGGGCCCAGCACCGTGGCGGGCGTCGCCCGGGGGTCGAGCCGGTGGTTCATCTGGACGACCAGCATCGACAGGCCGAGCACGTCGGAGGCGAGGATGAACTCCTCGCGCTTGGCGTCGCTGATCTGCCCGGCGCGGGTCAGCCACTGCACCGCCGCCATCCACTCCGCCTCGGTCAGCCGGACCTCGCGGGCGAAGGCGTGCAGGTGCCGCACGAGCGCCGTCAGGAGCTCGGCCGTGCGGGGGTCCCTGGCCGTGGCCCAGCGCTGCACGGCCAGGTCGGTGATGTTCTCCTCGGTGACCAGCTGCACGGTCGCCTCCTCCTCGGGGCCGCGGGCGGCGGGCGCCGCCCGCGCGGTGGGTGGTTCAGGGCGTGAGGACCAGCCGCACACCCGCCTGCCCGGACGCCTGCCGGTCCCAGGCCTCGGCGACCCGGGCGAGCGGGAGCACCTCGTGGGCGACGGCGAGCCGGCCGGCCGCCGCGTGGCCGGCCACCGCGGTGACGGCGTCGCGGCGCTCGCCGGCGGTCAGGTGGTTGTTGGTGTAGCCGAGCACCGACGCCGAGCGGCTGCGCAGGTCGGCCGAGGAGAACCGCGCGACGTCGCTCCCGGACCCGCCGAGGTTGACCAGCCGCCCGCGGACGGCCAGCACCCGCGCGGCGGCGGTCGCCGCGGTGCCGAACACCGGGTCGACCACGACGTCGGCCCCGGCCCCGACGGCGTCGCGGAGCCGGGCGGTCAGCTCGTCGACGTCGCCGCCGGACGCGAGCACCTCGTCGGCGCCGGCGCGGCGGGCCCGCTCCCGCGCCTCCGGCGACCGGGCCACGGCCACCACCCGGCCGGCGCCGAGCAGCCCGGCCGCGCCGATCGCGGCCTGCCCGACCGCTCCCCCGCCGCCGAGGACGAGCACGGTCTCCCCCTCCCGCAGCCGGGCCCGCTCGGTGAGCACCACCCAGGCCGCGATCCCGGACGTGCCCAGGGCGGCCAGCGCGGCGTCGTCGACGTCCGCGTCGATCGGCACGACGTCCTCGTCGGGGACCGCGCACTGCTCGGCGAGGCTGCCGTCCCCCGGCCGCATGCCGGCGGTGGTCGAGACGAACACGCGGGTCCCCTCGGCGAGCACCGCCGAGCGCCGGACCACCCCGACGCCCTGGACGCCGGGGACGTAGGGGGTGGCCGGCCGCCCGAAGTACGAGGTCCCCGACGCGCACAGCTGGTCGAGCGGGACGATCGGCGCCGCGGTCACCGCGACCAGCGTCTGCCCGGCCGCCGGCACCGGGTCGGGGTGCTCGGCGTAGGCGGGCGTGCCGCCCGGTTCGGGGAGGACCGCCGCGTTCATCCCGGTGGCTCCTGGTCGCCGGGGCCGTCGGGGTCGACGTAGGTCGCGTTGCGGTCGACCGCGAGGTAGGCGTCCATGCCGATCGGCCGGCGGCGCTCCTCGGCGATGTGCCCGAGCAGGCCGGCCGCCCGGGCCAGCAGGGCGACGCCGCGCAGCATCTCGACCGGCAGCCCCAGGTCGGCGAGCGCGGCACCGCAGACGCCGGCACCGTTGAGCGGCAGCCGCCGGCCGAGGACCTGCTCGTGCACCCGGCCGACCGCCTCGAACAGGCGCAGGTGCGGCCCCCGCAGCCCCTCCTCCTCCGCGATGCCGACGAGCACCGCGGTGCGCGGGTCGCGCACCTTGTGCACCGGGTGGCCGAGGCCGGGGACGAGGCGGCCGGCCGCCCGCGTGGCCTGCACCGCCGCCAGCGCCAGCGCGTCCCAGCCGTCGTCGTCGGTGGGCAGCGGCCCGTCCTGCGCCTCGAGGACCGTGTGCAGGAACACCCCGCAGTCCTCGGTGACGCCGAGGAACCGGGAACCGCCACCCAGCAGCCCGGCGGCCAGCGCCCCCTGCAGCGAGTCCGGCGCCGACAGGTAGGTCAGCCGGGCGGCGATCGCGGTGGGCGTGAAGCCGTGGTCGGCGAGGGCGACGAGCACCGCCTCGAACACGCGGGTCTCGGCCGGCGTGGGACGGCGGGTGCTCAGCAGCCAGAACGCCAGCTCGCCGAAGCCCACCCGGCCCATCAGGTCGGCGGTGAGGTCCCGGCCGAGCAGCCGGATCTCGTCGGCGGTCGACGTGCCGAGGGACGTCGGGAACGAGAGCCCGTCACCGCTCATGCCGACGCCTCCTCACCGGCCGGCTCCGCCAGCCACCGGCGGATCTCCGCGCCGTGCTCGTCGACGGCCGGCGGTGGCAGCCGGTACTCCGCCGCGGTCGCCGAGAACGTGATCGGGTTGCGCACGGAGGGGACGGCGGCCGGGCCCTCCCCGGCGTGGACCACCGGGGCGAGGCCGATCTCCTCGGCGAAGGCCACGCCCTGGTCGATGGTGTTGATCGGTCCGCACGGCACCCCCGCGCCGATGATGTCGCGGAACCAGTCCGCCTTCGATCGGGTGCGCAGCCGCGCGACCAGCAGCGGGCGGAGCTGGTCGCGGTTGGCCGTCCGGTCCTCGTTGCGGGCGAACCGCGGGTCGTCGACGAGCCCGGGCACCCCGAGCACCTCGCACAGCCGGCGGAACTGCCCGTCGTTGCCCGCCGTGACGATGAGCTCCCCGTCGGCGCACGGCAGGGGCTCGTAGGGGAACAGGCTGGGGTGGCTGTTGCCCATGCGGAAGGGGACGACCCCGCCCGCGACGAACGCGCTGGTCTGGTTGACCAGGCCCGACAGGGCCGACGAGAGCAGGTTGACCTCCACGTGCTGGCCCTCCCCCGTCTCGCGGCGGTGGTGCAGCGCCGAGAGCACCCCGATCGTGGCGTGCAGACCGGCCATGACGTCGAAGAGCGCCACGCCGGCCCGGTACGGCTCCCCCTCGGGGTCGCCGGTCAGGCTCATGAACCCCGAGATGGCCTGCACGATGAGGTCGTAGCCGGGCAGCGACCGTCCCCCGGGCGCGCTGCCGAACCCGCTGATGGACGCGTAGACGACCCGCGGGTTCTCCGCCGCGACGCTGGCGTGGTCCAGCCCGAAGCGGGCCAGTCCGCCGGGCTTGAAGTTCTCGACGAGCACGTCGGCCCGCCGCGCCAGCTCCCGCGCGAGGGCGGCGTCGCCGGGGTCCTTCAGGTCCAGCACGACCGAGCGCTTGTTGCGGTTGACGCCCAGGTAGTAGGTCGACACGCCGTCCCGGACCGGGGGCTGCCAGGTGCGGGTGTCGTCCCCGCCCGGCCCCTCGACCTTGACCACCTCGGCGCCGAGGTCGGCCAGCAGCATCGTGGCGTACGGGCCGGCGAGGACCCGGGAGAAGTCGGCCACGAGCAGGCCCGCGAGCGGCCCGCGGGGCGCCGGGTCGGGGGGTCTCGACGTCATCGGGCGGGCTCGCCTCTCGTCCGGGGACTCCGCGATGCGGACGTGCGTCCGGGCCGGAGTCTGCGGGCCGCGACCGGTCCTGTCAACGACCGGTCGTCGTCCGTGACGGTCGTCCGCCGACCTTGACACGTGGTCTGCATCACACCAGAGTGGCGCCGCCCGGACCAGTGGCCGTCAGGCGGACAGCGGTCCGGACGACACCCGCCGTCCGAGGAGGAGACGATGAGCATGTCCGGTGCTGCCAGCGGCGACGGGGCCGGTGCCCCCGTGGCCGGCCGTCCGCTCGTGTTCCGCGGCGGCACCGTCCTGACCGTGGACGACGCCGCGACGGTCCTGCGGGACGCCGACGTGCTCGTCGTCGACGACCGGATCGCCGCGGTGGGCCACCGGCTGGACGTCCCCGAGGGCACCGCCGAGATCGACGCCTCGGGCGGCATCGTCATGCCGGGCATGATCGACACCCACCGGCACATGTGGCAGACGGCGATGCGCGGCTACGGCGCCGACTGGACGCTCACCCAGTACTTCGTCTGGTACTACCTCGAGCACGGCAGGAAGTTCCGGCCGCAGGACATCGCGGCGGGCAACCGGCTCGCGGCGATCGAGTCGCTCGACGCCGGCGTGACCACCACGGTCGACTGGTCGCACAACCTGCACACCACCGACCACGCCGAGGCCGCGATCGAGGCGCTCCGGTCGGTGCCCGGCCGGTTCGTCCTGGCGTACGGCAACATCCAGGCCGGCCCGTGGGAGTGGAGCGCCGACCCGGCCGTCCGCTCGATCCTGGAGCGGCTGCGCGACGCCGGCGACGACCGGATGGGCGTGCAGATGGCGTTCGACGTCACCGGCGACCCGGCCTTCCCGGAGCGGGCGGCGTTCGAGGTGGCCCGCGACCTCGGGATCCCGGTCACCACGCACGCCGGCGTGTGGGGCGCGACGAGCGACACCGGCATCCAGCAGATGTACGACGGCGGGTTCATGACGCCGGAGACGACCTACGTGCACGCCTCGACGCTGACCCGCGACAGCTACCAGCGGATCGCGGCCACCGGCGGGTCGATCTCGGTGGCGACCGAGTCCGAGTGCAGCGCCGGCCAGGGCCACGCGCCCACCGAGCAGGTGCTGCAGTACGGCATCCCGGTGTCGCTGTCGATGGACACTAGCGTCTGGTGGAGCGGCGACATGTTCTCCGCCATGCGCGCCACGCTCAACGCCGACCGCATGGCCGAGCACCTCACCGCGCACCTGCAGGGCGAGACCGTCACCCACCTGCGGCTGCGGGCGGCGAGGGTCCTGGAGTGGTGCACCCGCGGCGGCGCGCACACCATCGGCCGCGACCGCGACCTGGGCAGCATCGAGGTCGGCAGGAAGGCCGACGTCGTCCTGGTCAAGAACGACGACTCCCCCGTCTCCTTCCCGCTGCTCAACCCGGTCGGCCACGTGGTGTTCCAGGCCCAGCGCGGCGACGTGCACACCGTCGTCGTCGACGGCCGGGTGGTGAAGTCCGACGGCAGGCTGGTCGGGATCGACCTCGCCGCGGTGCGCCGGGAGGTCGAGGACACGATCGGGTACCTGCAGGCGGAGTGCGGCGAGGAGGTCTGGGAGGCCGGGATGTTCCCGGAGGCGCCGGAGGCCGAGCAGTCGATCCTGGAGAACCCGTACCAGTACACCGACTTCAAGGACGAGTCGAAGCGGGCCGGCGGCGAGGAGCGCGTCCTCGGGCGGTGACCGGCCCGGACCGGTGACGCGCCCGGCGGGGCGCGCGCCGCCGCCCGCGGCCCGTGTCATCCTCGCGAGGGGGGAGGGATGTGCGATGGCGGGGCGCGGCACGGGACCGGACTTCGTGGAGGCCCTGGCCCGCGGGCTGGACGTCCTGGCCTGCTTCGACGCCGACCACCGCAGCATGTCGCTGACGGAGGTGGCGACCGCGGTCGGGCTCGCCCGGCCCACCGCCCGCCGGCTGCTGCTCACCCTGGAGGAGCTGGGGTTCGTCCGGTCCTCCGGCGGGGCGTTCCAGCCGACCCCCAAGGTGCTCACCCTGGGCATGGCCTACGTCGGCGCGCTCGGCCTGTGGGACATCGCCCGCCCGCACCTGGAGGCGCTGGTCGCCCGCACCGGCGAGTCGTCGTCGATGGCGCAGCTCGACGGGTCCGACATCGTCTACGTCGCCCGGGTGTCGGTGCCCAAGCTGATCGCGCTGCGGGTCGACATCGGCACGCGGTTCCCGGCGGTGCTGACCTCGCAGGGCAAGGTCCTGCTGGCCGCCCTGCCCCCGGACCGGCTCGCCGCGACGCTGGCCGAGCCCAGCCGGTCGGGCCTGCCCGGGCGGACCCACCGGACGCCGGAGCAGCTGCACGAGGAGCTGACGGAGGTCCGCGCCCGGGGGTGGGCGCTGGCCGACGAGGAGCTGGCCCCGGGGGTGCGCTCGGTCGCGGTCCCCGTCCGCGACCGGGACGGCGTCGTGCAGGCCGCCATGAACGTCACCGTGCACGCGGCCGAGACGACCATCGACCGCTTGCTCGGGGACCACCTGCCGCTGCTGCTCCGCACGGCGGGCGAGGTCGGTGCGGAGTGGGCGCTGTGGCAGTCCCGGCCGCACGTCCAGCTGCCCCGGCCGGCGGGCTCGGCCACCGCGTAGCGGGACCTCCCGATCCGGCAGCCGTCGCCACGGGGACCGTGCGCTGCTTGACTACCGGCATGGTCGCCCCGCTCCCCGAGCCCGGTCCGGAGATCGACCCCGACGAGCCGGTCCCCGACGACCCGGGCGAGCTGCTGCCCGACGCCCCCGAGCCGCTGCCGCCCCCGCCGATCGAGGCCAGCCCGGACGACCCCGGCGGCGACCCCGGCGGCGTGCCCGAGCCCGCCTGAGCAGCGCACCGGTGGCGGGTCAGCGGCGGGCGAGGACGGCCATCGCCACCGCGCACCCCCACCCGACCGCGACGGCCGGCGTCTCGAGGGGGTCGAACCCGCCCGGCCGGACCCGCACCCGGTTCCACCGCTCGCTCGGGTAGCCCAGCGACAGGCCCGTCCCCAGCCACCGGAGCACCCACCGGGCGCGGTCGTCCGGCCCGCGGAGCAGCCGGCCGACCGCCCACAGCTGCGGCCCGAGCAGGTACGGGGGCGCGCTGTAGGCGGTGCCGAACCACAGCCAGTCCCGCACGAGGTGCTCCGGCTCCCCCGCCATGAACGGGACGTCGAAGGTCCGGCGGCGCCGCAGGGCGAGGACGTGACCGACTCCCTGGGCCGCCAGCTGGGTCGCGGCGACCGCTGCGAGCGCCGTCCGGTGCGTCATGCCGCCGCACCGTAGGCCGGCGCCGTGCGCCCCGGGCCCGTCAGAGCTCCAGCGTCGAGGCGATCGGCACGCCCGGGCGGTAGGCCAGGTGCACGGAGCTCGGCGCGGCGAGGACGGCGAGGTCGGCCCGGGCGCCGACCGCGAGCGTCCCGACGTCGGTCCGGCGCAGCGCCCGCGCGCCGCCGGCGGTGGCCGCCCACAGCGCCTCGGCCGGCGTCAGGTGCATCTCCCGCACCGCCAGGGCGATCATGAACGGCATCGAGGAGCTGTAGCAGGTGCCCGGGTTGCAGTCGGTGGCCAGCGCGACGGTCACCCCGGCGTCCAGCAGCGCGCGCCCGTCGGGGTAGGGCGAGCGGGTGGCGAACTCGACGCCGGGCAGCAGTGTCGCGACGGTGTCGCCGTCGGCCAGGGCCGCGACGTCGGCGTCGGACAGGTGCGTGCAGTGGTCGACGCTGGCCGCTCCCAGCTCGACCGCCAGCTGCACCCCGGGGCCGGGACCGAGCTGGTTGCCGTGCACCCGCAGCCCCAGGCCGGCCGCCCGCCCGGCCGTGAGCACCGCGCGGGCCTCGTCGCCGTCGAACGCGTGGGCACTGCCCGGCTCGCAGAACACGTCGATCCACCGCGCCAGCGGCGCGCACGCCCGCAGCATCTCCCCCGTGACCAGCGCGAGGTACTCCTCACGCCCGGCGCCCGGCGGCACCACGTGGGCACCGAGGAACGTCGTCTCGGAGGTGGCCGCCGCGGCCGCGGTCAGCGACGCGACCTCGTGCTCGACGCTGAGCCCGTAGCCGCTCTTGACCTCCACGGTGGTGGTCCCCTGCGCGCGCGTCTCCGCGACCCGCGCGGCGACCAGCCCGCGGAGCTCGGCCGCGGAGGCGGCACGGGTGGCCGCCACGGTGGTGGCGATGCCGCCGCCGTCGTAGGGCTCCCCCGCCATGCGGGCGGCGAACTCCGCGGCCCGGTCGCCGGCGAAGACCAGGTGGCTGTGGGAGTCGACGAAGCCCGGCACCACCGCCCGCCCCTCGACGTCGACCCGGCGGTCGGCCGCCGGCGCGGCCACGGCCGGCCCCGTCCACCGCACGCGGCCGTCCTCGACCACCACGGCCGCCGCGCGCAGGACGCCCAGCGGCGACCCGTCCCCCACCGCGGGGTCGTTGGTGACCAGCTCGGCGACGCCCGTGACGACGGTGCTGCTCACGGCGCCCACACCCGCGCCACCGCGGCGCCGAGCAGGGCGCCGACGTCGCCCAGCCGGTGCCGGCCGCCCTCCACGACGGGGACGCCGTCGACCCAGACGGTGTCGACGTCGGCCCGCGAGGCGGTGAGCAGGACCTGGTTCGGCAGGGCGCCCGCGGTGCCCACGGTGTCGGTGCGCAGCGCCACCAGGTCCGCCCGCGCGCCGGGCTCGATCCGGCCGGCGTCGTCCCACCCGAGGCTCGCGTGCGCGGTGAGCGCGGCCAGCAGCTGGGCGGGGGTGAACCGGCCGCGGCGCAGGGACACCAGCCGCTCGTGCGCCTCCATCGCCCGGGCCTCCTCCAGCAGGTCGGCGACGGCGTGCTGGTCGCTGCCCAGGCTCAGCGCCGCCCCGGCGTCGAGCAGCGCGCGGGCCGGGCCGATGCCGTCGGCGAGGTCCCGCTCGGTCGTGGGGCAGAGGCACGCCGTCGCGCCCGCGCCGCCGAGCAGGGCGACGTCGGTGCCGGTCAGGTGGGTCGCGTGCACCGCCGTCGCGGCGGCGTCCCAGACCCCCGCGTCGGCCAGCAGCCGGGTCGGGGTGCGGCCGTAGAACGCCCGGCACGCCTCGTTCTCGGCGGGCTGCTCGGACACGTGCACGTGCAGCGGCGAGCGGTCGGCCCCGCCCAGCCCGCCGCGGGCGGCCGCCACGACCACCGGCAGGTCGGCGGCCGGCACGGCGCGGACGGAGTGCACGGCCGCCCCGACCCGGAAGCCGGCCGACCCGCGCAGCGCCGCGACCCGCTCGGCCCAGCGGTGCACGTCGCCGTCGCCGAACCGCAGCTGCGCCCCGGCCAGGGCGTCGTGCCCCGCCCCGGACAGCCCGCCGGCGAGGTAGGCGGTGTCGAGCAGGGTGAGCCGGACGCCGGCGTCGGCCGCGGCCTGCCGGAGCGCCTCGGCCATCGCGTTGGGATCGGCGTAGCGCCTCCCGCCGGGCGCGTGGTGCAGGTAGTGGAACTCCCCCACCGTGCTCACCCCCGCCAGGGCCATCTCGGCGTAGGCGGCGCGCGCCAGCTCGAGGTACCTGTCGGGGTCGATCCGCCCGGCGACGTCGTAGGCCGCCTCCCGCCAGGTCCAGAACGTGCCGCCGCCGGCGGGGGTGCGGCCGCGCAGCGCCCGGTGGAACGCGTGGCTGTGGGCGTCGGCGAACCCGGGCGCGACCACCCCCGGCAGCCGGCGCGCGCCGGCCGGCACCTCGGCCGGGGGCACCCCGGGCCGCACCGCGGTGAACCGGCCGCCGTCGACCTCCAGCAGCACGTCGGCCCGCACGCCGCCGGGCAGGTGCGCGTGCGGCGCGAACAGCACGGTCACCGCGCGAGGGAGGCGACCACGGCGGCCAGGGCGTGCACCCCGCGGTGGCAGTCGTCGGGCTCGGCGAACTCCCCGGGCGAGTGCGAGATCCCGGTCGGGTTGCGGACGAAGAGCATGGCGGCCGGGACGCCCGCGGCGGCCAGGACCCCGGCGTCGTGCCCGGCACCGGTGGCCAGGCGGGGCACGTCACCCCCGCCGAGCACCGTGGCGATCCGGTCGGCCAGGGGCGCGTCGAAGGACGTCGGGTCGGTCCAGGACTCCTCGGTGAGGGTCCCGCCGAGGTCGGCGGCCGACGCGGCGAACTCCCCGACCAGCGCCCGCACGGCCGCCGGGTCCTCGCCGCGGGCGTCGAGCCAGCCGGTCACCGACGAGGGGATCGCGTTGACCCCGTTGGGCCGGACGACGACCTTGCCGCAGGTGGCGAGGACGCCGTGCCGCACCGCGAGCGCGCGGGCCCGCTGCACGAGCTCGGCGAGGGCCAGCACCGCGTCGTCGCGGTCGGCGAGCCGGGTGGTGCCGGCGTGGTTCGCCTGCCCGGCCAGGTCGAACCGCCACCGGCCGTGCGGCCAGATGCCGGTGCCGACGGCCACCGGCCGGCCCAGCCCGGCGAGCCCGTACCCCTGCTCGACGTGCAGCTCGACGAACGCGCCGACGCGGGCCAGGGCGCGGTCGTCGCGGCCGAGCCCACCGGGGTCCCGCCCGGCCGCGGTCAGCGCCTCGGCCAGGCTCGTGCCGTCGCCGTCGACGAGGCCCAGCGCCCGCTGCGCCGGCAGCGCGCCGGTGAGGACCCGGGAGCCGGCGCAGGCCACCCCGAAGCGGGCGCCCTCCTCGTCGCCGAAGGCGACCACCCCGACCGGCCGGGACGGGGCGACACCGGCTGCCCGCAGCCCGTCGACCGCGGCCAGCGCCCCGACGACGCCGAGCGGGCCGTCGAACGCCCCGCCGTCGGGCACGGAGTCCAGGTGCGACCCGACCACCACCCCGGGGCGGCCGGCGGCCACCGCGGCGTCGGGGTCGCCCCACCAGGCCCACTGGTTGCCCGCCCGGTCGACGTCGAGGTCCAGGCCGCGCTCGGCGCAGGCCCCGGCGAACCACTCCCGCAGCGCGGCGTCCTCGCGGGTCCAGGCGAAGCGGGAGTAGCCGCCGGTCGCGCCGGACCGGCCGACCGGCGCCAGCTCCGCCCACATCCGGTCGAAGCCGGCGGAGGCGGCCCGCTGCGCGTCCGGCGCGGTCACCGGCCCGCCGTCGGGACCCGCACGCCCCCCTCGGGGTGCTCGGCGAGCGGACCGGTGTCGTTGCCGTACTCGGGGGCGTCGCCGGAGTCGATGTGCCGCAGGACCCCCGTGCCGGGGTCGTTGGTGAGCACCCGCTCGATCTTCTGCCCGGCGAGCGCGGTGCCGTCGGCGACGGTGACCTGGCCGGCGTGGACGGAGCGGCCGATGCCCACGCCGCCGCCGTGGTGGATCGACACCCAGGACGCGCCGGAGGCGGTGTTGACCAGGGCGTTGAGCAGCGGCCAGTCGGCGATCGCGTCGGAGCCGTCGGCCATCCCCTCCGTCTCGCGGTAGGGGGAGGCGACCGACCCGCAGTCGAGGTGGTCGCGGCCGATGACCACGGGGGCCGACAGCTCGCCGGAGGCGACCATGTCGTTGAAGCGCACCCCGGCCTTCTCCCGCTCGCCGTAGCCGAGCCAGCAGATGCGGGCCGGCAGCCCCTGGAAGGCGACCTTCTCCTGCGCGGCGCGGATCCACCGGTGCAGGTGGTCGGCGTCGGGGAACAGGTCGAGGACGGCCTCGTCGGTGGCGCGGATGTCGGCGGGGTCGCCGGACAGGGCCGCCCACCGGAACGGCCCCTTGCCCTGCGTGAACAGCGGCCGGATGTAGGCCGGCACGAAACCGGGGAAGGCGAAGGCGCGGCCGAAGCCGCCCTGGCGGGCCTCGTCGCGGATGGAGTTGCCGTAGTCGAAGACCTCGGCGCCGGCGTCCAGGAAGCCGACCATCGCCTCGACGTGCCGGGCCATCGAGGCCCGCGCCCGGTCGGTGGACTCCTCGGGCTTGGTGCGGGCGAGGTCGGCCCAGTCGGCGAGGTCGATCCCCTCGGGCAGGTAGGAGAGCGGGTCGTGGGCGGAGGTCTGGTCGGTGACGACGTCGGCCGGCACGCCTCGCCGGAGCAGCTCGGGGAGCACGGCGGCGCAGTTGCCCACCAGGCCCACCGACAGCGGCACCCGGTCCCGCCGGGCCTGCTCGCAGCGGGCGACGGCCGCGTCGAGGTCCCCGGCGACCTCGTCGAGGTAGCGCTGGGCGACCCGGCGGTGCAGCCGCGCGGGGTCGACGTCGACGACGAGGCAGACGCCGCCGTTGAGCGTCACCGCCAGCGGCTGGGCGCCGCCCATCCCGCCGCAGCCGCCGGTCACCGTCAGGGTGCCGGCGAGGGTGCCGCCGAAGCGCTTGGCGGCCACCGCGGCGAAGGTCTCGTAGGTGCCCTGCAGGATGCCCTGGGTGCCGATGTAGATCCACGACCCGGCGGTCATCTGCCCGTACATGGTCAGCCCGAGCTGCTCCAGCCGGCGGAACTCCGGCCAGGTGGCCCAGTCGCCGACCAGGTTGGAGTTGGCGAGGAGCACCCGCGGCGCCCACTCGTGGGTGCGCAGCACCCCGACGGGCTTGCCCGACTGCACGAGCATCGTCTCGTCGTCGCCGAGCTCGCGCAGCGTGGCGACCATCGCGTCGAAGCTCGCCCAGCTGCGGGCCGCACGCCCGGTGCCGCCGTAGACGACGAGGTCGTCGGGCCGCTCGGCCACCTCGGGGTCGAGGTTGTTCATGAGCATCCGCAGCGGCGCCTCGGTCTGCCAGGAGCGGGCGGTGCGGGTGGTGCCGCGTGCGGCACGGACGGGGCGGGCGCCTTCCACGGTGGTCGTCCTCTCGGGTCGGGGGGCGGGGTCAGGCGAGGGGGCCGGTGACCGACTCGGCGGCCGCGACGGCGCCGCCGCCGGCGACGAGCGCGACGACGGCGTCGATCTCGGGGGCGAGGAACCGGTCGGTGCCCGGTCCGGCGACGTGCTCCCGGACGGCGGCGAGCACCGCGGCGGTCGCCGGCGCCGGGGTCAGCGGCGCGCGCAGGTCGAGCGCGCGGGCGGCGGTGAGCAGCTCGACCGCCAGCACCCGGGTCAGCCCGTCGAGGGCGCGGCGGAGCTTGCGGGCCGCCGACCAGCCCATCGAGACGTGGTCCTCCTGCATGGCGCTGGAGGGGATGGAGTCGACCGACGCCGGGACGGCCAGCCGCTTGAGCTCGGAGACGATCGCCGCCTGGGTGTACTGGGCGATCATGTGCCCGGAGTCGACGCCCGGGTCGTCGGCCAGGAACGCCGGCAGGCCGCCGTTGCGGGCGACGTCGAGGAGGCGGTCGGTGCGCCGCTCGGCGATCGAGGCCAGGTCGGCCACGGCGATGGCGAGGAAGTCCAGCACGTAGCCGACCGGGGCGCCGTGGAAGTTGCCGTTGCTCTCCACCCGCCCGTCCGCGGTGACCACCGGGTTGTCGACGGCGCTGGCCAGCTCGCGGTCGGCGACCGCCGCGGCGTGGGCCACGGTGTCGCGGGCGGCGCCGTGCACCTGCGGCGAGCAGCGCAGCGAGTAGGCGTCCTGCACCCGGGTGCACCCGGGGCCGCGGTGGCTGGCCACGATCGGGGAGCCGGCGAGCAGTGCCCGCAGGTTCGCCGCGCTGTCGGCCTGGCCCGGGTGCGGGCGCAGCGCCTGCAGGTCGGCGGCGAAGACCGCATCGGTGCCCAGCAGCGCCTCCACGCTCATCGCCGCGGTGACGTCGGCGACGCGCAGCAGCCGGCGCAGGTCCGACAGCGCCAGCACCAGCATGCCGAGCATGCCGTCGGTGCCGTTGATCAGCGCCAGGCCCTCCTTCTCCGCGAGGACGAGCGGCGCGATGCCGGCGGCGGCCAGCGCCTCCGCGGCCGGGCGACGCCGCCCGTCGGCGTCGCGGACGTCGCCCTCCCCCGTGGCGGCGAGCGCGCAGTGCGCCAGCGGCGCGAGGTCGCCCGAGCAGCCCAGCGAGCCGTACTCGCGGACCACCGGGGTGAGGCCGGCGTTGAGCATCGCGGCGTACGTGCGCACGGTCTGCGGCCGGACGCCGGTGCGGCCGGTGGCGAGCGTGGCCAGCCGCAGCACCATCAGCGCGCGCACCACCTCGCGCTCCACCTCCGGGCCGGACCCGGCGGCGTGCGAGCGCACCAGGCTGCGCTGCAGCTGCGCCCGCCGCTCGGCCGGGATGTGCCGGGTGGCCAGCGCACCGAAGCCGGTCGAGACCCCGTAGTGCGCGACGACGTCGTCGGCCAGAGCCTCGACCACCCGGCGGCTCGCGGCGACCGCCCGCTCGGCGTCGGGGTGGAGGGCGACGGCGGCACCGTCCCGGGCGACGGCGACGACGTCGGCGGCGCTGAGCGGGCCGGTCCCGACGCCGATCGGGACGGTGGTGGTCGTGCTGGCGGTCACCCCGTCATGGCACGCCACCGCGCCCGTCCTCCGACAGACTCGCGCGGGAGATACCGTCTGGGATCACAGACGTTGCGACGAGGGGGTGCCGGTGACGCAGGTGCCCGCGGCACGGCAGGTGCTCGAGATCCTGCGGTTCCTGGCCGACCAGGCCGGGCCGGTGCCGGCGGCGGCGCTGGCCCGCGAGCTCGGGCTGCCCCGCTCGACGACGTACCACCTGCTCGGGGAGCTGACCGCGACCGGCTTCGTCGTCCACCTGCCCGACGAGCGCCGGTACGGCCTGGGGGTCAGCGCCTACGAGCTGGGCAGCGGGTTCACCCGGCAGGCGCCGCTGCAGCGGCTGGCCCGGCGGCCGCTGTCGGAGCTGACCGACCGCACCGGGCACACCTCGCACCTGGCGGTCCTGCACGGCCGCGACGTCGTCTACGTCATCGAGGAGCGGGCCCGCGGGCGCGCGCCGCTGGTCACCGACGTCGGCGTCCGGCTGCCGGCGCCGCTGACCGCCAGCGGCCGGGCGGTGCTCGCCGCCCTCCCGCCGGCCGCCGTCCGCGCGCTGTTCCCCACCGCGGACAGCTTCGTGCTGCGCAACGAGCGCGGACCCGACTCCCTGTCGGCGCTGCGCCGCCTGCTGGCCGAGACGCGGCGCCGCGGCCACGCGCTGGAGGAGGGCGAGGTCACCGCCGGCTTCGCCTCGGTGGGCACCGCGGTGCTGGACCACTCCGGGCACCCGATCGCCGCCGTGGCGCTCACCTTCCCCGAGCACGAGGTGCCCGACGAGGACGGGCGGCGGCCCCTGGCCGCCCAGGTCGCCCGCACCGCGGGGACGATCAGCCGGCTCATCGGCGGCTGACCGGCTGCCCCTCCGGCGCGGGAGCCCGTGCGGTCGTCCACGGCGCCGGGGACCGACGGCGACCGGTCGCTCCCGCGAGGACACCGGCGTGACGCACCGGTGACGCCACCCCTCCTACGCTCCCCGCCACCCCGCCGCCGGTGACGCGGCGGGGCGGATCAGGTCCCGGCACGGACGGGCGTCCGCCCGTCGGCGGGACCGGCCCCCTGGCAGGTGAGGAGACCGATGATGGACACCCCCTCGGACGACCCCCGGGACGGGACGGCCGGCGCCCCGGACGCGTCGGACGCCGTGGTGTTCTTCGACATCGGCGACACGCTCGCCGCCGTCCGGGTCGCCCCCGGCGGGGAGGAGATCGAGAGCATGACCCCCTTGCCGGGGGTGCTGGACGCCATGGCGACGCTGCAGCGCGCCGGGGTGCGGATGGGCGTGCTCTCCGACCGCGGCCGGGTGAGCGAGGCGGAGGTGGACGCGGCACTCGAGCGGGCGGGGCTCGCCGCCTTCCTCGACCCGGCGCTGGTCCTCTACGGCCGGAAGGACTCGACCCGCGTCTTCGAGCAGGCCGCCGCCGCGGCCCGGTCGACGGTCGGCGGGAGGCTGCGGCGGCTGCTCTTCGTGGGCGAGGACGCGACGGAGCGCTCGCACGCCGCGGCGGCCGGCTTCCGCGTCTGCCCCTACGTCGTCCTCGCGCCCCGGGTGCTGCTCGCCGGCTCACCGCTGCGCTACACCCGGATCACGGTCCCGCCGGGCACGACCGGCTGGCAGGACCTGCTCCGCCACCACCCCGTCGTGCCGCTGCACCTGACGGGCGGCAGCAGGCCGCAGCTCTACGCGGTCACCGACACCGGCACCGCGCTGGCCCTGGACGACCTCGGCTTCCGCGTCGACCGGCTCGGCGGGGACGAACCGGCGACGAGCGACCTCTACCTGCTCCGCGACGACGGCCGCGACCCCGGCTCCCCGGGCGGGGGCGCGGGGTCGGTGGCGGAGCTCTTCGGGCAGGAGCGCGACGACGGCCTGGTGCTGTCCTCCACCGACGAGGGCCTGGTCGTCGCGCTGCCCGCGGGTCGTTCGGTGGAGCACCTGCACGTCGGGCGGCCCCGCCACGGGCACAACCTCAAGCTGACCGCCCAGCCGTTCCTGCTCGCCGACAGCGGGGACCGGCCGGCTGCCGAGTCCGCTGCCGAGTCCGCTGCCGAGTCCGCTGCCGAGTCCGCCGCCGAGCCGGCCGGTCCGGAGCCCGCCGGGGCCCGGCTCAGCCCGCAGGAGGCGGACGTCGTCGTCGGGGTCGTCACCCCCGAGCGGATCCGGGAGCAGGTCGAGCGCTACAGCGGCGCCGGCCCCCTCCCCGACGGGACGACGCTGGTGAGCCGGCACGTCCTGCACCCGGACAACCAGCGCGCGGTCAGCGGTCTGGTCACCGACCTGACCGCCCTGGACGGAGGCCGGCTGACCGTCCGCACCCACCGGTTCAGCCACGCCGGGCGCAGCTACCGCAACGTCGAGGCCACGCTGCCGGCCCGGGGGATGTCCGGCACGGTGCTGCTCACCGCGCACCTGGACTCGACGGCGTCCCGCGACCCCGGCTTCCGGCCCGAGGTCGACGCGGCCCCCGGGGCCGACGACGACGCCAGCGGGATCGCGGCGGTCCTCGCCGCCGCACGGGCCGTGCTGGCGCTCGACGAGCAGGTCGGCGTGCCGCACCGGGAGTTCCGCTTCGTGCTGTTCAACGCCGAGGAACAGGGCCTGGTGGGCAGCCGCGCCTACGCGCGCGACCAGGCGGTCGCCGGCGCGCCGATCGTGGGCGTGTTCCAGGTCGACATGGTCGGGTTCGACGCGCAGGCGCCCCAGACCTTCGAGCTGCACGCCGGGTTCGGCCCGTCACGGACCGTGGAGGCCCGGTCCCTGCAGTTGACCGAACTGGTCGCCGCGGTGGCGCCCGAGGTCTCCCCCACCCTGCCCCCACCGCAGGTGTACCCCGGCCCGGACGGCGTGCCCGACCCCGCGGAGCAGCGCAGCGACCACCACAGCTTCCAGCTCAACGGCTATCCCGCGTGCCTCGCCTCCGAGGACTTCTTCGCCGGGCCCGGCGCGGGCTCCCCGCCGGCCGATCCCAACCCGCACTACCACTCGGCCGGCGACCGCACGGTGGACACGGCCTACACCGGCGCCATCACCCGCGCCATGACCGCAGCCGCCTGGATCTGCGGCACCCGATAGAGGAGGCGTGCGATGACCTTCGAGCTCACCGACGACGTCCGGGTCGACCGGGACGACTCGGGCAACGTGCTGCACCTCGAGCACTTCCAGCACCCCGTCGTCGCGGTGTCGGCGGGGCGCGCGGGCTTCGCCGAGGACGCGGCCGCCGCGGCGGGGGCGCCGACGGTGCAGGCCGCCACCCCCCAGGCACTCGCGGAGGAGTACCTGCGGGAGGTCGCCCCGGTGTACGGGCTCGACGACGCCATGCTGCCCGGGGCGGCCGGCGGCGCGGACGCCCTGCACGCCGACGACGGGACCGGCCCGGCCGAGTCCCCCGACGGCCGGCTGGAGCTGGCCGACGAGAAGGCCGTCCTCGGGACCACCGTCGTGTCCTACCAGCAGGTCGTCCACGGCCTGCCCGTCTGGGAGGCGGGCATGAGCGTCACCATGCAGGACGCCCCGCTGCGGGTCACCGCCTCCCAGAGCTCGGTGCACACCGGGATCACCGTGGACGGCGATCCGCCGGAGGACCCACCCGACCTCACCCCTGCAGCGCTCCGGCGGGCGCTGGGGCTCGGGACCGGCGCCCGGCCGCGGATCAACGGCACACCGCGCCGGCTGGTGTACGCGTTCGACCCCGACCGGCGCTACGACCCGGAGGCCGGCGCCGACACCGGCGAGGCGCTGCAGGCGCCCCCGCCGACGCTCTCCCTGCCCCCGCTGCCCGACACGCTGGAGCCGGGCAGGCACTACGTCGTCGTCGAGGTGCTGTTCTCCCTCGAGGTGGGCGGCCAGGGAGAGCTGAACTGGCGGGCGTTCCTCGAGGAGACCACGGGCGCCGTGGTGTACCTGCGGGCCTTCGTCTCGTGCGCGACCGGCCTGGTCTTCCGCACCGACCCGCTGACGGCCGGTGGGGCCGGGGTCCTGCCCACCTCCCCCTCGGCCGTCCTCAACCCCTTCCGCTCCAACGTCGTGCTGGACGGGCTGGTCGGAGCCGATCCGCAGCCGTTGGCGGGCGCCTTCGTGCGCGTCGTCGACGTGACCCCGCCGGTGGCCGCCCCGCCCTCGGCCCCCAACCCCCCGGCCGCCTTCTCCTTCGACGCGCTGGCCCGCGAGTTCGCCGCGGTCAACGCCTACCACCACTGCGACTGGCTGTTCCGCCACATGGTCGGGATGGGGTTCGACCTCACCACCTACTTCGACGGCACCAGCTTCCCGGTGCCGGTGGACGCGAGCGGCTTCGGCGACCAGGTCAACGCCCGGGCACAGGGCAACGTCACGGGTACGGGCATGGGCCGGTTCGAGTTCGGGCTGGCCGGTGGGCCGTTCCCGGCCGTGAGCATCGCCGCGGACCTGCGCGTGGTCCTGCACGAGTTCGGTCACACCGTGCTCTGGGACAGCGTCCACTCGCCGAACTTCGGGTTCGCCCACAGCGCCGGGGACAGCGCGGCGGCGGTGCTGCTCGACCCCGAGTCCTCCCTCCGCACCGACCCGGTGCGGCGGTTCGAGACGTTCCCGTGGATCCTGCCCAACCGCAACCACGGTCGTGACGTGGCGACCGGCTGGGCGTGGGGCGGGACCAACGACGTCGGCGGGTACGCCTCCGAGCAGATCCTCTCCACCACGCACTTCCGGCTGTACCGCTCCCTCGGCGGCGACGCGGCGGAGGTGGCGCGCCGGCAGCAGGCCGCCCGGCTCACCGTCTACTTGATCTACCGGGCGATCGGGTCGCTGGCCACGAACCCCGTCACGCCGACCCCGTCCCCGACCGTGTTCGTGTCCGCGCTGCAGAACGCCGACGTCGGCACCGCGGACTTCGAGGGGCACCGCGGCGGCGCCGTCCAGAAGGTCGTGCGGTGGGCGTTCGAGCGGCAGGGCCTCTTCCAGCCACCGGGCGCGCCGGTCCCGGTGACGCGGCCCGGCGCCCCGCCGGCCGTCGACCTCTACATCGACGACGGCCGGGCCGGCGAGTACCCGTACCAGCCCGTCCACTGGGAGTGCACCGACATCTGGAACCGCCTCACGCCCGATCCCGGCGCCGGGCCGCAGGACCACCAGACACCGGTCGTCGGGCAGACCAACCACGCGTTCGTCCGGATCGGGAACCGGGGCACCCAGCCGGCCACCGACGTCGTCGTCCGCGGCTACTCCGCCGATCCGGCAGCCGGGCTCTCCTGGCCGGGTGACTGGACGCCGATGGACACACCGGAGGTGACGGTCCCCGGGGCCGTCGGGCCGGGGAGCAGCACGGTCGTCGGGCCCTTCGCCTGGCGCCCCCGGGTCGCCGGGCACGAGTGCATGTTCATGGAGGTCAGCGCGCCCGGGGACCGCAGCAACACCGATCCGGCCACCTTCCTCCCGTGCGCTGCCGGGCCCACCCCGGAGTGGCGGTTGGTGCCGTTCGACAACAACCTGGCGCAGCGGAACGTCTGCCCGGTCGCCGGTGGCGGGGACGTCCGCGGGCTCCTGTCGAGCTTCGTCCGGCGCTCGTTCACCGTGAACAACCGCCTCGGCGAGACGGTGCGCACGACCGTCACCGCCACCCTCCCGGCGCTGCTGTCCGAGCGCGGCTGGGAGATCCAGGTCGGGCGCCGCCGCGACGAGGTCGCCTTCGGGCTGGCCCCGGGCGCCGAGCGGTCGGTGACGGTCGGCCTGCGGCCCGGGCGGCGCTTCTCCGCCGAGGACGTCGCGGCGGCCGACGACCGCGCCATCCGGGTGGTCGCCGTCGCCGACGGCGTGGTGGTCGGCGGGATGACCTACCTCCTGGACCCGCAGCTGACCAGGGCACCGAGCGAGCGGTCCGGCGAGCCGGGGACCGCTCTCGACGACCCGGACGTCGAGGACGCTCTCGCCGGCTCCGACGTGGGTGGTCCCGACGGAACCGACACCGGCCCGGTGGGCGTCCCGGTGGAGACCGCGGCCGCCGAGACGGCAGCGCCCGCCACCGCGGCGTCGGCCGCCGGCAGGCTCCTGGGTGTCACGGGGCTGGACGAGGAGCTCCGGTCACGGGCGCGGCGGATGACGGTGCGGGAGGTGACCCTCGAGGTCGACCTCGACGGGCGGTGAGGCCCCGCCGGGCGGAGGGCCCGACGGGCGGGGGGCCCGCTCGGTGACGCTCCGGTGACGGGAGCCGCGGAAGCTGGTCGCGTCCGGGAGCGGGAGCCGGACGGGACCAGCGGGCGAGGACGACGGGACGCGAGCCCCGGGGTCGGGGAGAGGAGGCCGGCGACCCCCGGTGAGGAGCCACCGCCCGCGGCAGGCACCGCGCACCACCGGTGCCGGTCCGGATCCGGGGCACAGTGGGCACCTCGCCCGGACGGACCCCGAGGAGACCCATGACCGCGCACCCCGGACCCGACGACACGGCGCTCACCGGCTCGTGGCGGAAGGTGGACGCGCCGGCGTGCGCGGACCGCTACCCCGACGTCCTCACCTTCTCGACGGGCACCTACCGCGGCGCGCGCGGGCCGGAGCAGGCGGGCATCTGGTGGGACGCCGGCATCTACCGGCTCGAGGACGACCGCCGGCTGGTGCTCAGCGTCGCGACCGACGAGCTCGTCGCCTACCAGGTCCACCGCAGGGGCGACGTCCTCGAGGTCGTCGACCCCGACGGCTGCCGCTTCTCGTACCGACGGATCGCACCCCCGTAGTCCGTACGGGGCCGAGTGAGGAGGCACTCCCCATGGCCGACGGTTTCCGCGAGACGGAGCTCGAGCCGGGGACGGACGCGGTCGTCGCGAGCGTCCCGCCCGTCGTGTCGCCCGAGGTCCCGCTGGCCGCCGGGGTCCCGGTCGACCAGGACGACCTCCTGTTCCCCGACCTCGGCCCGGCCGGGGCCGGTGACGCCGGCGCGGCGACCGGATCCCCGTCGTCGGCCGGCCCGCCGCTGCGGTTCTGCCGGACGGTCCTGCGGGCCGGCTGCTACGCCCTCTCGCTGCGTCCGGCCACCTCCGCGGCCGGCTTCGAGGGCACCCTCCGGGTCGACCGGTCGGCGCCGGACGCCGGGCCGGACGGCATCATCGTCAGCGGCGACCTCTACCGGCGCCCGGCGCTGGTGCCTCCGGTGTCCCCCTCGCTGACCGACCCGCTGCCGTCCCCGCCGCCGGGGACCGTCCCGTCGGGACCGGTGTCCGTGGCCGCCGCGGCGAGCCGGCCGAGCGCGGCCGAGCCGCTCGCGCCGCCCTTCCGGCCCCGCATCCCGGTCTTCCCGCGCAACCGCTACGACTCCTACCTCAAGGTCGTGAAGGTGACGGAGTCCGTCGCGGTGCCGCCGGGCCGCCCGTGCACCGCGACCCTCGTCCTGGAGCAGTACGACTACACCGCCCCGCCGGCGGGGAGCTTCAAGGGCTCCTTCCCGGCGGCGCCCAGCAGGACGGTGACCGTGACGCTGACCCAGGCGCCCGCGCCGCCTCCCTTCGGCGGCCCGCGGTTCACCGGCCGCTGGCTCGAGGGCGGCGTGGAGCGGGGCACCGTCACCCTGTCGTGGGTGTCGCCGTTCTTCCGCCGGGCGACGGTGGAGATCGACACCCTCACCGGCGCGGTGGCCCCCCAGCCGGTGCCCGACGGCTCGGGCGGCACCGAGTACTTCGACACGATCTACGCCAAGCACGGCTGGCAGCTGACCGTCGTCCGGGGTTCGACCGACGTGCCGGTGCCGGCCGGGGTGAACCCGACGGACTGCTGGTCGTCGGGCAACCTGCACAACCTCATGACCGCCGTCCGGGACCCGGCCACGGACCTCGACACCGACTGGCGGATCCACCTCGTGGTGGTCCCGGCGAAGCTCGGCTGCTCCCGCGGCGTCATGTACGACCAGATCGGGGTCCCGCGGGAGGGGTGCGCCAGCTTCTCCGACGACGGCTACCCGTCGGGCGAGTCGGCCAACTTCGGGACCGCCGCCGACCGGAGGCAGCGCGAGGTCGCCCGGGCGTTCCTGCGCAGCGCCACGCACGAGATCACGCACACCTTCAACCAGATCCACCAGGAGCAGGAGACGACGGCCGACAACTCGATCATGACGACCACGCCGAGCGTGGCCGACGTCCTGGGCGGCCCCACGACCGGCGCCCCCGGCGTCTTCCCCGACCAGATCGCGCTGGCGGTCAACACCACGGTGCGGCACCACCTCGTGCACATGCCCGACCCCGTGCTGCGCCCGGGTGGCTGGCCGTTCTTCTCCTGGGTGGGCACCAGCCTCCCGCAGGCGACCGACCGCCAGGACTTCGACGCGTCCGAGCTCGAGCTGCAGGTGAGCGTCCCGGCGGAGGGCGTCGCGCTGGGCCAGCCGGTCGAGGTGTCCTGGACGCTCACCAACCGCAGCGGCGACCCGCTCGTCGTCCCGAGCGACGTCAGCCTGGAGGGCCTGTTCGCCACGATGACGGTCACCGACCCGTCCGGCCGGGTCCGCCCGTTCCGCCCGCTCGCCGTCGTCTGCGACGCGGCGAAGCTCGCCGAGCTGCCGCCCGGGGACTCCGTCTCGTCGTCGCACCGGGTCTTCTGGAGCACCGAGGGCTTCGCCTTCCCCCGGCCGGGTCCGCACCGGCTGTCGGTCGCCGTCACGTGGTCGGCCCGGGGCATCCCCGTCGGTGTCACGAGGGACGTCGAGCTGTTCGTCCAGTTCCCGACGACGCAGACCGACAACGACGCCGCCGCGCTGGTGCTCACCCACGAGGTCGGGATGTGGGTCGCCCTGGGCGGCGGGGCGGAGCACCTGACCGACGCCGTGGACCGCCTGCAGCAGCTCGCGGCGATGGCGCAGACCGACGCGGCGCCGCGGCTGCTGGCGGGCTACACGGGGCTGCTCCCGCGCTGAGGACGGGGCGGCGGGGATCCGGAGGAGGGCTGCGGTGACGACCGACCTCGACCTGGCCCCGCCGCCCGTGCCGCTCGGCGGCGGCAGGTCGGCCGTGCCCGTCGACGTCTCCGCCGTCACGGCGCTGCTCCGCTTCGACGGCGCGAGCCGGACGGCCACGGGCACGGCCACCCTGCGGTTCGCGACGGGGCCGGCCGCGGGCTGCCCGGTCCTCGACCTCCGCCAGACCGTCACCGGCGTCCGGCTCGACGGCGCTCCCCTGCCCTCGGACGCGGTGGTCCGCCGCGACCTCGGCGGCGGTGCCGGCGCCGAGGTCCTCGTGCTGGACCGGGTGCTCCCGGCCGGCTCCGCCCACACCCTCCGCCTGGACTACACCGTGGGCCCGCCCCAGGCCCCGGCCGGCGGATCGCACCCGCCGGCCCTGACCTGGTCGGCCGGGCCACGCCTGACGCTCAGCTTCGGCTTCACCGACCTCGCTCCCGGCCGCTACCTGGAGTCCTGGGTGCCGGCCAACCTGATCTGGGACCGGTACTCGATCGACCTGGAGCTGGTGGTCACCGGCACCGCGGTGGAGCACCGGGTCGTGACCAACGGCGCGGTCACCGCGGCCGGGCCCCACCACTGGCGGGTGGCCTTCCCGCCGCGGTCCTCCGCGCTCTCCCCGATGGTGGAGGTGCGGGCCGCGGACACGCTCACCGCGGCGACGACGACGGTCGCGTTGCCGCCCGGCGGCGACCCCGTCGCGGTGGAGGTGCTCGCGCTGCGCTCCGACACCACGGTGGACCCGGCAGCCGCCGCGGCCGACGTCGCCGGCTGGCTGGCGGAGAACGCGGCCGCGGTCGGGAGGTACGTCCACGGCGGCAGGTACACCGCGTTCCTGATCCGGGGCGGCATGGAGTACGACGGGGCGTGCACCGCCTCGCGGGAGAGCCTGCGGCACGAGGTCTTCCACTCGTGGTGGGGCCGCGGGGTCACACCCGCGGCCCAGGCCGACGGCTGGTGGGACGAGGGCTGGAACGTCTACCACGACCGTGGCGGCTCGGAGGTCCGGCCCTTCGACTTCGCCGAGCCGCCGGTCACGCTGTCCCCGCGCGACCCCTACACCCGCGCGACGCCGATCGCGGCCTACAGCACCGGGGCGCGGCTGTTCGCCGGGGCGGCGGCGCTCGCCTCCCCCGCGGCGCTCACCGGGTGGATGGGTGAGTTCTACCGGGCCAACCTCGAGCGCCCCGCGACCACGGAGGCACTGGAGGCCCACCTCGTAGCGCGCTCCGGCGCGGTCGACCTCGTCGACGCGTTCCACCGCTGGGTCTACGGCCTGCCCGACCCGGCACCCGTCCCCGAGCTGTGGCTGCGCGAGGACCCGGGTGGGCGCGGGGGTGGACGGTTCTGGGACTCCCCCGACCTCTGGATCCGGCACGAGGACGACGGCGGCACGGTCCACCAGCAGCCCCGGGCCGGCCGGGACAACTGGTTCCACGCGCGGGTCCGCAACCGCGGCCGGGGCACCGCCCGGCACCTCGTGGTGACGTTCGGCCTCCGGCGGCGCCGCGGCGGCCTGCACGGCACCTGGCCCGGCGGCTTCCTCCCGGCGGTCACCGCGGCGGTCGCCTTCGAGCTGCCCCCGGGCCGGTCCACCGTGGTCCGTGCCCGGTGGCCGGCGGCACAGGTGCCGCCGGCAGGGGTGCACGTCGCCCTCGCGGCCGCCGCGCTGACCCGCGGCGGCTCCCCGCCCGCCGGCAGCCGCGTCGGGGAACGCGGCGACCTCGCGCAGAAGGACCTCACCGTGGTGCGGGCGCCCCGGGGCGCCGTGGTGCTGGTCCCGTTCGACGTGCGCGGCACGTCGGCGGGGAGGACGACCGGGCTGGAGGTCCGGCGCCCGCGGGAGCTGGCGCGCGTCGGGCTGCGGATCGCCCGGCCGCGGGCGGACGCGGTGCCCGTGACGGCCGACGACCCCCTGGCCGCCGCGCTGGAGCCGCCGGCGCGGCCGGACACGGACCGGGCCGTCCTCGTGGGCAGCGAGGACGAGCCGGCCGGCGGCTCCTTCGACCTCACCGCCGCGCTGCCGCTCCCCGAGGGGCCCCGCGCGGTGATCGACCTGCCGCTCCCGCTCGGGCCGAGCACGCTCGCGCTCCTCCTCACCGTGCCGCGCGACCTGGCCCCGGGCACGGAGGGCACCGTCGACGTGCTCCACCGCGAGGAGTCCGGGCAGGTCGCCGGCGGGTTCGCCGTGCGGCTCGTCGTCGACCCCTGACCGGCGCGCGGGACGCTGGTCAGCGGGGCCCTCACGCGAGAGCGGGCCGGGGCCGGACACGACCGACGCGCGCGTGCGGCGCGCCACGGTGCGGAGGCGTTCCCGCGGGAACGCCCGGCCGGAGCCTCACGGGCGTCGACGCGCCTCCGCGGACGTGGTGCGGCCCTCCGTGGGATGCACGCGGGCGGCGCCGGTCAGGTCAGCGGGCGCACGTCCGCGACGTCGTACTCGGCGACGGACGCCGACAGCATCGCCGCACTCTGGTCCTCACCGGGGCCGCTCCCCCGGAACGCCTCGACCGCGTCCCGCGACTCCCACCGCTCGTAGACGTTGACGCGGCCCGGGTCGATGAGGTCCGGGCTGAGGGCGAAGTCGAGACACCCGGTCGACCGGCGGGCCTGCTCGACGACGGCGACACAGCCGGAGAGGTACGAGTCGCGGTGCGCCGGGTCGACGTCCACGTGTCCTGCGACGACGAGCATGCTGGGTCGTCCTCCGGGCCTGGGGTGCAGTGTCACCTGGGAAGACCGGCGGAGGCCGCCGGACTCATCGGGGCCGCCACGGCTCGTGGGCGTGCGCGAGCCAGACCATCGCCGGGTCGAGCCCGCGGATCACCCGCTGGCCCTCGGTCCGCGGCTCGTCGAGCTCGCCGCCCCACACCGCGGCGTCACCGGCGATGACGACCGGACCCCCGTCCGTCTCCACGACCACCACCTGCGTGCCGGGTGTGTGGCCCGGTGCCGGGAGGAGTCGGAGCCCGGGCAGGAGCTCGAGCTCGCCGTCGACCGGCACGTACCGCACCCCGGGCGCGTCCACCCACTCGCGGATCGTGTAGTCGTCCTGGCTGCGCGCGTCGTCGAGTTCGCGGCGCTGGACGTGGATCGGCGTGCCGGTGAAGAGGTGGTTGCCGCCGCAGTGGTCGAAGTGCAGGTGCGTGTTGACGACCGCGTCGATGCCGGCGGGATCGACGTCCTGCTCGGTCCACGGACGGAGGCGGGGGTCCATGTCGGCGGCCAGCGGGTGCAACTCCTTGATGCCGGTGTCGACGAGCACGCGCCCGTCGGGATGGTCGATGACGTGCACGTAGACCGGCATCCGCTCGCCCTCGGCGAGCAGGTCGGCGACCTGCACCGGCGTGACCGTGACGGCGGCGGGTGCGTTCACCGCGCACCGACCGGAGCGGGTGTGGTCGAGGCGAGCGCCATGGGGGCTCCTTCTCCGTCTGGCGGCCGGCGGGCGACGTGCTCGGTGGGTCCGTGGCCCACCGGCGGATCGCTGCGGGTGTGGTCGCGCTGAGGCGTAGACGGTGCGCCCCGTCCCGACTCATCGGTGCGACAGCGACTCGGGGAGCGGGACGGTCGCCGTGCCGCAGGGCCGCCGACCGGCCGGGGTCCCCGACGGCGGCGGCCGGGCGGACGGTCAGGCGCTGTCGACGGCCGCTCGGAGGCTCGCGCGGAAGGCCCGGATCGCCGGGTGTCCGGCGGCGCCGCGCCGCACCCCGGTGAACAGGCGCCTGGTGGGTCGCCCGGGCAGGTGGACCAGCCGCAGGTCGGCCTCCCGGTCGGTCCAGAGCAGGTCCGGCAGCATGGCGAGGGCGTGACCGGTCTCGACCAGGTGGACGTGCAGCAGGTAGTCCGGGCTGTCGAACCGGACGTCGGGTTCGAAACCGGCGCCGCGGCACAGCGCGCGGGCCCACCGGCCCGGTGCCGAGCCGGCCGGGTCGAGCACCCACGGCGCGCCGGCGAGGTCCGCGAACGCGGTGCCCGCGTCGCTCCACCTGCCGCCCGTGGGGAGGGCCAGCCGGATCTCGTCGAGCAGCAGGTCCTCCTCGTCCACCCCGGACACCGCCACGCCGGGCTCTCCCGCGTACTCCTCGCCGAGGACGACGTCGAAGTCGTGGGTCAACAGTCCGGCGAAGGCCTGCTCGGGCTGGCGCTGGGTCATCTCGACCCGCAGCCCGGGGTGCTGCTCGGCCAGACGGGTCAGCGCCGAGGGGATCAGGGTGAGCAGCACGCTCTGGAAGGAGGCGACGCGCAGGGTGCCCCGGACCTCGGTGAGCGACGCGGTCAGCTCCGCCTCGGCCAGCTCGAGCCGCTCCAGGACGGCGTCGGTGTGCCGGACGAGGATGCGGGCCTGCTCGGTCAGCCGGACGCCGCGACCGACCCGCTCCAGCAGCCGCACGCCGGTCTCGGTCTCCAGCTGGGACAGCTGCTGGGAGATCGCCGACGGGCTGTAGGACAGCGCCCGGGCGACCTCGGCCAGGGTGCCGCGCCGCTGCAGTTCCCGGAGGAGGCGCAACCGGTGGACGTCGAGCATGCCGCCATCCTCCGACCGGTGAGCGGAGCTGACCAGTACGGTCCGGAATCGTTCGCTGGACCGCAGGACACCCGTCGTCGACGCTGAGGGTGTGCCCGACGTCGCCCCCCTCTCGTCCTCGTGAGCCCCCGCGACACCGGCAGCGGCCCGGCCGTCCTGATGGTGCTGGGCTCCTGCATCTCCCTGCAGGTCGGCGCCGCGAGTGCCGCGCAGCTGTTCCCCACGATGGGCAGCGCGGGGGTCACCCTGCTGCGGCTGCTCGTGGCCGCGGCAGTGCTGCTGATCGCGACGCGTCCTCACCTGCACCGGTGGAGCAGGCGGCAGTGGACGGCGGTGATCGCCTTCGGGCTGTGCCTGGCCGGGATGAACGGCTCCTTCTACGCCGCCATCGCCCGCATCCCCCTGGGCACCGCCGTCACCATCGAGTTCCTCGGCCCGCTGGTGCTCGCCGCCGTGCTCTCCCGTCGGGTGCGCGACGGAGCGTGGGTGCTCCTCGCGGCGACCGGCGTCGTCCTGCTCGGACTGGCCGCTTCCGCCGGTGCCGGTCCCGGGCTCGACCGGGTCGGTGTCGCCTTCGCGCTGTCGGCCGGGGCGTTCTGGGCCGGGTACATCCTCACCAGCGCCCGGGTGGGCGCCGCCGTACCCGGACAGGGCGGTCTCGCGGTCGCCCTCGCCGTGGGCTCCCTCGCCCTCGTCCCCATTGGAGCCGCCGGTGCGGCGACGGCGGTCGACCGGCCCGACCTGCTCCTGCTGGCGGCCGTCACCGGCCTGCTCGCCTCGGTGGTGCCCTACACGCTGGAGCTGTCCGCCCTGCGGCGGCTGACGCCCGGCGTCTTCGGCGTCCTGCTCAGTCTCGAGCCGGCCGTCGCCGCGCTGGCCGGGTGGCTGCTCCTGAGCCAGCCGCTCGGGGCACGCGAGGCAGCGGCCGTGGCACTGGTCGTGCTCGCCAGCATCGGGTCCACGATCTCCGCGCAACGGCCGGCCGGCGGGCCGCCGACGCCGCCGACCGACGTCGGTCGGGCTCGCCCGGTGGAGGAGGAGCGGGAGCCGCAGGTGTCGTGAGCGGACGTCCGTGAGACGCCCCTGTCGGGCGGCCGACCGAGGACACCTGGGTGCCCAGGCGTTCCCGCGGGAACGCCTGGGCGGCCGACGCTGCGTCACCTCGCTGGACGCCACCGCGCCCGTACGCCGACCGACGGAGCAGCGGCTCTCGGGCTTCCGCTCACCGTGCCGGAGCCTCTCCCTGCGAGGGACCGACGGTCAGCACGCCGGGCGCTTGCTCCTACGGCCGCTCCCGCAGCAGCACGGGGCGGGCTCACCCGAGAGCCGCCGGCTGGAGGGTGGGTCGCGGAGCCGGCGGCCGTCTCGGAGCGGCCCACCGAGAGACGGGTCATCGACGCGATGCCGGCCGACCGTCCAGTCCGCGACGGGGCGACGTCAGGCCGGCGCGCCGAGCGGCGGGTGCTCGAGCACGCGAGGCCGGTACTCGACCAGCTGGATGCGGCCGTCGAAGGTGCGGTGGTCGATCATCTCGAGGGCGACGTCCGGATAGCCGTCGTAGATGCGTTCTGCGCCGGTGGCCCCGGTGATCACCGGGAACACCCCGACCCGGAAGCGGTCGACCAGGCCGGCCCGGAGCAGGGACCGGCACAGGCTGAGGCTGCCGATCGTGCTCAGCAGCCCCGGGCCGCTCTCCTTCATGGCGCGGACCGCCTCGACGGCGTCGTCGCGGACGAGCGTGCAGTTGGCCCACGTCAGCGGCTCCTCGAGCGAGGACGAGAACACCACCTTGGACGCGCGCGTGAGCTCGTCCACGGACGCCTCCTCCTCGGGCCGGAACTCGGCCTGACCGTCCGGGACCTCACCGGCGGCGAAGCCCGACATGAGGCGGTAGGTGTTCGCGCCCATCAGGTAGGTGACCTCGGGCTGCTCGCCGAGCCAGGCGAGGTACTCCGGGCCCTCGAGGCCCCAGAACCCGGGCCATCCCTCTCCCGACGCGTACCCGTCGAGGGAGGTGATGAAGTCGACGAGGAGCTCCGCCATGGCCGTGTCCTTTCCTCGGGTGTCACGAGCTCGGACCTGCCGGGAGCCACGAACTCATCGGCCGCGCGGCGCAGCCCACGACGCTGCACCGTCCCGATCGGCCGCCGGATGGCCGGCGGCACGGCGCGGGAGGCGCGTGCGCCGTCGAACGGCCCATCCGGAGTGGCCGCCCGTTCTGGTGAGGTCCCCCGGGAGGAGTGGTCTAGGGGCACCCACGCGGCATCAGCCGCTCGAGCACGGCCTCGAGGACGCCGTCCAGCTGCTCCAGCTGGGTGGCGTCCAGCGCCTCCGTGACGAGCCTGCGGACCGTGCCGACATGGCCGGGGGCGGTGGCCACCACCTTCGTCCAGCCGGCGTCGGTGAGCGTGGCGTTGGTGAAGCGTCCGTTCTCCGGGCACGGACGCCGGGCGACCCAGCCGCGGGCCTCGAGGCGCGTGACGACGTGGGAGAGCCGCGACAGCGAGCCGTTGGTGAGCAGGGCCAGGCGGCTCATCCGCATGGTCCGGTGGGGCGCTTCGGAGAGGCCGGCCAGCACGAGGTACTCGAACCAGTTGAGGCCGGCGTCGCGCTGGAGCTGGGCATCGAGCTCCTGCGGCAGCCGCACCAGCAGGACGGAGAGCTTCATCCAGACGCCGAGCTCGGCGGCGCTCAGCCAGCGCGGCTCCTCGGTCACGGCCAGATCCTAGCGAGGGTTGACGCTTCAACCAGGCAGTGCTTGGGTCTGAGTTGAAGGTTCAAGTCCCTTCACCGGAGGTCCTCATGACCCGCATCGCCGTCGTCGTCGGCACCACCCGCCCGGGCCGCAAGGCCGAGACCGTCGCCCGCTGGGTGCACCGACTGGCCCACGCCCGCGGTGACGCCGAGGTCGAGGTGCTCGACCTGGAGTCGTTCGGGCTGCCGTTGCTCGACGAGCCCCTGCCACCGTCGATGGGGCGGTACAGCCGGCCGCACACGCAGGCGTGGGGTGAGGCCGTGGCCCGCTTCGACGGGTTCGTCTTCGTCACGCCCGAGTACAACCACGGCATACCCGGGTCGCTGAAGAACGCGATCGACTTCCTCAACAGCGAGTGGGCGAACAAGTCCGCCGGGTTCGTCGGCTACGGGGTGGTGGGCGGCGCCCGCGCCATCGAGCAGCTGCGTCTGGTGCTCGCCGAACTGCGCGTCGCCACCGTGCGCTCCGCGGTCTACCTCAACCTCTTCACCGACTTCGCGGACTTCACGGACTTCACGCCCGGCACGCACCAGGTGGAGTTCCTGGAGCAGACGCTCGACCAGGTCGTCGAGTGGGCGGACGCGCTGGCGCCGCTGCGCGCCGCGGCCCGGGCCGGCGCGGCGGCCTGACGGCTCCACGTCGCTCGTGCTCTGCCCACTCCGGATGGGCAGAGCACGAGCGCGGTGGGCAGAGCACCCGTCCCAGCTCGCGCCCGGGACTGCCCTCGTGAGCGAGGGCGTCGAGTTCCTCCGCGGGAGTCGACGACGGCCCGCCACCGCTGGTCCGCCGGGATGACCCGCCACACCGGGCGGTGCGGGGTGCCCGGAGCCGCCCTCGAACGCGGTCGCACGTCCACGGGATCCGCCGGACGAGCCCTAGAGACCGAGCGCGTCGAGCAGCTCCGCGTGCCCGCGCCGGCGGGCGAGGGCGAGCAGCCAGCCCTCGACGTCCTCGGTGTCCAGCCGGCCGGTGACGGGACCGGCGGCGTCCTCGGTGACCCCACGGCGCACCGTGACCGGACGCGGCCGGCCGGCCGACGGGTCGAACGTCACCACCATCCCGCCGTACCCCAGCCCGGGCGCCTCGCCCGGGGGGGCGCCCGGCGGCAGCCGGTCGAGCCGACGACCCAGCTCCTCCGCCTCGGCCGGCGTCAGCTCGAAGGTCGGGTTCGGACGGCCCGAGTAGACGAGCAGGTCGACGCGCGCACCACCGCGCGCCGGCGACCGAGGAGAACCGCTCACCAGCACCACCCCGCACCCATTCTGACGGCGGGCACGGCACCGGGACCCCCGTGACGTCAGGGTGACGGGACCGTGACGCCCTGCCCGCCATCCTCGGGTCGCAGGGCGCGGACCGGGTGCCGCGGTCGCGGGTCAGCCTCGTCGGAGCAGGCGCCCGGTGTCCCCTCGCCACCCCGCGCGACGAGGCAGAGGAGTGGATCGATGTTGCGGATCACGGCTGACGTCTTCTCGGGTCGGCAGAACCCGGTCGCCGAGGTGGGCGACGAGCGGGAGTCACGGGCGCTGCTGAGGGAGGTTCAGGGTCTCACGACGAGGCTGGCGGACGCCGATCCCCCAGGCGGTCTGGGGCCGCGGGGGTTCGTCCTCGAGACCCTCGGCGACGACGTCGCGGTCGACCCGTCCTCGGGCGCGACCAGCTACCTGTCCCTCTCCTCGCTCGGCGCGGCCGACCGCGGCACCGAGATCGCCGAGCGGCTGCTGAGCCTGATGGAGACCGGCCGGGCCCCCGCGGACGCGCCGGACACGGCGGCCCTCGACGCCGACCTGCGCGACCACCTCCTGGCGCAACTGGCCGGCGGGGGCGCCGAGTCCGTCACCGACCAGGTGGCCGCGGCGTCGGCGGCAGCGCAGGCGGAGCCCGCGGACGTGACCTGCACGATCGAGCTGGGGGTGTTCAACCCCGGCTTCTGGAACGACGACGCGACCGTCCGCCTGAACAACAACTGCTACAACTACGCGAGCAACTGGCGCACCAACACCTTCGCCCAGCCGGGCCGCGGGTGCGGGCGGATCTACACGGCGATCACCTGTCCCGAGGTGACCCGTGCGGCCCTCTGCGACGGCGTGCACCGGCGCTTCGACTGCTTCCCGGACAGCGAGAAGCCGCGCTACCTGGTCGCGCTCGTCGTCGCTCCCGGCCCCGGGTTCGTCGACTACCACTGGTTCCGCAGGCAGAGCGGCGGGTTCTGGGGCCACAAGCCCGGCGGCACCGCGGCGCGCAACACCGACAACAGCGGCGTGCTCATCACGAACCCCGAGACCGCCAACCGGGGGCCCTACACCCAGTTCTGCGGCTACTTCTACGGCTGCGACAGCCAGCGCCGGCGGATCCGCTGACCGTGCGCCGGCCGGCCCGCCGGGGAGGCCCCCGGGCGGGCCGGCCGGTGCCGGAGTCCCGGCCGGAGGAGACGGTCAGCCCCCTCCGGCCGGTGGCTCCGCGGCGGGGGGTGTGTCGGCAGGACCCTCCCCGTCGGCAGGACCCTCCCCGCCGGCAGCGCCCTCGCCCTCGGCGCGGCGATCCCCGAGGAGGCGGACCTCGTCGCCCGCCACCTCGGGCGTGAGGCGCTCGACGTGCTCGTCGATCCACCCCCACGCCTCCTCGCCGTCCGGTTCCCGCTCCGGGACCCGCACCGGACCGGCTACCGACGCAGGACCGAGGCGGGGGCGACCTCGGGGGTGGGGTGCTCGACGTAGCCGCCGGTGCCGCCGATCTCCCCGATGACCTCGTGCATCCGCCCGGCCGTGAGCACGCCCATGACGGCGAGGGAGGTCGGTGACGGGAGGCTGTAGTCGTCACAGGCGTCGAGGTCCACCTGGTAGCCCAGGTCCTGCAGCGCACCTCCGGTGACCCGGCTGAGCGGGTTGGCGCCCTGGTTGACGAAGCCGGTCATCATCTCGGCGCCGAAGACGCTCTCCCGCCAGTGGCTGCCGATCGTCCCCGGCCCGAAGTCGTCCTCGATGGGCACCGGCACGCCGGCGGTGCCCCCGCCCGGCGCCGCGGCTGCGAGATCGGCGAGGTCGGCGATCCGGACCCCGGCGCACGGGTCCTGCAGCCGGCCGAACTCGGCCATCGCGGTCGGCCCGGTGAACGACCACTGCGGGGTGTTGCGGTTGGCCACGAAGCCCTTCGCGCTCCACACGAAGTCGAGCATGCCGATGACGTGCCCCATCTCGTGCATGATCACGATGTCCCAGAGGCCCTGGGCCATCATCGTCGGGATGTCGGCGACGTCGAACTCCATGCCGCCGGTGATGGGCAGGAACTCGTGCGTGCTGCCGGCCGGCCGCACCAGGCGGGGCCCGGCCCGGCCCAGGACCCGGCCGGGCCCGTCGATGGACACACCGGCGGCGTCGATGCGGACGTCGTCGACGGTCGTGCCGTCGGGGAGCTGCACGTCCTCGAGGTCACCGACGATGACCTCGGCCCACCTGTCGGCGGCCGTCCGGAAGGCCTGCTTCTGCTCCTCGGTGAGGCCGCCGAGGAACCGGACCTCGATGCGGAAGGGGTCGTCGGTGTCGGCGATGCGCTTGGCGACGTCCTCCCTCGCCCTGGCCTCGTACACCTCCTCGACGTCGACCGCCTCCAGTCCCGAACCGAGTCCCGCGAAGAAAGTCGTCACTGGAACCTCCCGGTGAGGGCGTCGTCGTGCCGGTGGTCGGCAGGACGTGGACGGGACGCCGCGGGTCACCGGCGGTGCCGAGGTCCATCCCGCGCCCGCACGCTAGGAGCGCCTCGTCAACGAGCCGTCACCGAGCCGTCACCGAGCCGTCACCGCCCCGCGGTCGACGGCGGGGCCGGGCGCCTCACCCGCCGTCGTCGCCCGGCGCCCCGGCGCGGCGCACGACGTCGTCGAGCCAGTCGCGGACGGCGTCGAGCACCTCGGCGGGGGACGCCGCCACGGCGACCGTCACCTCCGGGGCCGACGTCCCCGCGGGGGTGTCCGCCTGCGTCAGCAGCCGGGCCCGGAACCGCCCGGCGTCCTCGAGCCAGACGCGGACGAGGAGCGCCGCGCTCGGGTGGTCGGCCACGTCGTGCCTCCTCCGGGTCCCGCGCAGCGTCGCGGCGCCGGCTGCGGGGACACCCGGCGCGGTCGACGTGCCGGGAGCCATGGTCGGAGGTCGTGCCACCCGGCGCAGTCCCCCGGACGGAGGACCCCCCGGGGCCGTGGGCATCACCGCCCCGCGAGAGCCGGGTGGTGTGGCGGCAGGGACCGGCGGATCCGGGGGACGTGCCGGAGCAGCCGGGACATCTCCTCGCTGGGGGGCACGCCCAGCTCGGTCTCGAGCACGGTGCGGAACAGCTCGTAGGCCCGGACCGCCTCGGCGACGTTGCCCTCGGCCAGGTGGATGCGGACCACCATCCGGTGGGCGCTCTCGCGCAGCGGTTCGGCGCGGACCGCGGCGTGGGCGGCCTGCAGCGCCTCGCCGTGGCGGCCGAGCGCGGTCAGCCGGGCGGCCACCGCCTCCAGGCCCCGCATGCGGAGGTCGCGCAGCCGCTCGCGCTCCAGCAGGACCCAGTCGTCGTACCACCCCGGGAGCAGGTCGCCGAGGAGCGCCGCGTCGGGGAGGGCGACGTCGCCGGACGCCGTGGACGGCGTCACCGCCCGGCGCGCCCAGGCGTCGAGGTCGCGCACGTCGACCCGGACGCCGGTCGCCAGCCGCAGGGCGTCCCCGGACACCTCGACCAGGTCCGGCGCCGCCTTCCGCAGCCGCCACAGCGCCGACCGCAGGCACCCGTGCGCGTGGTCCTCGGGGAGGTCGGGCCACAGGTGGCCGGCCGTCACCGCCCGGGTCTGCCGCCGGGACAGGCACAGGTGCGCCACCAGCCGCTGCACCGCACGCGGCAGCTCGTCGGCACCCGACCGCGGGCCGCGCCACGGCAGGTCCAGCCCGAAGCCGTCGAGCAGGGTGACGGAGGCGGAGGTGCGGTCCACGTGAGGGTCCTTCCTCTCGGGACGGGCAGCGGGGACCGGGCGGTGCCGGGGTGGCGGCAGGCACCCGACACGGACGACGGGGACGGCGGCGTCGGCGGCGACAGGACCCGGCCGGGCGAGGCGGACCGCGGTGCGGCCGGGCGCGGCGCGCGGGCGCCTGCGGCCCACGCCCCGGTGGCCCGGTGGGGACGGGCGGATCAGCTGCCGGAGCGCCGCCGCGTCCGGGAGGACGGGGCGCTCCTCGAGGACGGGGCGCTCTTCGTCCGGGGAGGTCTGGGACGTCTGGGTCCGTCGACGACCGACATGGTTGCCCCCCTGGACGCACGCGTGCTCGATGCGAGAGAGCAACGCTAACCACGTCCGTGGGCCGGGACCGTACGCAGTTGTGCGTAGGCGGACGGCTGGAACGAGGTCGTGTCCTAAGGCCCTTCCTCACCGGCACCGGCGCAATACGCTCGGTCACGTGTCGCGCACGACCACGTGCTCCGCAGCGTGGCTGGCACTCGTCGGGGACATCCTGCAGGGCCGGCCCGGGGACGCGGAGTTCCCGCACCCCCAGGTGGCCGACCTGCTCCTGCGGTCCTTCGAGTCGGCCTGCTGCTCGCTGAACCACGTCGACGCCGCGTGGGTGGACCACGTCGTCCAGGGGTGGCCGGAGGGCTTCCTGCCGACGGTGCCGCCGTCGGGGATCCTCCCGAGTGCCCGGACCCAGCCGCTCATCCGCTGGCACGCGGTCACCGGCAGTGCGGCGGCCCAGATCCTCGGGCGGGTGCCCCGAGACGTGGCGCCCGCGGCCATGGTGGCGGAGTGGTCGGCGTTCGCCCGGCCGCTGGGGATCCCCCACCAGCTCTCCCTGCCGCTGTGGGTCGGCACCGGGATCGAGGCCTACGTGCTGAGCCGTCCCGACGACGACTACACCGACGACGACGCCGAGCTCGCCGGCCTCGTCCTCCCGGTGCTGGCGGTACTCGCCCGCCAGGCCCGGGTGCTCGCCGACGCACCACCGTGGCGGTGCGAGCGCGCCCGCGACACCGGCCTCACCGAGCGCGAGTTCGCCGTCCTCACCCTCCTCGGCGCCGGCCTGACCGCGGCGGCGATCGCCCGCCGCCTGCACACCTCCCCCCGGACGGTGCACAAGCACCTCGAGCACGTCTACCGCAAGCTCGGCGTGCGCGACCGGCTGATGGCGGTGCAGCGCGCCCGGGACACCGGCCTGCTGGCCACCCCCACCGCCCCCGCCAGGGCGGCGGACCCCGGAACGCTGGTCCCCCCGCCGCGCCGCGGCGACCAGGCAGCGGCCGGGTCACCACTGCACGGGAGCGGCCGGGCGCGGTGACGCCTCCCGGGGCCGCTGCGCTCGCCGCGGCGGCCGTCCGCGGTGATGCTGCAGGCACCAGCCACCGCCCGGAAGGACGGAGATCCCCATGTGGGCACAGACGCTCAGCGGCCCGTTCCGCTTCGAGCAGGTCGAGGTCGACGCCCCCGACCCGGCGTCCCTGACGCCCGGGCACGTGCTCCTGGCCACCCGCGCCGGCGCCATCTGCGGCAGCGACCTGCCCAACTTCCGGGGCGGGCTGTGGCCGCACCCGGCGGCCGAGGACGGCTGGGGGGCCACCCGCGCGCCCGGCTTCCCGATGCACGAGATCGTCGGGGAGGTCGTCGCCAGCCGGCACCCCGACCACTCCCCCGGCGACCTCGTCGTGGGTTGGGCGTCGATGTTCGACGGCATCGCCGAGCTCGTGGTGACCGACGGCGACGGCCTCGCCCGCTACGACACCGGCCTGCCGCCGACCACCGCGGTCATGCTGCAGCCCCTGGCCTGCGTCCTCTACGCCGCCGAGCAGCTCGGCGACGTCTCCGGGCAGGCCGTCGCGGTGATCGGCCAGGGCCCCATCGGCCTGCTGTTCAGCTCCGTCCTGAAGGCGCGCGGGGCGTCCCGGGTGACCGGCGTCGACCCGGTGGACCGCTCCGACGTCGCGCGGGTCTTCGGCGTCGACGAGACGGTCACCGCCCGGGCCGAGCGGTGGGCGGGCCGGCTGTCCGACGCCGACCGGCCGTCGGTGGTCGTCGAGGCGGTGGGCCACCAGGTCTCGACGCTGCAGCCGGCGCTGGACGCCGTGGCACCCGGCGGCCAGGTCTTCTACTTCGGCGTCCCCGACGACCCGGTGTACCCCTTCGACATGATGACCTTCCTGCGCAAGAACCTCACGCTGCGCTCGGGGGTCACCCTGGAGCGGCGGCGGGTGCTGGCCGAGGCCGGTGCGCACCTCGCGGAGCACCCCGGGCTGCGGGACTGCTACGTCACCGACGTCCGCCCCGTCGCCGAGGTGGAGGCGGCCTTCACCGCCGCGATCTCACCGCGGCCGGGGCAGCTGAAGATCGCCGTCGACATGACCTGACGGCCGGCTCGCGTGGTCACGGGAGGACCGGCAGCGGGGGGCGGCCGGCCGGACTGCCGGGACGACAGCGCTCGCTCCCGGCGTCCCCAGGGCAGTGGGCAGCACCCACCGGTAGGCATCCGGCATCACCAGGACCACGACGGTCGGCGCCTCCAGGTGGACGGCGCGCGAGGCGAGCGGCAGCTCGTCGAGGTGGCAGCGCGCGGCGTCGTCGTCGGACCACACCTCGATGCCGAGCACCCGGTCGCCGGAGAGCCACGTCCGGCGGTAGAGGCACGGCCCGTCGGCGCCGAGCGGGACCGGCGGCAGCACCTGCTGCAGGCCGGCGAGGTCCCGCGGATCCGCGTCGTCCCAACACAGGTGGATCACGAGCACCGACATGGCGTCCCCCTGACAGCGTCGTGGCCGGCGGGCCGGACCCTAGGCGCCGCGGCGCACGCCGTCGCTACGCAGTTCTCGCCATTGCGCCCTCGCCGGTGCCCGCGTCGTCGACGAGGACCCAGGTGGTGCGCCCGTGCAGCGGCGGGGTCTTGGTGCCGTCGGTGAACCACACCACCACTCCCCCGTGGGCCCGGCAGTGCGAGCGCACGACCCGCACGCGGCCGTCCTGCCGGCCCTTGGCCGGCCGGACCAGCGGGAGACCGAAGTCGGTGCCGACGACGTCGGTGGTGAGCACCGGCTCGCCGGTGGCCAGGCGGGAGGTCGGGAGGGTGGTCATCGGGGCCTCCGGGGGTCGCATCGAGCAGTCGAACGTGTGTTCGATCGTCCTCCCGTCCGGGGACGGACGCAAGCTCAGTCCGGCCGCGTGCCGCTGCGGGTGACGCGGATGGTCCGCGGGGTGCGGGTGGCCCGGATCGGGAGGCTCTCCCCCAGCTCGACCAGCCGCTCCACCGCGGCGTCCTTGTCCACCTGGGAGCGCAGGCCGCCGCCGGACCACTCGCAGTCGAGGTCACCCGCCGGCCCGGACCGGCCGCGCAGCCGCTCCCGGGCGTACTCCTTGTGCCGCCGGGCCTCGTTCTCCGCCGCCCGCCAGGCGTCGTAGTCGTGCACGGCGGCGACGTAGTCCTCGTCGGTGACGGTCAGCCGGGACTGGCGGGACCCCTCGCCCTCCGTCCCGGGGTCGACCGGCGGACCCCAGCAGGCATCGAGGAACGGGCACCAGTCGCACATGGTGTCCACGCCGGGCCCGAACCCGTCGCGCGGGACGGCGTCGGCGCCGTCGTCCTCGACGGTGGCGTAGACGTCGGTGAGCCACATGATCGCCTCGGCGGTGAGCGCCGGGTCGTGGTCGGCCTCGAAGACGACGTCCTCGCCCGAGTCGCGCGACAGGTAGCGGATCCGCAGCCCGTCGACGTCCTGCCCGGCCCCGGCCGGCAGCCGGCGGTCGGCGGTCTGCCCGGTGCGCAGCAACCACGCGTAGACGGCGACCTGGAACCAGTGCCGCACCGGGACGCCGCGGGTGAGGACCCGCTCGAACCCGAACCGGGACGTCGTCTTGAGGTCCTCCACGACCGGGGCGTGCCACCAGTCGCAGCGGCCCTTGACCTGCTCGCCCCGCAGGCCCACCTCGGTGAGGCCGCCGTACTGGCGGCGCAGGGCCCGCAGCACCCCGCGGTGCAGTTCGGTGCCGATGAAGGCCTGCAGCCCGGTGCGGGTGTTGGTCGGGCGGCGGCGGGCGATCCGGTAGGCCGCCCGCCGCCGGCACTCGCCGAGCTCGGAGGCGCCGATCATCCGCTGGCGGGAGCGGGCCCGGCGGCCGTCGAGGTCGCGCACCGCGGCGGCCAGGCTCGGCGCGGCCCGCCGCTCGGCGGCGCTGGGGCGGGCGGGCAGGACGGCGGTCACCGCGTCCTCCTCTCCTCGGGACCGGGACGGGGCCGGGAGTCCGGCCCCGCCCCGGCGACTCGGCTCAGGCGACGTCCGGGCGGTCGTCGGCCGAGGCCCGCTGCCGGGCGATGACGTCGCGGACGAGCGCGGTCAGCCGCTTGGTGGCCACCTGCTCGGCCGGCCGGCCGAACCGGGTGCCGATCTGCTCCTCGGTGACGCCGAGGGCCTCCAGGCTGGCCAGCACGCCGCGGCGGGCGGCGTTGAGCCGGCGCTCCCGCGGGTCGTCCGGGGTCGCCGAGGGCTCCAGCAGCGGGTTGACCGGCGCGGCCTCGGGCTCGGGCGACGGACGGGCGGCCGCGGCGGCGGCGCGGGCGGCCTCGACCACCGCGGCCGGCGTCTGCGGCGCGGGGGCCTGCGCGGCGGCAGGTGCCCGGCGGCGCTCCGCGGACCGGCCCGCGGCCGACGCCGGGACCGAGGCCTCGACGAACTCCTCGTGCCGGGCCTGGATCAGCTCGGCGACGGTGTAGTTGCCGCCCGGGGTCGGCACGTCGACCGACAGCAGCGCGGCGCGGTTGGCCTCGGCCCACACCTCGCGCAGCTCGTCGTCGTCCCCGGCCTCGCCGATCCGCGCGACCAGGTCGGCGAGGTCCGAGCCCCGCCGTCCGGCCGCTCCGCCGCCCGTGACCGCACCCGGCAGGCCGCCCGCGCGGGCGCCGGCGGCCTGCTCGGTCCGCTCGTGGTCGAGCAGCCCGCCGCCGTGGAAGGCGACGAGGTCGCGCACGTGCGCGGTGCCCGGGTCGCACTTGAGGGCGTCGAAGACCAGCCACTCCAGCAGCCGGCCGTTCGCCTCGCGCGCGGTGACCTCGCGGGCCGGGTCGTCGTTGGGCTTGATGCCCACGTGCACGCTGCGCGCGCCGACGATCAGCGGTCGCCGGCCGCGGCGCAGCCGCATCCACACGCTGGCCGCGTAGGGGAACTCCCGGTGGGTCTGCACCGACCAGGTCTTCTGCCCCTCGATCGGGCGGCCGTTGGCGTCGACCTCGGTGACCTCCTTGCCGCGCGCGGTCACCACGACGATGCCGGGGAAGGTCAGCAGCTCGGTCTGCAGCTTGCGCCAGCGCGCGCCGGCGTCGTTCCACAGGTTCTGGCTGATGGTGATCTCGGCGTTGGGGTCGCGCTTGAGCAGCTCGCGGTTGCGGGCGGACCTGGCGGCCCGCTCGCTGGCCCAGTCCTTCAGGCCGTCCCAGATGGCCGAGCCGGTGTCGATGCCGAGCACGACCGGCGGCTCGCCGGCGTCGGCGGCGCGGCGCGCCTCCGCCTTGACCGCCTGGACGGCGGCCAGCACCGCGGCGTAGGAGCCGTCGTGCTCGACGAGCTCGTAGCGCGCGCCGGGGATGGCGCCGTACTCGTCGCCGGCGCCCTCGTTGAGGTCGATCCAGTACAGCGCGCCGATCCTGTCGCTGGCGCTGAACTGGGCCAGCGCCCAGCTCTTGCCGGCCTTCTCCTCACCCTCCAGGAGGATGCACGGCCACGGCACGCGACCGGTGGGCTTGCGGGTCTTGAGGCCGGAGGTGGCCATGGGGGACTCCTTGTCGACACGGGGAAGATGTCGATCCGGAATCTAGGGACGGGTACCGACAGAACCGGACTGTCAAGCCGCCCCGCCGGACACGCGGGCGGGTCGTTCGCTCTCGGCGGAACGGTGACCGGCGTCCCACGGCGGCGCGGCGCGGCGGGCTGCACCGGGGACCGGCCCGCACTAGCGTTCGACAGCGTGGGCGCCACCTCCGACGACGGTCCGGGCGGGGCGCGCGACGCCGTCCTCCCGCGCCCGGCGACGCCCCACGAGCTGTGGGAGCGCAGCCAGGAGACCGCGCAGCGCCTGCAGGACGTCTACCGGCGGATCGTCGACGCCGGCAGCCCCGAGGGGTACCGGGCCGCCGCACCGGAGTTCCTGCGGCTGGTGCGCCGCTTCCTGACCCTGCGGCTGACCGCCGTCGCCACCGGCCGGCGGCTGGCCTTCGAGCAGCGGGTGCCCCCCGCCGGCAGCGTGGCGGTGGCGGCGCTCTGGGCGGAGGTGTTCTGGGCGGCGCGGGCCGCCTCGCCCGACGACGACTCCGGGGTGCTCGAGCGGGCCGACGCGTCCATCCGCGGCCTGCTGGCGTGCGCCCCGGACGACCTGGCCGACCGCTACGCCCTGACCGCCTGGTGGCTGCGGCTGCAGCAGGTCGAGGACACCTTCGCCGGCCTGGAGGTGCAGGCACAGGCGGCGCTGGAGACCCGGCAGGAGCTGCGCGAGCACGAGCTGGAGACGCGCCGGCTGCAGGCCCGCTGACGCCCCACGGTCCTCAGGCCGCGCCCGGCAGCGGCTGGGGGCGGCCGCGCAGCCGGCGGGCGAGCGCGGTGTGCCGCCGGCCGGAGCCGGTGGCCCGCACCGCCTGGCCGAGGGCCCGCGGGGAGCCGACGAGCACGACGAGCTGCTTGGCGCGGGTCACCGCGGTGTAGAGCAGGTTGCGCTGCAGCATCATCCACGCGCTGGTCGTCAGCGGGACGACGACGCAGGGGTACTCGCTGCCCTGGGAGCGGTGGACGGTGACCGCGTAGGCGTGCACCAGCTCGTCGAGCTCGGCGAAGTCGTAGCGGATCGTCTCGTCCTCGTCGGTGACCACGGTGAGGGTCTGCTCGACCGGGTCGACGGCGGTGACCACGCCCTGGGTGCCGTTGAAGACCCCGTTGGCGCCCTTGTCGTAGTCGTTGCGGACCTGGCTGACCTTGTCCCCGACGCGGAACACCCGCCCGCCGAACCGCTTCTCGGGCCGGTCGGGGGCGGCCGGGGTGAGCGCGTCCTGCAGCAGCTCGTTGAGCGCGGCGGCGCCGGCCGGCCCCCGGTGCACCGGGGTGAGCACCTGCACGTCGCGACGCGGGTCGAGCCCGAAGCGGGCCGGGATCCGCCGGACGACGACGTCGACGGTGAGCCGGGCGGCCTCCTCGGCGTCGTCGGTGCTGAACAGGAAGAAGTCGTCGAGGCCGCGCACCTGCGGCGGGTTGCCGGCGTTGATCCGGTGGGCGTTGGTGACCACCCCCGAGCGGCTGGCCTGCCGGAAGACCTGCGTCAGGCGCACGTGCGGGATGGGGGTCCCCTCGGCGAGCAGGTCGCGCAGCACCTCCCCGGCGCCGACCGAGGGCAGCTGGTCGACGTCGCCGACGAGCAGCAGGTGCGCCCCGGGGGGCACCGCCCGCACCAGCTTGTTGGCCAGCAGCAGGTCCAGCATCGAGGACTCGTCGACCACCACCAGGTCGGCGTCCAGCGGCCGGTCCCGGTCGTAGGCGGCGTCCCCGCCGGGCCGCAGCTCCAGCAGCCGGTGCACGGTGACGGCCTCGACGCCGGTCAGCTCGGTCAGCCGCTTGGCCGCGCGGCCGGTGGGCGCGGCCAGCAGCACCCGGGCGCCCTTGGCCGCCGCGAGGGTGACCACCGAGCGCACGGTGAAGCTCTTGCCGCAGCCGGGGCCGCCGGTGAGGACGGCGACCCTCGCCGTCAGCGCCAGGCGCACCGCGTCCTGCTGGCCGGGCGCCAGGTCCACGCCGGTGCGCCGGCGCAGCCAGGCCAGCGCGGCGTCCCAGTCCACCCCGCCGAAGACGGCCATCCGGTCGACGTCGGCGCCGGCCAGCCGCTTGAGCCCCCCGGCGAGGGAGACCTCGGCCCGGTGGAAGGGGACGAGGTAGTAGGCCACCGTCGGCGGCTCGCCCGGCGCGCAGGGGAACTCCTCGCGGACGAGGTTGTCCTCGGCGACCAGCAGGGCCAGGCAGTGCCGCACCAGGCTCGGCGGGACCTGCAGCACCTCCACCGACTGGGCGATCAGCTGGTCCTCGGGGAGGAAGCAGTGGCCCTGCCCGGTGGCCTCGGAGAGCACGAACTGCACGCCGGCCTCGACCCGCTCGGTGCTGTCGTGCGGGATGCCGACCGCGGCGGCGATGGTGTCGGCGGTCTTGAAGCCGATCCCCCAGACCTCGGCGGCCAGCCGGTAGGGCGCGGTGCGGACGACGCCGATCGACGCGTCGCCGTACTGCCGGTAGACGCGCACCGCCAGCGACGTCGACACCCCCACGCCCTGGAGGAAGACCATCACCTCCTTGATGGCCCGCTGCTCCTCCCACGCCTCGGTGATCAGCCGGGTGCGCTTGGGGCCGAGGTTGGGCACCTCGGCGAGCCGGCCGGGCTGCTCCTCGATCACCCGCAGCGCGTCGGTGCCGAAGTGGTCGACGATCCGCTCGGCCAGCCGCGGGCCGATCCCCTTGACCAGCCCGGACCCCAGGTAGCGGCGGATGCCCTGCACCGTGGCCGGCAGCACGGTGGTGTAGTCCTCGACGAGGAACTGGCGGCCGTACTGGGGGTGCGCCCCCCACCGTCCGCGCAGCCGCAGCGTCTCCCCCGGCTGCGCGCCCAGCAGCGACCCGACGACGGTGACCAGGTCACCGCCGCGCCCGGTGTCCACCCGGGCCACGGTGTAGCCGGTCTGGGGGTTGGCGAACGTGACCCGCTCCAGCGTCGCCTCCAGGACCGACGGGGTCCGCACCTCCTGCACCCTGCCGATGGTCACACCTCCGGCGCGCGGGGGCCGGGCCACCGCTCGCGGGTCCGGGAACTGTCGGTGCCCGTCCGTAGCCTCCGCGGCGCTCACCTGAGCGCTGCACCGAACGTTACGGAGGACCGGACCATGGCCGGCGAGACTGTCATCACCGTCATCGGCAACCTGACCAGCGACCCCGAGTTGCGCTGGACGCCCTCGGGCGCGGCGGTCGCCAACTTCACCATCGCCTCGACCCCGCGCACCCTGGACCGCCAGACCCAGGAGTGGAAGGACGGCGAGGCGCTGTTCCTGCGCTGCAACGTCTGGCGGCAGGAAGCGGAGAACGTCGCCGAGTCGCTGACCCGCGGCTCGCGGGTGGTGGCGCAGGGCCGCCTCAAGCAGCGCTCGTTCGAGACGAAGGAGGGCGAGAAGCGCACCGTCGTCGAGCTCGAGGTCGACGAGATCGGCCCGTCGCTGCGGTACGCGACGGCCACCGTCGCCCGCGCGTCCCGTCCCGCCGACCGCTCCGGCGGCAACGGGCACGCGGGCGGGTTCGGCGAGGCCGCCCCCGCGGCGGTCCGGGCCGGCGCGGACGACCCGTGGGCGGCGGCCGGTGACCCCGGCGAGGAGCCGCCCTTCTGAGGTCCCGCCGTCGGTGGGGCCGTGCCGGCCGGGCCGGCACGGCTCCACCCCGGGTCAGCCGGCGGCGCGCCCGAGCTCGGCGGCGTCCTGCTCCACCGCGGCGGCCAGGAGGTCCAGGTCGCCGACGACGGCGGGGTCGGCGACGAGGCCGAAGCCGAGCCGGCCGGCGACCGACATGACGCCCACCCGGAGCGCGTGGTGCTGCGCCACCTCGACGAGGGGCTGCACCGCGCCGACGGGTGCGCCGAGCACGGTGACGGCCCGGTCGGGGCCGCGCACGTTCGACACGTTGAGCGCGAAGGACCGCCCGCTGCGCTGCAGCCGCTGCGACCAGCCGGCCAGCCGGGGTGACAGGCGCGCCATCCGGGCGGCGAGCGCGTCGAGCTCCCGGGCGTCGTGGCGGGCCTTCCGCAGCGCCGTCTCCTGGCGGACGGCGGCCAGTCGCGCCCCGGGGTCGGCCTCGTCCACCGGCAGGTCCACCCGGAACCAGGAGTCGCGGTTGCCGAGGTCGTCGCCGCCGGAGTGCAGCGTCACCGGCACCTTGACCCGCAGCCCGTGCAGCGACCCGTGCCGCTCCTGCAGCCACCGGCGCAGCGCACCGGCCACCACCGCGAGCACGGCGTCGTTGACCGTGGCACCGGCCAGCCGGCGGGCCGCCCGGCGCAGCGGCTCGGACGCGACCACGGCGAGGGCCACCGCGCGGTCGCGGCCCACCTCGGCGTCGAACGGGGAGCGCCGCAACCCCGGGACGAGCTCCCCGGTCAGCACGCCGGCGAGCGAGCCGCGGCCGGCGCCGGGATCCCCCGCGGGCGCCGGGCGCGCGTCCCGGGCCGGGGCGGGGTCCCACAGCACGTCCTCGGCCAGGCGCACCACGGTCCCGCCGTCGGCGAGGGCGTGGTGCACCCGCCACACCAGCACCGCACCGCCGCCGGCGACCGGCCCGACCACGTCCATCCGCCACAGCGGCCGGCCGCGGTCCAGCCGCTCGGTGAACAGCCGGGCCAGCTCGCTCCGCAGCCCGTCCTCGTCGAGCGGGCCGGCCGTGGCGACGGCGCCGACGTGGGCGGCGACGTCGACCCCGCCCGGGCACCACACCGGCTCCTGCGCCGTCCCGCCCAGCCGCCAGGTCAGCCGGGGCGCACCGGGCAGCCGGCGGGCGACGGCGTCACGGAGCCGGTCGGGGTCCGGCGCGCCCTCCGGCAGGTGCACCACCGTCGCCGTGTGCCCGACCAGCCGGGCACCCTCCAGCGCCAGGATCGCCCGGTCCTCGTCGGTCAGCGGGACCTGCACGCCGCCAGCCTGCCGCCGCGCGAGCGCCGCGGACAAGGACGGACGCCGCCGATCACGGTGGGCGAGGAACCGGTGACGCCGGTGCGGACCACGCCGCGCCGGAGCCCCGATCCCGCCCTCGGCGGGAAAAGCCGGTGACGGCCCGCCCGGCCCGTCGCTAGCGTCCCGGCCGCACCGTCGCCGTCCGGGACACGGGGACCCGGCGCTCCTCCGAGGAGACCGCCATGGGCAGGTCGTTCGCTTCCCGTGTCAGCCATCCCCGCCTGAAGTGGGTGGTGCTCGTCCTCTGGCTGGTGCTGGCCGCCGCCTCGGCCCCGCTGGCCGGCCAGCTCACCGACGAGCAGGAGAACGACATCGCGGCGTGGCTGCCGGAGGACGCCGAGTCCACCCAGGTGCTGCGGCTGCAGGCCGAGCTGGGATCCGACCCCGACGTCATCCCCGCCGTCGTCGTCTACGAGCGCACCGATGGCATCACGGCCGACGACGCCGCCGCCGTCGCGCAGGACGCGCAGGCGTTCGGGGCGCTCGAGGAGCTCGACGGCGCGGTGATCGGGCCGATCCCGTCCGAGGACGGGCAGGCGCTGCAGCTCATCGTGCCGCTGAACGTGGGCGCGGACGGCTGGGAGGCGATCGCGCCGCTGGTCGACGACATCCGCGCCGAGGCGGGCGACGGCCCCGACGGGCTGACCGCCTACGTGACCGGCCCGGCCGGCAGCGCGGCCGACTCCTCCGAGGCGTTCGCCGGCATCGACGGCACGCTGCTCTTCGCCGCCCTCGGCGTCGTGATCGTGATCCTGCTGTTCACCTACCGCAGCCCGGTGCTGTGGATCCTGCCGATCTTCTCCGCCGTCATCGCACTGTTCTGCGCGCAGGCGGTGGTCTACCTGCTGGCCCGCTACGCCGACCTGACGGTCAACGCCCAGAGCGCCAGCATCCTCACCGTCCTGGTCGTGGGCGCCGGCACCGACTACGCGCTGCTGCTCGTCGCCCGCTACCGCGAGGAGCTGCGGCTGCACGCCGACCGGCACGAGGCCATGACCGAGGCCGTGCACCGGGCCGGCCCGGCGGTGCTGGCCAGCGGCGGCACGGTGGTGCTCGGGATGCTGTGCCTGGTCGCGGCGCAGATGAACTCCACCGCGGGCCTCGGCCCGGTCGCCGCGATCGGCGTCGCGGTGACCCTCGTGGTGCTCATGACGCTGCTCCCGGCGCTGCTGGTCATCTGCGGGCGGTGGGTGTTCTGGCCGGTGCGGCCGGCCTTCGGCAGCGCCGAGCCCAGCGCGACCGGGCTGTGGGCCCGCGTGGGCCGGCTCATCGCGCCCCGGCCCCGCGCCACCTGGGTGGTCACCACCGTGCTGCTGCTGCTCGCCTGCCTGGCCGTCTTCCGCCTGGACCCCAGCGGCCTGACCCAGGCCGAGAGCTTCCGGGGGACGCCGGAGTCGATCCAGGGCGACCAGGTCGCCGCCGAGCACTACCCGGCCGTGGCGGGCAACCCCGTCACCGTCGTCACCGGTGCGGACTCCGCCGACGAGGTCGCCCGCGCCGTCGCGGAGACCGAGGGCATCGCCGCGGTCGACCCGCCCCGGGTGAGCGGGGACTCCGCGCTGGTCACCGCGTCGCTGACCGACCCGTTCGACAGCCCGGCGGCCTACGCGACCGTGGACCGGCTGCGCGCCGAGCTCGACGACGTCGGGGACGGCCAGGCGCTGGTCGGCGGGAACACCGCGCTCAACCTCGACGTCCAGAACGCCTCGCAGCGGGACAACCGCGTCGTCATCCCGCTGATCATGCTCGTGGTGCTGGTCGTCCTCGGGCTGCTGCTGCGGGCGCTGGTGGCACCGGTGCTCCTGGTCGCCACGGTCGTGCTGTCCTTCGGCGCCGCGCTGGGCCTCAGCGCCCTGGTCTTCGACTGGACGCTCGGCATCACCGACACCGACAGCTCGTTCCCGCTGTTCGTCTTCGTGTTCCTCGTGGCCCTCGGCATCGACTACAACATCTTCCTGATGACCCGGGTGCGGGAGGAGGCCGCCGACCACGGCACCCGGCGGGCCGCGCTGGTCGGGCTGGCGGCCACCGGCGGCGTCATCACCTCGGCGGGGCTGGTGCTCGCCGCGACCTTCGCCGTCCTCGGCACCCTGCCGCTGACCTTCCTGACCCAGCTGGGCATCGCCGTGGCGCTCGGCGTGCTGCTCGACACCATCGTCGTCCGGTCGGTGCTGGTCACCGCCCTGACCCTCGACGTCGGGCGGCACATGTGGTGGCCCAGCCGGCTGGCCCGCCGCCTGGACGAGGCCGAGCCGCCACCCGGCGCCCCGGTGCCGACGACGGCCGCGGCGGGGTCCCCGGTGCCGGCGCCGCGGCCGGTCCCCGACGGCGGCGACCCCGTCAGCGGAGCGCCGCCGGCGTCCGGCGCACGCCCACCGGGTACGGGGTCGGGGTGAGGGCGAACGCCGCGGCCGCCCGGCCGCCGTCGACGCCGAAGGGCTGCTCGAACGGGTAGGTGTCGTCCACGACCGTGGGTGTCGCCCGGCTTCAGGCGGCCAGTGCGGCGGCGCGGGCGGCGTCGGCCGCGGTCGCCCCGCCGTAGGGTTCCGCGTGGACTTCGCCGACCTGCGCCGGCCGTTCGTCATCGCCCACCGCGGCGGGGCGCTGCAGGTGCCCGAGCACACCCTGGAGGGCTACCGGGTGGCGGTCGGCCAGGGCCTGCCGGTCATCGAGCAGGACGTGCACGTCCTCGCCGACGGCGGCCTCGGCGTCATGCACGACGGCACCGTGGACCGCATGACCACCGCCAGCGGCAACGTCGCCGACCACACGTCGGTGTCCTGGAAGCAGCTCGACATCGACGCCTCGGCCACCCTCGGCGGCGGCTGGCCCGACGGGCTGCGTCCCCCGCTGTTCGACGAGGTGCTCACCAAGTTCGGCGACCGGGTCCTGCTGTGCGCGGAGGCCAAGGGCACCGGCGCGATGGCACCGGTGATCGCCGCGCTCGAGCGGCGCGGCATCCGCCGGGGGTCGGTGCTGCTGCAGTCCTTCTCCCTCGCCGACTGCCGGCTCGCCCGCTCGCGGGGGTGGGAGGTGGTCTGGCTCGGCAGCACCGACGTCGCCCGCGCCGCCGCCGAGGGCATCGGCTGGCTGGGCCCGCAGGCCGGGCAGGTGACCGCGGCGCTGTGCGCCCGGGCGCACGCCGCCGGCGTCGAGGTGGCCTGCCACACCGTCAACCGCCGGTACCAGCGCGACGCCCTGATCGCCGACGGCGTCGACGCGGTGTTCTCCGACGACCCCGTGTACCTCGCCGGGGACGCCGCGCGCCGCACCACCGACCTGTTCGCCCGGCAGGTGTGGCTGCCCGGCATGCAGGCCGACACCGACCGCGGCCGCTTCTTCCCCGACGACCACTCGTGGGGGTTCGCCGCCACCGACGCCGCCACAGACGCCGCCACAGACGCCGCCGCCTCGGCGCTGCTGGGCTTCCTCGCGCCGCCGGACCCGGACGCGTTCACCCTGCGGCTGCGCGTCCGCCTCGACGAGGCCCGCGGGGACCCGCGCGGCTGCGGCGCGGTCGTCCTGCTCAGCGCCGACGACCGCCCGTACCTGCCCCCGCCCGGGACCTCCCCCGGCGTCGACGGCCTGCTGGTCCTGCTGCGGGCCGACGGCACGGTCGCCGTCTCGTGCGTCTCCGACGGCGTCGCCGTCCCGGTGGCGTCCTCGCCGGGCGGTGCGCCGCTGCCGGTCGGCTCGTACGTGCCGCTGCAGGTCACCGTCACCGGCTCCGGGGTCGCCGTCCGCGCGGGGACCGCCGCGGTGACCGTCGCCGACGGCGGTGTCCGCCCCGTGCCCGTCGTCCACCTCGGCAGCGTGTCCGCCGGGGTCCGCTTCACCGGACTGGAGCTGACGTGACCGACCCCTTCGCCCTCCCCGACCGGCTGCCCGGTCACGGCCCCGCCGACCCGGAGGGCTACCTCGTCGAGGAGGTCGCCGACGGCTACCGGTGGACCTGCCGCGCCGACGGCCGGACCGCGGGCCCCTTCGCCAGCCGCGAGGAGGCCGTCGTGGCCGCCGCCGCCGACCGCACCGCCTGACCGGCGCGCCGGGGTTCCTCTCGTACCCTGGGGATCCGGTCCGTCGGCCCCGGGAGGACAGCACCGCATGCCCTTTCCGTCCCGCCGCCGCCCGCCCGCCGACGTCCCGCCCGCGCAGCGGTGGACCGACCGGGTGCCCCGGCGCCGGCCGGCCGACGACGAGCGCTTCCCGCCGTACGGCCCCCCGCCGGCGTCGGCGGACCCGTGGGCCGCACCGCCGCCCGGGTCGCGGCCGTGGCCGCCGCCCGCCCCCGGCAGCGCACCGCCGGCGGAGCGGGCGGGTGTCCGGCGGCGCCCGGAGGAGCTCCCGCCGCAGGACGACGCCCGGCGGCTGGGGCGCCGGCGGGTCCGACGCCGGGTGGTCCGCGGGCTGGTCGTCGCCTTCGTGCTGCACCTGCTCGTCCTGGTGTCGCTGCGCTGGGTCGACCCGCCGACGACGGCGTTCATGCTGGCCAACGAGCAGGGCGCGATCCAGCAGTCGGTGCCGGTGGAGCACGTGTCGCGGAACTTCCTCGCTGCCGTCATCGCCCACGAGGACCAGGCGCTGCCCTACCGCGACGGCGCCTTCACCTGGGACGAGCTCTCCGGCCGCGCCGAGGCCCGGCTGCGCGGCGAGGAGGACCCGTCGGGCTCGACCATCCCGCAGCAGGTGGCCAAGAACCTCTTCCTCAACCAGTCGATGAGCGTCTGGCGCAAGGCGGTCGAGGCCGGCCTGTCCGCCGAGCTGGCGCTGGTGCTCGACGACCGGCGGATGCTCGAGCTCTACGTCAACTCCGCCCAGTTCGGCCCGCGGGTGTACGGCATCTGCGCGGCCAGCTGGTACTACTTCGACACCCCGCCGTCGACGCTGACCGTCGACCAGGCCGTGCAGATCGTCGGGCTGCTGCCCTCCCCCGGGCACGTCCAGCGGGCGCCCGGCGGCGGACTGGACTTCGACGTGGCCGACGGCCTGGGCTGGCTGTCGCGCTCGCACGTGCTCAACGCGCAGAACCGGGTGCCGCGGCACATCGAGCAGAAGGGGTTCCAGCCGGTCGAGGACGCCGGGATCACCGGCCTCGCGGCGGACCAGCCGCCCGGCGACGACGACTGCTCGGAGGTGCCCGAGGAGGTCGCGGACCTGATCGCCGAGCAGGGCACCGCCTGACGACCACCACGGAGGGCACCCCCGGATGACGACGCCGTCGTTCCACCCCGACCTGCGGGCCGCACGGTTCGTGCCGCGCACGGTGGTCGGCCCGCGCACCCTGCGCCCGGTCCGGCTGCTCACCCGGGGCGTCGCCGCCTCCCGGCGACAGTGGGGCGCGGAGCCGGTGCCGGTCGCGCCGGGTGTGTCGGTGCGGCTGTTCCGGCCGGCGTCGGCCGGGGCGCGCACGCCGGCGCTGCTGTGGCTGCACAGCGGCGGGACGGTCATCGGCACCGCCCGCCAGGACGACCGCGCCTGCCGCCGGTTCGCCGACCGGCTCGGGATCACCGTCGCCTCCGTGGAGTACCGGCTCGCGCCCGAGCACCCCTTCCCCACGCCGCTGCACGACTGCGAGGCGGCGCTGCGGTGGCTGGCCGGGCAGTCGGCCGTCGACCCGGAGCGGATCGCGGTCGGGGGCGCCAGCGCCGGTGGCGGTCTGGCGGCCGCGCTGGCGCTGCTCACCCGCGACCGCGGCGGGGTCCGCCCCGTGCTGCAGCTGCTCTCCTACCCGATGCTCGACGACCGGACCGCGCGGCGGACCGACGTCGACGAGCGCTGCGTGCGGATCTGGAACCAGGCGAGCAACCGCTTCGCCTGGCGCAGCCACCTCGGCCCCGCCTGGGACAGCGGCGACGTCCCCGCGCTGGCGGCACCGGCGCGCGCCGCGGACCTCTCCGGCCTGCCCCCGGCCTGGATCGGGGTCGGCACCTGCGACCTCTTCCACGACGAGGACGTCGCCCACGCCGCCCGCCTCCGCGACGCCGGTGTGCCGTGCACGCTGCACGTGGTCCCCGGGGCCTACCACCTCTTCGACGAGACCGAGCCGCGGGCCGGCGTGTCCCGCGACTTCCTGCAGGCGCGCACCGCCGCCCTCGCCGCCGCGTTGCACGCCCGCTGACCGCTGCTGGGCAGCCCGCCGACGTCACGGAGACGCCCGTGCGCATCCTGATCGCACCCGACAAGTTCCGCGGCACGGCCACCGCCGTCGCGGCGGCCGCGGCTCTGGCCGAGGGGGTGGCGGACGCCGGCCACACGGCGATCGCCGTGCCCTTGGCGGACGGCGGGGAGGGCACGCTGGAGGCGCTGGGCGGCGCGACGCACACGACCCGCGTCACCGGGCCCCTCGGTGCGCCGGTGGACGCGGCGTGGCGGCTCTCCGACGGGCGGGCCGTGGTCGAGACCGCCCGCGCCTCGGGGCTGCTGCTCGCCGGTGGCCGGGAGGCGAACGACCCCTGGGCCGCCACCAGCCGCGGCACCGGCGAGCTCGTCGCCGAGGCGGTGCGCCGGGGAGCGCGGCGGGTGGTCGTCGGGGTCGGCGGGTCGGCGTGCACCGACGGCGGCGCCGGGGCCGTCGAGGTGCTGCGGGAGATCGCGCCGCTCGACGGCAGCCGCGGGTGGACGGTGCAGGTCGCCTGCGACGTCGGGACGACGTTCCTCGACGCGGCCCGGGTGTTCGGCCCGCAGAAGGGCGCGACGCCGGAGCTGGTGCGGCGGCTCACCGCGCGCCTGGCCGACGTCGCGCTCGACCACCGGGAGCGCTACGGCGTCGACGTCCGGGCGCTGCCCGGCTCGGGCGCCGCGGGGGGCCTCGCCGGCGGGCTGGCGGCGCTCGGGGCGTCGCTGGTCCCCGGGTTCGACCTGGTGGCCGACGTCGTCGGGCTGCGGGAGCGGGTGCGGGCAGCCGACCTCGTGGTCACCGGCGAGGGGATGCTCGACGTGCAGTCCTTCGAGGGCAAGGTCGTCGGGGGCGTCGCCGCGCTGGCGCGGGCCGCCGGCGTGCCCTGGGCCGCGGTGGTGGGGCAGGCGCTCGTCGACCCGCCCGACGGCCGGGTGGTCGACCTCGTCGCCACCTTCGGGCGGGACCGGGCGCTGGGCGCCACGTCGGCCTGCCTGCGCACCGCCGGGCGCGACCTCGTGGGCCCAGTCACCGACCGTGCCGTGCATGACGGCCCGGCCGCGGGGAAACGGGATCGGCGTCCCTGATCCCTCCCAGCGAGCGAGCACCTCGAGGAGGACGCGGTGAGCGTGATGCGCTTCGACCCCTTCGGTGACCCCTTCCGGGGCGTGGACCGGCTGACCAGCCAGCTGATGAGCGGCACGAAGACGCCGATGGGCATGCCGATGGACGTCTGGCAGGCCGACGACGGCTACCACGTCGCGCTGGACCTGCCCGGCGTCGACCCCGCCGGCGTGGAGATCACCACCGAGCGGAACACGCTCACCATCCGCGCCGAGCGCCGCTCGGAGTACGGCGAGAGCGGCAACGTGCTGCTCGCCGAGCGGCCGCAGGGCCGGTTCACCCGCCAGCTGCAGGTCGGCGACGCGCTGGACACCGCCCGGGTGACGGCCACCTACACCGACGGCGTGCTGCACCTGGTCATCCCGGTGTCCGAGCGCGCCCAGCCGCGCCGCATCGAGGTGCAGCACGGCGGCGCGCAGCAGCAGCTGCCCGTCACCGGGGACGACGGGCCCGCCGGCCAGGAGCGGCAGGGCTGAGCCGGGCGGCGCCGGGACGGACGGCGGCGGGCGCCACCTCCGTCCCGGCGGGTCACCCGTGCAGGTACACCTGCCCGGGCCGCACCGGCCCGAGCAGCTGCGGCACCGTGACCAGCGTGTAGCCCGCCGCCCGCAGCGCGTCGACGATGCCGGGCACCGCCGCGACCGTGCTCGGGTGGATGTCGTGCATCAGCACGATCGCGCCGGGGTGCACCCCGTCCAGGACCCGCTGGGTGGTGGTGGCGACGTCGCGGTTGAGCCAGTCCTGCGTGTCGACGTCCCACGTGATCTGCGCGTAACCGCGCTGCGCCGTCTCCGCGGCGACCGTGGCGTCGGTGGCCCCGTAGGGCGGGCGCATGAGGTCGGTGGTGATGCCGAGGTCGGCCAGCACCGCGGTGGTGCGGTCGAGCTGGTCGCCGACCGCGGCGGCCCCGACGTCGGGCAGCCGCGGGTGCGACCAGCTGTGGTTGCCGACGGCGTGGCCGTCGGCGACCGCCTGCCGGACGAGGTCGGGCTCGGCGGCGGCGGCCTGCCCGACGACGAAGAAGGTGGCGCGGACGTCGGCCGCCCGCAGCTCGTCCAGCAGCTGCCCGGTGTAGGGCCCCGGCCCGTCGTCGAAGGTGAGCGCGACGCACGCGAGGACGGCGCAGTCGACCTCCTGGCCGGGCGGCGGTGGCGGCGCGGGCGCGGGCGGCGCGGGCGCCGGGGGCTCGGGCGTCGGCGGCTCCGGGGGCTCGGGCGCCGGCGGCTCCGGCGGCGCCGGGACACCGGTGAAGGGGGCGGCCGCCACGGCCGCCTGCCGCACGGCGCGGCCGGCGTCGGTGAGCACGCCCTCGACGACCTCCGGGGCGAACCGGACCGCGACGTCGCCGAAGGGCTCCGCCCGCCCGTCGCCCAGGCCCACCACGGCGGTCACCGACCCGTCCGCCGCGAAGCGCAGGTCGGCCAGGGCGACCGCGCTGCCGAGCAGCTCGTGCCCCAGTCCCGCCCGGCGGACGGCGTCGGTGAACCAGGCGAAGGCGAGGTCGGGGTCGGCGACGAGGTCGGGCGAGGTCCAGACGGCCCCGGAGGTCACGTCGGTGTAGACGCCGGTCGTGGTGGTCTCGGCGGGCAGCCCGCCGATCCGGGTGCGCACGCCGACCGAGGCCCCGAGCACGTCGCCGGCGGCGAGCACGGGCACCACGTCGACCGTCAGCTCGTTCCACGAGCCGGGGGCCAGTTCCTCCTCGTAGCGCTGCACGTCCTCGTCGACGAGGTCGCCGAGCGCCTGCTCGAGGTCCGGGAGGCCGGGCACCGCCACGGTGGTGACCTGCCGGTGGTCCTCCGGGGTCTTGCTGTCCTCCTCGGTCACGGCCAGTCCCGCCGCGGCCGGGTCGAGCGCCGGCGGGGGCTCGACGACCGCCGCGGGCGGGGTCACGCCGGTGGGGGCGGCCGGCGCGGTGGCGTCGCCGGCGGCGGCTGCGGCGGTGCCGTCGCCGGTGCCGTCAGCGGTGCCGGGACCGGCGTCACCCCCGGTGTCGCTGCCGGTGCCGGACCCACCGCCGGTGTCACCGGCGGCGCCGGTGCCGTCCCCGGCGACCGCGCTCACGGCCCGGGCGCCCACGGCCTCGGCACCGACGCTGAGCACCCCGTCCGACCCGTCGCCCGCGCAGGCGCCGAGCAGGAGCACCGCGACGACGAGCGGGGCCGCCCTCCCCGGGCTCACCACGGCGACGCACCCCGGGCGGCGGGCCGGACCCCGCCCGGTGGGCCGGCCGGGCCGCGGCGGGCGGAGGTCGTCGGTGCGGGTCGGTCGGGGGACGTCACGGGAACCGCCGCGGGGTGGGGCAAGGAGGAGCTCCTTCACACGTCGTGCGGACGTCCGTGTCCCGGGAGGCCGACGGGCGTCACGGTCCCGGCAGCCGCTCCAATCCCGCTCCAACGGCGCCGCGGGCACCTCCCCGCGAGCCGGCGCCAGGGGGTGGCGGGGAACCGGTCGGTCCCGGTCGGATCGCAGGCCGGGAGGGTCGTCCGGCCGGCTGCCCGGGAGCCGACACGCGGACGCGAGCGGGATCGCAGGGCGCGACTGCGGGCAGCGCGCCACGGGCCGGCCGGGCTGCGCGCCCTGCCGGCGAGCGGTGCCCCGCCCTACGGGTGGCCCACCGACGCCGCCGGCGCTCGCTCGCGCGGACGGTCGAGCGCGACCACCAGCGCGGGGAACAGCAGCACGGTGAGCACGCCGGCGCCGACCAGCGCGGCGGCGTTCTCGGGCAGCATGGTGCCGCTGCGCAGGCCGATCTCGGTGAGCGCCACGAGCACCGGCAGCGCCGTCGCGCTCACCAGGGCGGTCTGGGTCCGCTCCCGCAGGACCAGCACGCCGCGGTAGACGAGCAGCGCCGGGCCGCCCCGCACGGCCAGCATCAGCGCGAAGAACAGCAGCAGCCGCAGCGGCGCGTCCGCGATCGAGGGCAGGTCCAGCGCCATGCCCGAGGCCACGAAGAAGACCGGGACGAAGAAGCCGTAGCCGACGGCGTCGAGCTTGGCCTCCAGCTGCGGCGCGGCCGTGCCCACCCACCGCCGCAGCACCATGCCGGCCAGGAAGGCGCCGAGCACCGCGTCGAGGTGGAACTGGTCGGTGACCGCGATGAGGGCGACCAGCAGCAGCACCGTGCCGCGCAGGGTGATCTGGCTGGTCTCGTCCTGGCCGGCGTCGATCACCCGGGCGAGCCGGCTGCCGTCGTGGACGGCGCGGCGCAGGACCGCCAGCACGACGGCCAGCACCGCCACCGCGGCGAGGGAGACCAGCGCGGCGAGGCGGCCCTGGGTGCCCAGGAACACGGCGATGGCGAGCACGGGCAGCAGCTCCCCGACCCCGCCGGTGGCCAGCAGGTAGCGCCCCAGCCGCCCGTGCAGCAGGCCCTTCTCGCGCAGGATCGGCAGCAGCGTGCCCAGCGCCGTGGTGGTCAGGCCCAGCGCCACCGGCAGGAAGGCGCGCACCACGCCCCCGGCGGTCAGCAGGCCCACCACGCCCAGCGCCAGCGCGGCGGACACCCCCCACGCGACCAGGGCCCGCCGGCCGGCGTCCTCGCGGAACAGCCGCGGGTCCAGCTCGTAACCGGCCAGCAGGAAGACGAAGCCGAGCCCGACGTCGGAGAGGACCCGGACGTCCTGCGCGGTCCCGACGTCGAGGACGTGCGGCCCGATCAGCATGCCGCCGGCCAGCAGCAGCACCACCTGGGGCACCGGCAGCCGCGGGACCAGCCCCACGACGACGGCGGCGACGAGGGACACCGCGGTCACCGCGGCCAGGGTGTCGATCACCACCACGTCGTCCACCGGGCTCTCCCGTCTCCGGAGATCCCGCGAGGATGCCCCTCCGGCCCGCCCGGGCGGAAGCACACCGGGCGCGCGGGGCTCCCACGGGGGCGGGGTCCGGGGCACGATCGCCGGGACGGTCGCGCACAGGGGCGGGCGCGCCGGGGGCGGGAGGTGCCGTGGGCCTCGAACCCGAGCTGATGCCGGTGGTCGACGGACGGCGGGAGCTGGTGGCCTGGCTGGTCCTCGGCTTCCTGGTGACCTTCCTGGTCACCCGCTTCGTCACGCGCGCCATCCGGGAGGGACGCGGGCCGTTCCGGGACGCCAGCGTCGGCGGGGTGCACGTCCACCACGAGGTGTACGGGATCTTCCTGCTGCTGGGCACCGGCACCGTCGAGTTCACCTACCGGCCCGGCGGCGCCGGCGGTGTCGTGCTCGCCCTGCTCTTCGGCGCCGGCGCGGCGCTGACCCTCGACGAGTTCGCGCTGTGGCTGCACCTGGAGGACGTGTACTGGTCGCGCGAGGGCCGCAGCTCGGTCGACGCGGTGCTCATCGCCCTGGTGGTCGGCGTCCTGCTGCTGGTCGGCGCCAACCCCTTCGACGCCGACGAGGACGACAGCGAGGCGGTGCTCGCCCTGACGCTGGCGGTCAACCTGCTCTTCGCCCTGGTCGCGATCCTCAAGGGGCGCGTCCTCCTGGGCGTGGTCGGCGTGTTCGTGCCCCTCGTCGCGCTCGTCGGCGCGCTCCGCCTCGCCCGGCCGGCGTCGCCGTGGGCCCGGCGCCGCTACCCGCCCGGCTGCGCGGCCGCCGAGCGCTCGCTGCGCCGCTTCCCGCCGGGCCGGCGCACCCGCTGGGACGCGCTGGTCGACCTGTTCGCCGCGGTCCCGGAGGCCACGCCGGCGCGCCCGGCCGTCCGCCCCGCCGCCGGCGGGTGAGCACCGGGCAGGACACGTTCAGGCCTCTGGTGTCTCGTAACCCCTTCCGGGGCGGGCGCGGATGCGGTACGCAGTGTCCCGACAGGGTCGTCACTCACGGTGGTCGGACGCTCCGGTGGCGCAGTTGCCGCCGGTCCGGGTCACCGTGGGGTCGCGGGCACGGGGGACGCACGCGAGGAGGCCGTTCGTGGGGGAAGCCGCGTCCGAGCTGCTGGAGTTCCGGGACCTCGGGCCGCTGGAGGTCCGGCGGGCGGGGGAACCGGTCCCGCTGGGCGGCGCGCGGCTCACCGCGGCGCTGTCGCTGCTGCTGGTCCACGCCGGCGGGCACGTCACCGTCGACGCCCTGAGCGAGGCGATGTGGGGCGCGCGGTCCCCGGCCCGGTCGTCGTCGACGCTGGACTCGCACGTCTGGCGGCTGCGCAAGGCCCTCGAGCCCGACCGGGCCCCGGGGGCGCCGTCGGAGGTGCTGGTGCGCGAGCCCGGCGGCTACCGGCTGGTGGTCGACCCGGGGACCGTCGACTCGCGGCGCTTCCGCCGCCTGGCCGACGAGGCGCGGGTGCTGCTGTCCGCCGGCCGCGCGGAGGAGGCCCGCCGGGCCGCCGAGGAGGCGCTGGCGCTGTGGCGCGGGCGCCCCTACCCCACCGTGGCCGACGCGCCGTGGGTCGCCGCCGACGTCGCCCGCCTCGTCGAGCTGCGCGACCAGGTGCGGGAGGTGCTGGCCGAGGCCCTCCTCACCACCGGGGCGCCGGGACAGGCACTGCTGGAGCTCGGGCCGCCCCTGGCCGAGACGCCGCTGCGGGAGCGGCTGTGGGCCCTGCGCATGCTGGCCCAGCACCGCCTGGGGCGCCCCGAGGAGGCGCTGCGCAGCTACCGGCAGGCCCGGGCGGTGTTCCTCCGCGAGCTCGGCCTCGAGCCCGGTCCCGACCTGCGCGAGCTGCAGCGCCGGATCCTCACCGAGGACGCGACGCTGGCCGACCGCACCGGCTCCGGCCCGCCCGCACCGCCGCCGTCCCCCGGTCCGCCGGGCGCACCGGCCGAGCCGGGACCGGCCGCCGACGACCGGGACCGCGGACGCACCCCCCGGCAGGGCGCCGGTGCCCCGCCGGCCCGGCGCGGGCACCTCCTCGGGCGACCACCCCTCCCGCCGCAGGGCTCCCCGGCCGCAGACCCGCAGCGGCACCGCCGCCCGGCGCAGCGGGCACCCCGCCACCGCGCCGCCGGAGAGACCTCCGGCCGGCCGCTGCCGCGGGCCCTGGACCGCGGCCTCCGTGCGGGACGGCCGGGACGCGACGCCGACTCCCCGGGCGTGGTGGAGCCACCCGACGGGGACGTCCCCGGTGGCGACGTCCCCGGTGACGGCGCGCTCGAGACCGCCGCGGTGGACCCGCCGGAGCCGCGCGACGACGGCGGCACCGGGCAGGGCGCCGCACCGCCCGCCTCCGTCCCGGAGGACGCCGGCGGCGCGGGAGGGGACCGGCCGGCCGGGGCCCGCGGGCCCGGGCTCGGGAGGGTGCCGGGTCCGGACGACGGCGCCGCCCCCCGCGCGGTGCCCCTCCCGCCGCGGCGGGACGCGCACCGGACGACGGGCCGGCGGGGCGGGCGGGACCTCACCCGTCCCGGCGCGCGGCCTCCTCCCGCCGGGTCGCGGCCGAGGTGGTGGTGATCCAGTCGTCGATCGTCTCCCACCAGCGGTAGAGCCAGTCGGTCAGCTCCGCCTCCTCGCGCGGCACCTCCGCGGCCGGGATGAACCACCAGCGCAGGTGGAGGGTCTTGTCCATCGGCAGGCCCCGCCAGACGTCCCCGACCGTGCTCAGGTGCTCGAGCCCGGTGTGCGCCACCAGCACGACGTCGGCGTGCGGCGCGGCCTGCAGCGCCGCGACCACGCCGCCGGGCCGCGGGGGCAGCAGGTGGCGCATCCGCTCGGCGCGCGTCAGCGCGGCGAGCAGCCCGCGCTCGCGCAGCCGCTGCAGGGCCCGCACCTTGCGCTGCGGGGTGAAGTTGGCGCCCTCGGGGAAGATCAGCAACGCGTCCTCCTCGCCGAGGTCGCGGGCGAGGTCGGCGATCGCCTCCTCCGGGCCGGGACCCGCCGCCGACCGGGCGGAGACGAAGGAGTTGGGCAGCCGGTTGAGGTAGACGTCGATCAGCGGGTCCAGCTGCAGCACGTCCTTGAGCACGATCCGCGGCTGGCGCAGGTGGTCGCGGTTCATCAGCGTGTGCACCAGCAGGAACGAGTCCCCCGGGCCGGCGTGCCGGGACAGCACCACCATGGCGTTGGTCGAGCCGGGCACCCCGTCGTCCAGCGGCGACCAGGACTCCCCGTCGGTGACCAGGCGGAGGGAGAACAGCCGCTGGGCGGTCCGCATGAGCGCGTCGAGCAGCAGCCGCAGCACCGTGTAGTGGGCCGCGCGGGAGGCCGGCCCGGACAGCCGCCGGCCGAAGCCGCTGGCGACCCACAGCACGGCGGCGGCCGCGAGGCCGGCCACCTCCAGCGTGAGGTACACCAGCCCGAAGCACAGCAGCCGCAGCGCGCGCAGCCGGCCGGGGAGGAAGACGGACACGAGCAGTGCCAGGACCACCAGCACCGGCAGCAGCAGGACGCCGGCGACCAGCACGCCGAGGAGCAGCGGGCCGGTCACCCGGCGCACGCGGCGGGACGGCAGCACCTCAGGTCCCCCCGTCCCGGTCGGCCGCGACCCGGTCGAGGGCCTCGGCGGCCGCGGCGTGGGCCTGCTCGATGCGGGCGGTCACGCCGGAGAAGTCGCGGTAGCGCAGGTTGGCCGCTCCCGGCGGGTCGGGGTCCCCGGCGGGCAGCACGTGGACCGTGACGCCGGGCGGGAGGGTGGACAGGTCCGCCGCGAACCGGTGCCGGCGGGCGATCTCGAAGGCGACCGTGGCGACCTCCCAGGGCCGTTGCGGCGGGCGCAGCGGCCGGTCGATCCGCCCGACGTGGAGCACGTAGACGGTGTCCGCGCCGAGGGCCACGGCCCGGCCGACGGGGATGCTGTGCACCAGCCCGCCGTCGAGGTAGTGCTCGCCGCCGACCTCCACGGCCGGCAGCAGCCCGGGGACGGCGCAGGAGGCGAGCACCGCGTCGACGAGGTCGCCGTCGCTGAACCAGTGCTCGGCGGCCCGCTCGATGCTGGCCGCCACGCACTGGAACGGCACGCGCAGCCCGGCGAAGGTCCGCACCGGCAGGTGCTCCTCGAGCAGCTCGCGCAGCGGCTCCCGGGGGTGCAGGTGGGTGCGGGTGCGCACCAGGGTGCCCACCCGGGCCAGCACCGAGCCGGTGAGGACCCGCCGGGAGGCCAGCTCCTCCCACACGCCGCGCAGCCGGTCGACCGCGCCCGGCGTGGGGTCGGCGGCCACGACGGCGCCGTTGATGGCGCCCACCGACGTGCCGACCACCAGGTCGGGGCGGACCCCGCGCTCGAGCAGCGCCTGCAGCATGCCCACCTCGGCCGCGCCGAGCACCCCGCCGCCGCCCAGGACGAACGCCGTCCCGCCCCCGCCGGCCGGGTCGGGGAGCGGCGCCATGCCCGCATCGTGCCACCCGCCCCCGGGGGCGGCAGCCGCGCCCGCCGGCCGTCCCCGGAGGCGCTCAGGGGCGCCCGGTGAGCCGCAGCAGCAGGCCGGTCACGAGCCCGTGCGTCGCGTGCCCGACGACGCCGCGGACGTGGCTGACCAGCGGGTAGGCCGTCATCGTCGACAGCGAGGTGCCCTCGTCGACGACGAGGAAGGCGCCGGCCCCGACCAGCGGGCCGGCCACCATCGGGGGCACGCCCCGGCGCACCAGGGCCGCGGCGAGCACCCCGTAGGTGACGCCGAACGTGCGGTGCGTGGCCAGCCCGACCCGGGCGGCCGCGGCGTCGTCGAGGTCGCGGCCGCGGACCCGGCCGAGCTGCCGGCCCAGCTGCACGAGCATCCCGCCGGGCGCGATCTCCTGCTCGCGCTTGCGCGAGGCCTCGCTCTGCCGCGCGTGGAACCAGGTCGTGGCGGCGTCCATGCTGCGGCTGGCCACGTACCCGGCCAGCGCCCCGGTCCACAGCCGGCCGCTCCCACCCGTCCCGGTCGGTGTCCCCGCCATGTCCGCCTCCCTCTCCCGACGGCGTGCCCGCGCGCCCCAGTGCAGCGGGCGGGCACGGCCGGCGGGAGGGTCCAACGTCCCCCGGCGGGGGGCCCGGCGTGGGGGCGGGTGCTCAGTCCTCCGGCTCGTGCAGCGGACCGCTGCCCACCACGACCGGTCCCCCGCCGGAGCCCCACTGCCAGCCGCGGATCTCCGGCAGGTCCTCGCCGTTCGCGCGGACGTACCGGCGGTGCTCGATGAGCCGGCCGTGCAGCCGGTCGCGCAGGTGCGCGCCGCGCGCGCGGAGCCGAGGCACCCGGTCGATGACCGCGATCGCGAGGGAGTAGCGGTCGATGCCGTTGATGACGCACATGTCGAACGGCGTCGTCGTCGTGCCCTCCTCCACGTAGCCGCGCACGTGCAGGTTGTCGTGGTTGGCCCGCCGGTAGGTCAGCCGGTGGATCAGCCACGGATAGCCGTGGTAGGCGAACACGACCGGCTTGTCGGTGGTGAAGAAGGAGTCGAAGTCGGTGTCGGACAGGCCGTGCGGGTGCTCCCGGTCGTCCTGCAGCCGCATGAGGTCGACGACGTTGACGAACCGGACGCGCAGGTCGGGGAAGGCCTCGCGCAGGATCTCCGCGGCCGCCAGGGCCTCCATGGTCGGCACGTCGCCGGCGCAGGCCAGGACGACGTCGGGGTCGGTGCCGGCGTCGGTGCTGGCCCACTCCCAGATGCCGATGCCCTTGGTGCAGTGCTCGACCGCCCGGTCGAGGTCGAGGTACTGCAGCGCCGGCTGCTTGCCGGCGACGATGACGTTGACGTACTGGTGGGTGCGCAGGCAGTGGTCGGCCACCGACAGCAGCGTGTTGGCGTCCGGCGGCAGGTAGACCCGGATGACGTCGGCCTTCTTGTTGACGACGTGGTCGATGAACCCGGGGTCCTGGTGGGAGAAGCCGTTGTGGTCCTGGCGCCACACGTGCGAGGTCAGCAGGTAGTTCAGCGAGGCGATCGGCCGCCGCCACGGGATGCCGTTGGTGGTCTTCAGCCACTTGGCGTGCTGGTTGAACATCGAGTCGACGACGTGGATGAACGCCTCGTAGCAGGAGAACAGGCCGTGCCGGCCGGTGAGCAGGTAGCCCTCCAGCCAGCCCTGGCACAGGTGCTCGGAGAGCACCTCCATGACCCGGCCGTCCGGGGACAGGTGGTCGTCGTCGGGCTCGCGCCGCGCCACCCAGGTGCGGTCGGTGGCCTCCAGGACGGCACCGAGCCGGTTGGAGTTGTTCTCGTCGGGGGCGAAGAGGCGGAAGGTCTCGGGGTTGCGGCGCACCACGTCGCGCAGGAACTCCCCGAGCACCCGGGTGGCCTCCACCGCGCCGGTGCCGGGCTCGGCCACCGGGACGGCGTAGTCGCCGAAGTCGGGCAGCCGCAGCGGCCGCAGCAGCAGGCCGCCGTTGCTGTGCGGGTTGGCGCTCATCCGCCGCGGGCCCTGCGGGTGCAGGTCGCGGACGGCGGGCACCGGGGCGCCGTCGTCGTCGAAGAGCTCCTCGGGGCGGTAGCTGCGCAGCCACTGCTCGAGCACCTGCCGGTGGGCGTCGTCCTCCCGCGCGTTGGCGAAGGGCACCTGGTGGGAGCGCCACGAGCCCTCGACGCGGTGACCGTCGACCTCGGCCGGCCCGGTCCAGCCCTTCGGCGAGCGCAGCACGATCATCGGCCAGCGCGGCCGGTCGGTGACGCCGTCCTCCCGGGCGCGCCGCTGGATCTCGGCGATCTCGTCGAGGCAGCGGTCGAGCACGGCGGCGAACTGCTGGTGCATCACCACCGGGTCGTCGCCCTCGACGACGTACGGGGTGTGCCCGTAGCCGCGCAGCAGGTCGGTGAGCTCCCCGGGCTCGATGCGGGCGAGCACCGTCGGGTTGGCGATCTTGTAGCCGTTGAGGTGCAGGATCGGCAGGACGGCGCCGTCGCGGGCGGGGTCGACGAACTTGGTGCTGTGCCAGCTGGCGGCCAGCGGACCGGTCTCGGCCTCGCCGTCGCCGACGACGGCCGCGACGACCAGGTCGGGGTTGTCGAAGGCGGCGCCGTAGGCGTGCACGAGGGCGTAGCCGAGCTCGCCGCCCTCGTGGATGGAGCCGGGCGTCTCGGGGGCGACGTGGCTGGGGATGCCGCCGGGGAAGCTGAACTGGGTGAACAGCCGCTTCATCCCCGGCCCGTCCTGCGACACGTCGGGGTAGACCTCGCTGTAGGTGCCCTCCAGCCACGCGGCGGCGACCGGGCCGGGCCCGCCGTGCCCCGGGCCCATCACGTACACGCAGTCGAGGTCCCGGGCGCTGATCGCGCGGTTGAGGTGGGCGTAGACGAAGTTCAGGCCCGGGGTGGTCCCCCAGTGGCCCAGCAGCCGCGGCTTCACGTGCTCCGGGCGCAGCGGCTCGCGCAGCAGCGGGTTGTCCATGAGGTAGATCTGGCCGACCGACAGGTAGTTGGCCGCCCGCCACCACGCGTGGATGCGGTCGAGCTCCTCGGGCGACAGCGGCCCGGGCGAGCCGGCGGTCTGCGGTGGGGCGGTGTGCTCGCGGGTGCTCGTGTCGGTCACCGGCGTCGTCCTCTCGGGCCCTGGTCGCGGCTGACGGTCCCCACCCTGGTGGATGCGGCGACCGGACGCGACCGTCCCGATCCCCCCTCCCCGCGACACCGGTACTCGTGTACCGTATTTGTGGTACGTCCGTACCGTTCTGAGGAGTCCCCCGTGGCCTGGGTCCTGCTGGTCGTCGCCGGCGTCTTCGAGACGGCGTTCGCCGTGTCGCTCAAGCAGTCGGAGACCTTCACCCGCCTGTGGTGGTCGGTGTCGTTCGTCGTCTGCGCCGCGGCCAGCTTCGCGCTGCTGTCGGCCGCGCTGCGCACGCTGCCGGTGGGCACCGCGTACGCGGTGTGGACCGGCATCGGGGCCGGCGGCACCGCGGTGGTCGGGATGCTGGCCTTCGGCGACCCGGTCACCACGCTGCGGATCGTGGCGATCCTGCTGATCCTCGGCGGGGTGGTGGCGCTCAACCTGGCGCCGTCGGCGGCGCACTGATGAGCCGGCTGACGGCCAAGGGCGAGGCGCGGCGCACCGCGATCGTGCAGGCGGCGGCGCGGCTGGTGGCCGCCGAGGGCCCCGACGCGCTCACCCACCGCGCCGTCGTCGCCGCGTCCGGCATCCCGCTCGCGGCGACGACCTACTACTTCGCCTCGATCGACGACCTGCGCGCGGCCGCGGTCGGGCACCTGGTCGACGACGAGCGCCGCCAGGCCCGGTCGCTGGTCGAGGCCCTCCCCCGCCGGCCCCGGTCGGCGGCGGCCACCGCGCGGCACGTCGTCGCCGTGCTGCTCGGCGCCGACCGCGACGACGCCGAGCTGCTGGCGCTCTACGAGCGGTTCCTCGCCTGCGGCCGGCACCCGCGGCTGCGCCCGCTGCTCCGGGAGGCGCGGGCGGCGATCGACGCCGCGCTCGCCGAGCTGCTCGAGCGCTGCGGCCGGCCGGCCACCGACGTGGCGACGCTGGTCGCGCTGGTCGACGGGTCGGTGGTCTCCGCGCTCGTCGAGGGCGACGGGTCGGGGGGGGGGGGGGGGGTGGTGGGGGGGGGGGGGGGGGGGGGGGGGGGGGGGCGCCGGCCCCCCGAGGAGGCGGTGGCCCGGGCCCTCGGCTGAACGCCTCACGGGTCCTCGGCGGGGCACCGGCGTCACTAGGCTGGAGGAGCCGTGGCGTCCGGGAGCGAGGGGGACGGTCCGTGGAGCCCGATGCCGACGAGGACGCCGTCGCCACGCTGGTCGCCCGGGCGCTGGGCGACGACGCCGTCGCCTGGGACCGCCTCGTCGAGCGCTTCCTGCCGCTGGTCCTGTCGATCGTGCGGCGGCACCGGCTGCAGGACGCCGAGGCCCAGGACGTCGCCCAGACGGTGTGGCTGCGCCTGGTCGAGCACCTCGGCGCCATCCGGGAACCGCGGGCGCTGCCCGGCTGGATCGCCACCACGACCCGCCACGAGTGCCACCACCTCCGCGGCGGCCACTGCGTCGTCCCCTCCGAGGACCTCGACTCCCGGGCGCGGCCGGACGACGACACCCCCGGTCCCGAGCACCGGCTGCTGCAGGGCGAACGGCACGAGGCCCTGCTCGCCGCCCTCGCCGAGCTGCCCGAGCGGCAGCGCACCCTCCTGCTGCTGCTGATCGAGGACCCGCCGCTGCCCTACGAGGAGATCAGCCGCCGGCTCGACATGCCGGTCGGCAGCATCGGGCCGACCCGGGCCCGGGCCATCGCGCGGATCCGGACCCACCGGGCGGTGCAGGCGCTGCTGGAGGTGTGAGGCGGCGGGGCCTCACAGGCGCACCCAGTCGGTGACCAGCACGCCCGACGGCGTGGCGCAGCGCAGCCGGGTCAGGCCCGACACCGGCCGGTCGAACCGGAACCGGCCCCACTCGTCGGCGGTGGTGCGGTCGACCTCGCCGCCGGGGGCCAGCAGCGACACCTCCCCCGGAGCGGCCGGCACCAGCTGCCCGACCAGGCAGTCCTCGTCCCGGGCCACCTCCACCGACCGGTCGCCGGCCTCGAACACCAGGTCCCGGGGTCCGCCGGGCCCCCCGCGCACGCCCGCCGTCCGGTCGAGGAGCGAGTCGCTGGTCAGGGCGGCGAGCTCGGCGTCGACGGTCCGCCACGAGAAGGCGGCGCGGGCGGCGTCGGTCATCGCCGGGGTGGGACTGCCGGCCGCGCGCAGTGCGGCGCGCAGCTCGCCGAGCAGCTCGTCGTCGCCCGGCCCCGGTACCGACACCGCCGCCTCCCTCCCCGTCCGCCCCCGCACGGGCATCCCGCACCGGCATGGTGCCCCCCGACCGGGCCGGCTGCCAGCACGCGGCGCCGGCCGCCCGGGACCGTCCCGGACCCGCCGCTCCCTGTCAGAGGCCAGGGACGCGCGCCTGATACCCCGGCGGGCCGCTCACCCCGCCCCGTAGGCGCCGAAGGCGCACCGGTGCACGAACGAGCGCGGGTCGGCCGGGTCCAGCGCGGCGCGGGCGGCGTGCAGCGCGTCGGCACCGGTCAGGCCGGCGGCCAGCCCCCGGTGCACGGCGTCCATGAGGCCGACGGACTCCGCGTCCCCGACGGCGACCGTGCTCGCCAGGACCCCCGTCGTCCCCCGCGCCAGGAGCGCGCTGACGAGGCCGAGCAGCTCGTCGCCGGCGTAGGGGACGTCGGCGGCCGAGTCGCAGGCGGCGAGCACGACCCGCCGGGGGGCGATGCCGCGGCGGTCGAGCTCGTGCACGGTCAGCAGCCCGTCGGCCAGCTCCAGGGCGGAGAAGGACGGGTTGTCCGACCGCAGCCGGCCGTGGCAGGCCAGGTGCGCCAGGCCGGCGCCGGCCAGCGCGCCGGTCGTCGCGGCGACCGTGGCCGCCGCGCCGGTCAGGACGGTCGCCTCCGGGTGGGACCGGCGCACGGCCTCGACCTCGGCGACCGCCCCGGGCAGCCGCGGCCCGGCCACGAGCACCACCGGGCCGGCGGAGCGGGGGGCGGCCGCGGTGCGGGCCCACAGCGCCGCCGACGGCGCGGTGGACACCGGGGCGCCGTGCAGGGCCGGCCAGGGCACGCGGCGGGTCCGCCCGTCGGGCACGACCACCAGCGGCACGTCCGCGGGCAGGCCCAGCGGGGACAGCAGCAGGTCCGCCAGCCGGTCCAGCGCGTGCTCGGCGGCGGCCCGCGCGGCCGCGAGCGCCGGCGCCCGGCCGGGGCGCAGCAGGCGGCGCAGCGCGAACAGCAGGCTGTCGCACTCGGCGGTCACCGGCTGCGCCGGGCCGAGCCGGACCAGCCGGCTGCCGCCGCCGTGCAGGACGACGGCGACGAGCTCCCCGCCGACCGTGGCGAACGACGCCAGGGCGCGCCCGTCGAGGTGCCGGCGCAGCTCGGCGGGCGTGCACACCGGTGCCCGGCCCGCGCCCGAGCCCGGCCGCTGCCAGGTGGCCCGCCGCAGCCGGGCCTCCGCGGCGCCCTGCCGGGCGCGCAGCTCGGCCGGCTCCTCGCCGGTGTCGCGCAGCGCCTGCGCCAGCTCGGCGTGCACCAGGCGGAGCTCGGCGAGCTCGTCCTGCAGCCCGTCGGGTGCCGGCGGCTCGACGCCGAGCAGCGCGGCGGCGCGGGTCTGCTCCATCCACCCCAGCACCCGCAGCGGGGAGCCGGTCGACAGCAGCGTCTCCAGTCCCAGGCGGCCGAGCTCGACCCCGTGGCCGGAGGCCAGCGCCCGCAGCTCGGTGGAGCCGAGGGCGGCGCGGTGCCGGGCGAGGTCGGCGAGCCCGGCACGGCAGTGCCGCAGCACCGCGTCGTCCCGGCCGGCCAGCCGCTCGGCGCAGGCGCCGGCGAGGTGCCCGCGCAGGCGCAGCAGCACAGGGCCGCGCCGGCTGCGGTCGCGCGCGGCCCCGAGGCAGCGCCGGGCGACCCGGGGGCGCCCCAGCTCCGCGGCCAGCCGGCCGGCGGCCAGGTGGGCGGCCGCGGCGGCCGACGGCACGCCCGCCCGGTCGAGGAACCCCGCGGCCCGTGCCGCGCGCCGCAGCAGCGTCAGGTCGCCGGTGCCGTCGAGGAGGGCGGCCTCGGCGGCGAGCACCGTCGCGCGGGCGGCCCAGGCCGTCCGGCGCTGCCGGCGGAACAGCCCCTCGGCCGCGTCGGCCGCCGTCCGCGCCGCCGCGGCGTCCCCGGCCAGCAGCGCGGTGTGCGCCACGGTCAGCCGCGCCTCCGCGGCGAGGAGCAGCACGCCCTGGGCCTCGAGGTCGGCCGCGGCGCGCCCGGCCAGCTCCCGCGCCTCCGGCAGCAGCCGCAGCTCGGCGAGCACGTCGGCGTACTCCATGTGGTACTCGCCCAGCGGCACGCCGGTCTGCGTGAACAGCTCCGTCGCGCGGTCGAGCTGGGCCAGCCCCTCGGCCAGGCGCCCGCTCTGGGCCAGCACCAGCCCCCGGTTGTGCGCCACGAAGGCGTACATCGACGGTCCGATGCCGGCGGCGAGCTGCTCGGCGCGGTCGAGGTGCCGCAGGCTCTCGTCGAACCGGCCCCGGGAGGCGGCGACCAGGGCGAGGTTGTTGGCCGCGCTCCCCCGGTTGTCCAGGGTCGCGGCGGGGTCGGCGACCACCCGGCGGTAGGACGCCGCGGCGGGCTCGAGCCGCCCCAGGTTGTGCAGCAGCACCGCGCGCATGAAGTCCGCCTCGGGCGGGGGGCGCCCGCCGGCGGGCACGGCCCGGTCCAGGTCGCGCAGCGCGAGCGCGACCCGTCCCAGCTCGAGGACGACCGCCGCCCGGGTCACCAGCAGCTCCGCGACCCGGGAGGTCAGCCCGGCCTGCCGCGCCAGCCGGAGCGCCTCGTCGAGCAGCCGCAGCGCCCGCCGGTTGTCCCGCCGGGCCCGGGCCGCCCAGGCCACCGCCCGCAGGCCGACCACCAGCGCCTCGGGATCGGCGGCCCGGCGGGCGGCCTCGACGACGTCGACGGCGGCCCGGTCGAAGCGCCGCGGGTCGCCCACGACGCCGTCGTAGGCCCGCTGCGCGCGTATCAGGAGGGAGCCGGTCGACTCTTCCCGTGTGACGCCGGTCACCGGGACGATTCTGCTCCGGATCCGGCGCGGCGAGGAGGAGATCCACGATGGCGGACGCCTACCAGTTCCCCCAGGCACCGGGCGACCTGCGCTCCCCGGACCAGATCCCCGCCCAGCGGGCGGCGGTGCGCGCGCAGATCGCGACGTGGCTGGCCGAGATGGCCGCCGCCGGCGGTCTGCAGGAGGACCACCTGCGCGCCCTGGCCGATCTGAGGGAGCGGCGCAGCGCCGTCGGGCCGGCCCGGATCCGGGTCGAGCGCGACGGGACCGCCGTCACCCCCAACCGGCTCGTCGTGCGCCGGGACGACGTCCCCGCGGTCGTCGCCGAGCTGCAGTCGAGGTACTACGCGCCGCAGGTGGTGGCGGTCCCCGGGCTGGACGACCTGCGCGTGCTGGTGTCCGTCGGAGCCGGCGCGCGGAGCCTGCGCGCGTCCGGGGCGGTGGCCGGCGCCGTGACCGGCGCGCGGGCTGCGCCCAGCCACGTCTCCCTGCTGGGGGCGATCCGGAAGGCGGCGGGCGGGCCGGAGCCCTCGGGACCGGGTCCCGGCGTGTCCTGGGACTTCCGGCCCGAGCCCGGCCAGGGCGGGGACCCCGTGGTCGCGGTCGTCGACAACGGGGTGAGCGCGGAGCAGCGCGAGGACGGCTGGCTGGCCGGCCTGGCGCGGACGGACAACCTGGACCTGCTCGACGTCGTCCCGGCCGACCGCTTCCTCGACCGCGCGGCCGGGCACGGCACCTTCACCACCGGCGTCGTCGAGCAGGTCGCGCCCGGTGCGCGGCTGGACGTGCGGCTCGCGCTCGACACCGAGGGCGAGGGGGACGAGGTGGACGTCGCACGCGAGCTGGTCCGCGCGGCCGAGGACGGCGCGGAGGTGGTCAACCTGTCCCTCGGCTTCCAGACCTCGGGCGACCGGCCGCCGCTGGCGATGGAGCACGCCCTGCGCACGGCGATCGCCGTCGCCGAGGACCAGGGGCGCCACCTGCTCGTCGTCTGCGCGGCGGGCAACTACGGGGACGACCGCCGCCCGTGCTGGCCCGCGGCGTTCGCCGGCGTGCCGGAGTTCGCGCGGCACGTGGTGGCCGTGGCCGCGCTCCGCCTGGACGACGACGACGACCAGCAGGTCGTGGGGGCGGAGTGGTCCTCGCGGGGCGACTGGGTGACCTGCTCGACCCTGGGCCAGGGCGTCGTCTCCACCTACGTGATCGGCGAGGAGTCGCCGGCCTCGGACCTGGTCGACCCCGACAGCTTCGGACCGAGCTCGTGGGCCACCTGGAGCGGGACCTCCTTCGCCGCGCCCCAGGTGGCGGGGGCGGTGGTCCGGATGGTCCGCGACGGGCGGGCCGCCACGGCCCGGGAGGCGCTCGACGCGCTGCTCACCGACGCGGGCGACCACTCCGAGCAGAAGAACGGCACCCGCCGGCTCGGCGGCTTCGGCGTCCCCCTGCGGATCCTGCCCGTGTGACCCCGTCGGGGGCCGGCCTCCCCCGGGAGGCCTGCCCTCAGCGCGCGGGCCGCGCCCGGTGCACGGTGACGGTGGCCGCCCCGGCGCAGACCGGGACCGCCCGCGCGGCCAGGCACCACAGCCCGCCCCGGGCCAGGACGGCGTCGCCCCAGGTGTCGAAGTCCCGCTCGCCGGCGACCAGCAGCGCCTTGGTGGCGGCCAGCCGCCGCTCGACCAGGTCGAGCCGGTGCCGGAGGGTGCCGGCCGGCGGCGGCCCGGGGACGGTCCTGATCCCGCGGGGCACCGCTCCCTGCTCGCGCAGCACGCGGGCGGCGAGGGGTGCGAGGACCTCGGCGGCGAACCGGGGCAGGTACTCGTCGCCGAAGCGGGCCGCGGTGTCCGCGGCCCGGTCGGCCTGCAGCGCCGACGGGCGGGCGCCGCCGGGCCGGCACAGGTCGGTGTCCCGCCCGAAGGAGCGGTCGAGACCGAACGCGTTCTGCAGGTGGACCAGGCCGGTCAGGGCATCGGCCCAGGCGTCGTGCAGCGGGCGGGCCAGGGTCAGACGGGGTCGCAGCAGCGGCCCCACGTCGGTGCCGGCGAGCAGGTGCCCCGGTCCCGGCCGGCCGCCGTGCACCCGGCCGAAGGCGGTCGTGGCGTCCAGTCCCGCGTGGGCGCGCAGCACCGCCGCCCCGCCCGGGTGCCGCTGCAGGAAGGCGGTGACGTCGTGCACGCGGCCGCCGACCGCCAGCCACCAACCGTGCTCGTCGTCGTTGTGCTCGGCGAGGTCGGCCAGGCCGTGCCCCCGGCGCACCGGCCGGCCGGGGGCGGCGGGCCGGGGCCGGGGCCGGGCCGCGGGCGCGGGGTCGCGCTCGGTGCGGGACGCGGTGAGGGCCGCGTCGACGGTGTGCCAGGTGAGCTCGCGCGGGGACCCGGTGAAGCCGCCGATGGTCACCCCGCGGCCGACCATGAAGGCGACGGCCAGGTAGCCCGACACCAGGCGCCGGTGCCGGCCGAGGAACCCGTCGGCGCCGGCGTAGGCCTCGATCGCCGCGTCGAACGACGCCGCCAGCTGCGGCCGCCGCCGGGTGGTCGCGTACGCGGCGACCGGGACCTCCTCGACCGCGTCGGCGAACCGCCGCCAGCGCGGCGGGGCGCTGCGGCGGTGCCGGAGGATCTCCTGCCCGAGCTGGCTGGAGTGCCCGCGCCGGCCGAGGAGCGCGTCGAGCAGGCCGAAGACCGGCGAGGCCGTGCCGCTGGGCCCGAGGTCGCCGGGCCGCAGCGGCACCGCGAGCGGGGCCACGGTCTTGGCCCAGACGACGGGGTCGACGTGGGTGCGGACGCCGGGGCGGGGGTCGATCAGCCGCAGGGACCGGGTCGCGGCCCGCAGCGCCGCGGTCACCGCGTCGAGGGCAGCGCAGAGGGCCTCGGCGTCGTCGTCGAGGACCGCCTGCTGGGCGTCGGCCGCGGCCGGCACCACCGGCGCGCAGCGCGCCAGCACCTCGACCTGGGTGAGGTAGAAGACGCGCTCCTCCTCGTTGCCGGCCGCGGGCACGAGCAGGCGCAGGTCGTCGGACAGCAGCGGGAGGCCGTCGCGCCCGGCGGCGGAGCGCCGGTTGTGCACGATGAGGTCGGGATAGCCCAGCACCGGCTCCGGCGAGCGGCCCAGCCGGCGCAGCACCTCGGCCCAGGGGACGGCGAGGGCCGGCGGCAGGCCCGCCGGCCGGGGCGCGCGGCCGTGCACGTGGGCGTGGGCGAGCAGGCCCAGCACGGTGGCCGCCCGCTGCAGCGCGGTGTCCGGCAGCGCGTCGGGGCCGGCCGGCAGCAGCGGCAGCTCCTCGACGGCCTCCCGGACGGCGACGTCGCGCAGCAGCGCCGGCAGCTCCGCCGCCGTCCGGTCCCAGGCCGCGTGGGTCCCCGGCAGCCGCTCCGACGGCGGGCGGGTGGGCAGGAACCCGCGCGCGGCCGACAGCGGGCCGAGGTCCTCGTGGCCCGGGCGGGCGTCGACCTCCGCCGCGGCGGCGAGCACCCGCGCGGCGGGGGCGGTGCGGACCGGGGGCACGGCAGCTCCTCGCGGACGGCGGTCAGTCGCCGGGCGGCCGCGGCCGGGGCACGCGGGGGCGGTCCCGGCCGGCCTCGACCAGAGCGCCGCGGAAGCCGTCCGCGTACCAGGCGGGGGCGTTGAGCCGGACCCCGGCCGGTGCGCTGCCCCCGCCGTCCCAGACCAGGCGGGCCAGCCCGTCGGGGCCGCGCCCGTGGCAGCACGTCCCCGCCGGCACCGTCTCCCCCGCCGGTCCGACGGCGGCCTCGAGGAGCCCGTCGGCGCGGCCGAGGGCGCGGGCGTGCTCGAGGGCGCGCAGGTACGGCGAGGACGGGCGGTGGTCGGTCACGGCGGGGATCCCCGGGGCGGTCACGAGGCGGCCCGGCGCGGCCGGCCCAGGCCCTGCACCAGCCGGGTCATCTGCCCGGTCGGCGGGACGCCGAGCTCCTCGCGCAGCAGGTCGCGGAACGCGTCGTGGGCGCGCAGCGCCTCGGCCAGGTTGCCCTCGGCCAGGTGCACCTGCACCACGGTGCGGTGGGCGCTCTCCCGCAGGGGCTCGGCCCGCACGGCGAGGTGGGCCGCCTGGAGCGCGTCGGCGTAGCGACCGACGGTGCGCAGCCGCCCCGCCAGGGTCTCCAGCGCGTGCAGCCGCAGCTGGGTGAGCCGGTCGCGCTCCGGCAGGACCCAGTCGTCGTACCAGCCCGGCAGCAGGTCGCCCAGCAGGGCCGGGCGCGGCAGGGTCAGCCGCCCGGCGGGCACCCGCGGGTCGCGGACCTGCCCGGCCCACTCCTGCAGCTCGCGCACGTCGACGCGCACGCCGTCGGCGACGCGCAGCGCGCCGTCGGAGTGGTCGACCAGCCCGGGGGCGCAGCGGCGCAGCCGCCACAGCGCCGACCGCAGGCTGGCCCGGGCCCGGTCCTCGTCGACGTCGGGCCACAGCCGGCCGGACACGGCGGCGCGGGCCGGCCGGCCGGCCAGGCACAGCAGGGCCACCAGCCGCTGCACGGCCGGGGGCAGCTCCCCGGCCGCCGGCGGGTCACCGGCCGCGACGGAGAAGCCGTCGAGCAGCGTGACGCGCGGTCCGCTGCGGGGTGCGAGGCGCAGGTCGTGGTCCACGGGCGGTCCCCTCGGTCGGTGACGACGACCGGCAGAGGGGCCCGGTCCCGCCGCTGATACACCGGCGGGGCACCGCGGTCGGGCGCGGTGTCGGGCGCGCTGTCAGGTGCGGGCGCGGACGACGTCGAGGGAGCCGGTCACCGCCTCCCCCAGCGAGCCGGCGTCGACGGCGACCGTGACGATCGTGGCGCCCTCCGCGGCCCACCCCGCCGCCTCCGGACCGCTCGAGGCGTGCACGCCGACGGGCACGCCGGCGGCCACCGCGCGGGCCACGACGGAGGACAGCACGCCCCGCAGCTCCTCCCGCCGGCCGGCCCCCGCCAGCCCCAGCGACAGCGACAGGTCCCCGGGGCCGACGTAGACCCCGTCGAGCCCCTCGACGGCGAGGACGGCGTCGAGGTCGTCGAGCGCGCTCGCGGTCTCGACCATCACGACCACCAGGGGCTGCTCGCACCCGCCCGACAGCCGCCCGATCGACCGCCCGCCGGCCGGGGCGTACCGGCAGGCGGCCACGACCTCCCGGGCGTGCCCGGCATCGCGCACGTTGGGGACGATGACGCCGCGGGCGCCGAGGTCGAGCGGGCGGCCGACGTCGGCGAAGGACGGGCTGCGGGTGCGCACCAGCGGCACCGCGCCGGCCGCGGTCACCGCCGCCGCGACCCCGGGCAGCTCGGCCTCGGCCGCCGCGCCGTGCTGCAGGTCGACGACGACGTAGTCCGCGCCGGTGCGCGCGAGCACCTCCGCGGTCACCGCACCCGGCAGCAGGCTCCACACCCCGTGGCAGGCCCGCCCCTGCGCCCACCGCCGCCGCAGGTCCCCCTCGTCGGTCACGTCCCGCTCCCCTCGCCGTCGCCCGGCCGGGGCCCCGGCCGCCGGCAGATCCTCCCCCGACGGGTCAGAGGTCGATCTCCGCGCCCATGACGACGGTGCGCTCCGGGGGCAGCGCGAGGTGCTCCGGCCAGCCGGTCCCGCCGTGGGCGAGCAGCACGAACAGCCGGGCGCGCCAGGCACTCATGCCCGGTCGCGGTCTCGGGCGCGGTGCCGGGCGCGGTGCCGGGCGCAGCGTCGGCCGGGTCACGAACCAGGTCGCGGCGTCCGCGTCGGCGCCTGCGACCCCGTCCAGGGCGCGGCGCAGCGCGGCCTCGGGGTCGGTCCGGTCCAGGAAGCCGGACTCCACGACGACGTGGAGGAACCCCGCCTCGGGGGGACCGAGCGGACGGGTGCTGACCCGCCGCTCCTCCGGCACGTGCGGCACGCTCGCCGTCCGGACGGTGAGCACCACGACCCGCTCGTGCAGCACCGAGAAGCGGGCGACGGTCGCGCGCAGCGACAGCGGCGCGGTCGCGTCCGTGGGGTGGGGGTGGACGGCGACCCCGGGCACGCGGGGGACGGCGGCCGCGCGCACCTCGGCGAGGACGGCGTCCAGGGGGCCCTCCCGCTGCGCGCGCCGGGCCTCCAGCAGCTCGCGGCCGCGGCGCCAGGTGGTCATGACCGTGAGGACGGTGCCGGCGATCAGCAGGGTCAGCCAGCCGCCGTGCGGCACCTTGGGCAGGGTCGCGACGGCGTAGGTGAGCTCGACCGCGCCGAGCACGCCGCCGAGGAGCACCAGCCGGGGCCGGGACCACCGCCACCGCACCCGGGCGAGCACGAGCAGCAGCGCCGTCGTGACGAGGAACGTGGCCGTCACCGCCACCCCGTACGCGGCGGCCAGCCGGGCGGAGGAGCCGAACCCCACCGTCACGGCGAGGACCAGCACGAACAGCACCGCGTTGACCGCCGGGACGTACACCTGGCCGGCCTCCTGCGCGGAGGTGTGCCGCACCCGCCGCCGCGGCAGGTAGCCCAGCGCCATCGCCTGCCGGGACACCGAGAAGGCGCCGGCGAGGACGGCCTGCGAGGCGATGACCGTGGCGGCGGTGGCGAGCACGACCACCGGCAGCTGCGCCCAGGAGGGGAAGAGCAGGAAGAACGGGTCGTCGCGCGCCGCCGGGTCCCCCTCGACCAGCGCCGCCTGCCCCAGGTAGTTGAGGACCAGGGCGGGGAAGACGAGTGAGAACCAGGCGCGGCGGATCGGCCGGCGCCCGAAGTGCCCCATGTCGGCGTAGAGGGCCTCGGCGCCGGTGACGGTCAGCACCACCGCGCCCATCACCGCGAGGGCGACCCCGGGCCGGTCGACGGCGAACCCCAGCGCGTAGCCGGGTGAGAGCCCCCGCAGCACCCCCGGCCGCGCCAGGACGTGCGCCAGCCCGGCCGCGCCGAGGACGCCGAACCACACCAGCATCACCGGTCCGAAGGCGCGCCCGACGCGGCTGGTCCCCCACCGCTGGACGAGGAACAGCGTCGTCAGCACCGCGACCGCCAGCGGCAGCACGACGCGGGACAGGCCGGGGTCCACGACCTCCAGGCCCTCCACGGCCGACAGCACCGAGATGGCCGGCGTGATCACGCTGTCGCCGTAGAACAGCGACGCGCCGAGCACGCCGAGCGCCATGGCGACGGCGGCGCGGCGGCCGGCGGCGGGACCGAGGGAGCGGGCGACGAGGGTGGCCAGCGACAGCACCCCGCCCTCGCCGTCGTTGTCGGCCCGCAGGACGACGAGGACGTACTTGACGGTCACGGTGAGGGTCAGCGACCAGAAGACCAGCGAGGCGACCCCGAGGACGTCGCGGGTGGCGGCACCCACCGCGCCGCCGTCGACGGCGAGGACCGTCTCCATCGCGTAGAGCGGGCTGGTGCCGATGTCGCCGTAGACCACCCCGAGCGCCCCGAGGACCAGCGCGGACTCACCGGGGGCCGGCCCGGGACGCGGCGGCCGCGCCGGACGGCGGTCGCGCCGGAGGCCCTGGCCGGTCCCGGTTCGCGCCACGGCGGCCGCTCCTCTCCGCGTCCGCGCCGCCCTCCCCGGCGGCCCGGCGCAGGGCCCATGGTGTCCCTCGCGATCGGTCGCGGACACCCCGCGGCGCGGCGGCACCCGGCCGGGCCCGCCGGCGACACCGGGTCCGGTCAGGCCTTGGCCAGCTCGGCCATCTGCTCGTCGGAGAGGACGTCGCCCTCGGCCTTCGCGGCCTGCAGCCGGGTGTCCTCCAGGGCGAAGGCCCGGGTGAGCGGGCAGGCGGCCAGGAAGCTGACCTTCTCCCCCGCCCGGGGACGGCGCTCCGGGAGGGGCCGGGACAGGTCGATCCGCCGCCCGTCCTTGACCACCTCGACGATCGCCCCCTCGCGGGTGAGCACGCCGATGTCGGCCAGCGGGTCGCCGTCGACCACGATCAGGTCGGCCACGTACCCCTCGCGCAGGGCCCCGAGGCTGCCCTCCATCCGCACGGCCCAGGCCGCCTGCGAGGTCGCCGCCGTGATGGCCTCCAGGGGCGTGAACCCCGCGTACTGCACGAGCATCGCCAGCTCCCGGGCGTGCCACTCGCCGCAGGGGGTGATCGCGAAACCGGTCTCCGACCCGGTGATCACCCGCACCCCCGCACGGTGGGCCTTGTCGACCATGACCCCGGTGACGTCGAGCTCGGCCTTGAAGACGTCGAGCAGCTCGGGGGCGGTGCCGACCCGCTCCCCGTAGTCGACGAGGTTGCCCAGCAGGGTGAACGTCGGGCACAGCGTCGCCCCGGACTCGACCACCGCCTCGAGCGCCTCGTCGTCCATGTAGGACGAGTGGTAGATGAGGTCCATGCCGGCCTCGGCCGACTCCTTGGTGCTGACGGAGTTGCGGCAGTGCCCGACGACGGGCGTGCCCAGCTCGTGCGCGGCGTCGACCACCGCCTGGATCTCGCGCCGGTTCCAGACCTTGACCTCCGGGCCCTTCACCGACGGGATCAGGCCGGTCACCATGACCTTGATCCAGTCGACGCCGTGCTTGATCTGCCGCCGCACCTCCCGCTGGATCCCGTCGACGTCGTGGACGACGGTGGCGTAGCCGGTGGTGCCCTCGTCCCGGATGAGCCGGCCGGCCGTGCCGCCGAGCATCGTCATCAGGGCGTTGCCGCCGGCGCGCATCCGCGGTCCCTCGACGAACCCCGCCTCGATGGCGTCCCGCAGCTCGACGCCGATGTTCCACAGGCAGTCGGCGTCGAGCACGCTGGTGACGCCGGCGCGCAGCACCTTCTGGGCGTTGTACGCCGACAGCATCGAGCTGTAGGCCTCGGTGCGGTGGAAGAACAGCTCGTCGTTGCCGGTCGGCTCCCCGAAGGACAGGTGGGTGTGGGCGTCGACGAGGCCCGGCATGACCGTGCGCCCCGTGGCGTCGATCCGGACGAGGCCGGGCAGGGCCGCGGCCTGGTCCTCGGCGCGCGCCCCGAGGGCGGCGATCCGGCCGTCCCGCACCAGCACGGCCTCCCCGGGCCGGGCATCGGCGCCCGTGCCGTCGATGACCGTGCCCCCGGACACGAGGATCGGCTCGGACACCGGCGCCACCTCCCTGCGCGGCGGGTCGCGCTCCCGGACAGGGGCCCCGCGGTCCCCTCATCGTCGGAGGGGCCCCTGGTGGTGTCAAGGGAGCTCACGACTACCGGCCGGCGCCGGTCAGGCGTTGGTGACGCCGAGGGCCAGCCCCCCGTCCACGGTCAGCACCGTGCCGGTGACCCACTCCGCGGCGGCCAGGTAGGCGACCGCCTCGGCCACCTCCCCGACGGTGCCGATGCGGCCCAGCGCGTGGGCCCCGGCCAGCGCGTCCAGCCGCGCCCGGGCCTGCTCGGGCGTGCCGAGCCCGGCCCGCACGTTGATCTCGGTGGGCACCGCGCCGGGACGCACGCAGTTGACGCGGACGTGCTGGGGCCCCAGCTCGGCGGCGAGGACACCGGTGAGCGCCTCGAGCGCGCCCTTGGTCGCCGCGTAGGGCGAGGCCCCGGGGAAGGCCCGCTGGGTGTGCACCGACCCGAAGAGGACGATCGACCCGCGGCTGGCACGGAGGGCCGGCAGGGCCAGCCCCGACAGCTGCACCGGTCCCACCACGTTGGCGTGGAAGAGGTCGAGCATCGCCCGCTCGTCGAGCTCCTCGAGGGCGCCGCGGTACATGTTGCCGGCGGCGTTGACGAGGGTGTCGAGCCCGCCGCCGTGCGCCGTCGCGGCGGCGACGAGCCGCTCCCGGTCGGCCGAGACGGTGACGTCGGCGGCGACGGGCAGGCAGGCCTCCCCCAGCTCGCGGGCCACCGCCTCGACCCGCTCGGCCCGCCGACCCGAGACCGTCACCCGGGCGCCGAGGCCCACCAGGTGCCGGGCCACGCCCGCGCCGATGCCCGAGCCCCCGCCGGTGACCAGCACCGACGAGCCCGCGAGGTCCCGCACGTCGCCTCCCCTCCTCGCGCCCCGCGCCGGGGCGGCTCAGCCCGCCGACCTGCCCCGGCGCGCCCGACGGGCCGGAGCCGCCTGCGGGCCGGCCTGCGCGCCGGCCCGCAGCGTCACCGCCGGCAGGCCCCGGTCGGCGCGCAGCCGCCCCATGTCCGGGTCCTCCCGCCAGAAGGTGCGGATCTGCTCGGCGTCGAAGTGGTGGCCCATCAGCTGGATGGCGATGTCGTGGCGCACGTACTCCACCGACAGCAGCACGACGGCCGGGTTGTCGGTGTAGACGCCCCAGGCGCCGGTCTCGGTGAACCCGCCGATCACCGCCTCCTGCCGGTCCCCGACGACGGTGAGCATCCGGCAGCCGAGGTTCTCCAGCACCACCTCGGGCGTGGACAGCTCGTGGCGGTAGGTCCGGCCGACCGGGTCGCCGACGTCGCCGAACGCGATGGCCGTGACCGCCACCGACCGGGCCTCCGCCGACGTCACGCTCTCCCGCAGGGCCGCCATCTCCTCCGGCCAGATGGACAGGAACAGCTCCCGGCGGGCGCCGGCGACGACGTCGCGAGCGCGGTCGAGCAGCGCCGCGGCCCCGGACAGGTCGTGCACGACGTGCACGGCGGGCGGCGCGGTGATCGACGGCAGCACCGCGTCGAGCGCGGCCAGCGACTCCGAGTAGTCCCGGCTCAGCCGCGCCAGCAGCGCCTTCGCCGGCAGCGGCAGGTAGTCGACCGAGTCGCCGGCTCCGCGGACCTCGAAGGCCGCGCCGCGCGACACGAGCTTCGCGAGGGTCTCGTAGACCGTGCTGCGCGGCACCCCGGACCGCTTGGCGACCTCGTAGCCGTTGACCGGGCCGCCGGCGCCGAGGAGCGCCAGGTAGGCCTTGGCCTCGTAGCCGGACATGCCCAGGTGCTGCAGCCGCTCGATGACGTCGTCGTGCGTCACGGCCCGATCCCTCCCGGTGGCGTCCCCGCGGGACCCGCGTCGGCGTCGTGAGCATGCCAGCCGCTCCCGCCCGCGTCGTCGTCCGGACGGGTGGCCCGGCCCGGGCTCTCAGCCACCCGGGTCCACGCTCCGCGGCCGCGCGAGGCCGAGCAGCGCCGCCTTGGTCAGGCCGCCGTCCACCGCGAGCGTCTGCCCGGTCAGGTACCCGGCGCGGTCGGAGGCGAGGAACAGCACGGCCGCGGCGACGTCCTCGGCGGTGCCCAGGCGGCCCAGCGGCACCCTCTCCTGCCGCTGCCGGCGGACCTCGGGGTCGGCGTAGATCGGGTCGGACATGCCGGCCCGGATCAGTCCGGGGGCGACGGCGTTGACCCGCACGCCCAGCGGCGCCCACTCCAGCGCCATCTGCTCGGTGAGCAGGACGACGGCGGCCTTGGTGCTGGTGTAGGCCCCCGCGTGCGGCGCGGCGGCGATCCCGTTGACCGAGGAGATGTTGACGATCGCGCCGCCCCCGGCCTCGGCCATCCGCCGCGCCGCCGCCCGGCCCACGAGGAAGGTGCCGGTGAGGTTGACCGCGAGCACCGCGTCCCAGTCCTGCCGGTCGAGGGTGAGCAGCGGGCCGAAGCGGACGCGGCCGGCGTTGCTGACCACCAGGGCCGGGGCCTCGGGCACCGCGTCGAGGGCCGCCCCCACGGCGGCCTCGTCGGTGACGTCGACGGTGGCGGCGACGGCGGCCGGACCGAGCTCGCCGGCGACCGCGCCGGCCGCCGCCCCGTCGACGTCCCAGACCGCGACCCGGTACCCCCTCTCGACCGCGCAGCGGGCGATGACCGCGCCGATGCCCCGCCCCGCGCCGGTGACGACCGCCCAGCTCATCTGCTCCTCCACGGACCGGGGACCGCCGGCCGCCGGCCGTGCCTCACGGGCTGCCGAACAGCACGGGGTAGCTGCCGAAGTGCTCGCGCCGGGAGTGCGGGTCCCGGGTCGGCGGGTGCTCCGGGTCGGGGCGGACACCGTGCCGCAGCAGCTCGCGGAGCATGAGCGTCACCGTGCCCAGGACGTGGTCGGTGCCGGGCGGGTCGGCGGGCACCGTGCCGCCGTCGAGCTCCATGCCGATGCAGGCGTGCATGCCGCCGCCGAAGGTGTGCCCCCACGGGGCGACGCCGTCGGGCACCGTCCGCAGCGGGTCGAAGGCGCCGGCGTCGGGTCCGAACACCGCCGGGTCGCGGTTGGCCGTCCGGATGTCCATGACGACGACCGTCCCGGCCGGGACCAGGCGGCCGTCGCGCAGCGTGACGTCGGCCAGCGCGCGGCGCTCGGCGACCGGGCTGGCCGGGTGCAGCCGGAACGCCTCGTGCACGCAGCGCTGCAGGAACAGGTCGTCGGCCAGCCGCCGGGCACGGCCCGGGTCCCTCCCCGCCCACCGCAGCACCTCGTCGACGGTGTGGGTGAAGGCCGCCGCCGTGCTGTGCGAGCCGGCCTGCAGGTAGAAGGCGACCTCGCGCAGCACGGTGTCGCGGTCGACGCCGAGCTCACCCGCGTGCTGCACCAGCGCCATGAGCACGTCGCGGGGCAGGTCCGCCTCGGGCACGGAGGCGTCGGCCGCGAGTGCCACCCGCCGCTCGTACGAGGGCGTGAAGAACAGCGCGTCGAACCGGCGCAGCGCGTCCTCGACCTCGGCCCGCACCTCGGCGTGGTCGCGGGTGCTGTGGACCAGCGTGGCGCCCTCGCTGAAGGTGACCGCGAACCGCTGCAGGGCGTCGGTCTCCTCGACCGACCCGGTGCTGCGGTCGGCGCCGGCGACCCGGGCGGTGAGGGCCATCGTGGTGCGGTACCCGAGCCGGACGAGGTCGGCCCGGCCGGCCCGCAGGGCAGGGTCGAAGGCCTCCTGGATCACGCCGGGCACCAGCTCGGCCTCCCAGAGGCGGAAGGTGCCGCGCCGGAACAGCCGGTTCTCCACCCGGCGGCGCAGCCGGTGGTCGTCGCCGTGCAGGTCGAGCAGCGCGTCGCGCATGACCACCCCGCCGGCGTCGTAGAGCCGCTGCCGCAGGTCGCGCTGGCGGAAGGCGTCCCACAGCTCGGCGTAGCCGCGGAGCGTCAGCTGCGGGGTCGCCGTCACCTCGTCGACGGACACGCGACCTCCTCCGGGGGCGAGGAGCCGGCGCCGTGGGCGGCGTCAGCCGCCTAGCGACGCTAGTGTGTCGCCGGTCACACGTCCATCGCCGGGGAGGGTCATGGCCGGCACCTCGTCCGCTCCTCCGGTGGTCGACGTGCACGCCCACGTCGTCCTCCCCTCGAGCCTCGGCGCCGCCGGGGCGGCCGGGCCGGAGCAGGGGACGGCCCCGGACGGCACGCCGTTCTACCGGGTGGGCGGCTACGTGCTCAGCGGCGTCCGGTACGAGGGCACCGCGTTCACCGACGTCGGCGTGCGCCTCCGGGCCATGGACGCCGCCGGCATCGACGTGCAACTGCTCTCGCCCAACCCGCTCACCTACCTCGGCGACCTCGACGCGGCCGCGGCCAGCCGCTACGCCCGGGTCCACAACGACGCGCTGGCCGGGCTGGTGGCCGCCCACCCGACCCGGCTCCTCGGCGCGGCGCAACTGCCGGTGCAGGACGTCGGCGCCGCGGTCGCCGAGCTCGAGCGGTCGGTGCGCGGTCTGGGGTTGTCGGCGGCCTGCATCGACACCGACCCCGGGGGGCGCACCCTCGACGACCCGGCGCTCGACGACCTGTACGCCGCCGTGGTGGACCTCGACGTCCCACTGTTCGTGCACCCCTCGCCGCTGGGCCGGGCGGGACCGGCCGACGACCCGCGGCTGCGCCGGTTCGACCTGGACCTGCTGGTGGGCTTCGCCTACGACGAGACGCTGGCGGTGGCCGCGCTGGTGTTCGGCGGGGTGCTGGAACGACACCCGCGGCTGGACGTCTGCCTGTCCCACGGGGGCGGGGCCACCGCGTTCCTGGCCGGGCGCCTCGCCCGGGCCGCGGCGGTGCCGCGGGCCTGGGTGCCCGACGCGCTGCGCAGGGAGGGCGTGCCGACGCTGCTGCGCCGGCTGTGGCTGGACACGCACGTGCACGGCCGCGACGCGCTCGATCTCCTCGTCCGGGTGGTGGGGACCGGACGGCTGGTGCTGGGGACCAACTTCGCCGGGTGGGACTCCGGCGGCACGACGTCCGTCGCGGAGGTGGCCCACCTGGCCCCGGTGCTGTCGGCCAACGCCGTCCGGCTGCTCCGGCTGGACCGGGAGCGCTGACCCGGCCTCCCGCGCCTCAGAGCTCGTGCTGGACGGCGCACCGCTGCGCCAGGATGGGCCGGACGTGCTCGCGGAGCATCCGCTGGTGGCGCTCGTCGGCGGCGTAGGCGGCGTAGGCGTCCCGGTCGGGCAGGTCCACGACGACGACGGCGTCGCCGTTGCCCTCCGCGAGCCCGGCGTCGACGCCCAGGGTCAGGGTGCCGAACTCCCGGGCCTGCTCGCCCCACGCCCGGATCGCCGCGACCGCCGCCTCCCGCTGCTGGGCGGTGGCCTCCGGGGTCCAGCTGAACACCACGACGTGACGGAACACGGGACGTCGGCTCCTCGGGAGTGGGGTCAGGACAGGTCGACCGGGCGGCCGGCCGCGTCGTGCAGAGCGATGGCCGCCGACGGGCAGGCGCGGGCGACGGCGAGCAGCAGGTCGTCGTCGGCGCGGGGCTGCGGCTCGACGGGCTCGGCGAGCTCGTCGTCGTCGAACCGGAAGGCCGCCGGGGCGTCGGCGACGCACCGGCCGGAGCTCAGGCAGGCGTCCTTGTCCACCGAGACGGTGTAGGCCATGGCGGCTCCTGGCTCGGTCGTGCCCGCGGCCGGGCGGGACGGGGTCGGGTCAGCCGCGGCGGCCGAGGAGCACCGGGTAGGTGCCCCAGTAGGGACGGGCGGTGTTCGCGTCGCGCTGCGGCGGTGCCTGCGGGTCGCGCCGCACCCCCTCGGCGAAGACCCGCTGCACCGCGCCGGTGACCAGGCCGGTGAGGTGGGTCCGCGGGTCGGCGTCGCCGGCCGGCACCACCCCGGCGGCGAGGTCCTGGCCGATGCAGACGTGCATCCCGCCGCCGAAGCTCAGCCCGAACGGGGCCACGCCGTGCGGCAGCTCGCGGTACGGGTCGAACTCCGCGGCCGTGGCACCGAAGACCGCGGGGTCGCGGTTGACCGCGGCCAGGTCGATGACCAGCTTGCCCCCGCGGGGGATCCGCACCCCGGAGCGGAGGGTGACGTCGGCCAGCGCCCACCGGACGCCGACTGGGCTGGAGGGGTTGAGCCGCACGGTCTCGTGCACGCAGCGCTGCACGAACAGCGGGTCCTCGAGGACCCTCGCGAGGTCACCGGGGTGGGTGGCCGTCCACGACAGCAGGGCGTCGACGGAGCGGACGAAGGCCGTCGCGCTGGTGTGCGCGCCGGCGAGCAGCACGAAGGCGATCTCGCGCCGGAGGACCTCGTGCGGGAGGTCCAGCTCGTCCTGGGCCCGGAGCAGCCCGGTGAGGACGTCGCGCGGGACCTCCCCGTCGGGCAGCTGCCCGGCCGCCGCGCGGTCCAGCGCGTCCCGCCGGCGCGCGATCGAGGGCGCCAGGAACTCCTCGTCCCAGTCCAGCAGCCCGGCGGCCACCCGGCGGCGCTGCTCGTCCCTGTCCTTCGTGGAGTGGGCGAGGGTGGCGCCCTCGATGAACAGCAGCAGGTACCGGTGCAGCCGGGCGGTCTCCTCGGCGGTGCCCTCCGGGCGGTCGACGCCGGCGGTCAGGGCCGCGAGGTTGAGCATCAGCTCGTGGCCGAGGTGCACGAGGTCGGCCCGCCCGGCGGCCAGGTGGGGGGCGAGCGTGCGGTCGGTGACCGCGGGGAACAGCTCGTGCTCGTAGTGCTCGAAGGTCTCCCGCCGGAAGCTGCGGTTCTCCACCCGTCGCCGGCGGCGGTGGTCCTCGCCGTGCAGGTTGACCAGCACGTCGGCCATGACCACCTCGCCCTCGTCGTAGAGGGCCTGGCGGAGGTCCCGCTGCCGGTAGGCGTCCTTGGCGTCGGCGAACGTCCGGACGGTGACGACGTCCACCGTGGTCGCGGTCATCGACACTCCTCAGGTGTGACCTGCGTCGCGGTCACCCTGTAGTAGTTGGTCTTCTGACGTCAAGGAGGGCTGTGATGGGCGGACGCACGGCGACCGCGCCGGCCGTAATCGTGTCCGGCGGCGTGGCGCACGACTTCCCGGCGACGTCGGCGGAGCTCGCCCGGGTGCTGGCGGAGGCCGGGTTCACCGCCACCGTCACCGAGGACGTCGAGGCGGCGCTGACCGGGCTCGCGGACCCCGGGCCGGGGCCCCGCCCGCTCGTGGTGCTGGACCTGCTGCGCTGGACGATGCGGGTGGAGCGCTACGCACACCTGCGCGAGCGCTGGTCGCTGTCCCTGTCCGCCGCCGCCCGGGCGGCCCTGCTCGGCCACGTCCGGTCCGGGGGCGGGCTGCTGGCGGTGCACGGCGCGAGCATCTGCTTCGACGACTGGCCGCAGTGGCGCGAGCTGCTCGGCGGCGTGTGGCGCTGGGACCGCTCCTCGCACCCGCCGCTGGGCGCCGCCGTCCGGGTCACCGTGGCGCGCGACCGGCACCCGGTCGTGGCCGGGGTGCCCGACTTCGACGTCGTCGACGAGGTCTACGGGTTCCTCGACCTGGCCGACGGCGTGGAGGGGCTGATGACCTCCCCCCACGGCGGCCGCGAGCACCCCCTGCTGTGGGCCCGCACGGTGGGCGCGGGCCGGGTGGTCTACGACGCGCTGGGCCACCACGTGCCGTCCTACGCCGTCCCGGAGCACCGGGAGATCGTGCGGCGGGCGGCGGTGTGGGCCGCCGGTGGCCGCCCCGGCTGACGGTCAGCCGCCGCGCCCGGCTCCCGCCGCGGTCAGCGCCTGCGCGGTGAGGACCCGCGCGAGGTGCGCGCGGTAGTCGGCGTCACCCCGCAGGTCCGACGGCGGTGCGGTGCCCTCGGCGGCGTGCCCGGCCGCCTCGGCCACGGGGGCACCCGCGCGCAGGGCGTCCTCGACCGGCGTGGACCGCCACGGCACCGGGGCCATGTTGACCAGCCCGACCGCGTGCGACCCGTCGGCGCGCTCCTGGACGGCGACCCCCACCGTCGCCCAGTCCTGGCTGCGCTGGCGGAACTTCCGGTAGTCCCAGCCCCGCCCCGGCAGCACCGGCACCCGGATCTCGGTGAGCACCTCGTCGAGCCGGCAGGCGGTCTCCCAGAAGTCGACGAAGAACTCCGCGGCGGGCACCTCCCGCTCGCCGGCCGGGCCGCGCAGCACCAGGGTCGCGTCGAGGGTGACCAGGACCGCCGGCACGTCGGCGGCGGGGTCCCCGTGCACCACGGTGCCCCCGACGGTGGCGCGGGCACGCACCTGCCGGTCCCCGACGGTGGCGGCCGCGGCCGCCAGCAGCGGCACCTGCTCGCGCACCTCCGGGGAGTGCTCGAGGTCGCGCAGCCGCAGGCCGGCGCCGAGCCGCAGGTGCCCGTCGGACCGCTCGAGGGTGCGCAGCGCGGGCACCCGGCTGATGTCGACGAGCACGCGCGGCGCGGCCAGCCGGAACCGCATCAGCGGGAGGAGGGAGTGCCCGCCGGCCAGCAGCTTGGCGTCGTCGCCGTGCTCGCCGAGCAGGGCGAGGGCGTGGTCGAGGGAGTCGGCGCGCACGTGGTCGAACTCGGCGGGGATCACCGGACCGCCTCCTGCGACCGGGCGCGGTGCTCCTCCGCGGGGGCGCCGGCACCACCGTGCTCGGCGGCCCAGCGGACCGACTCCACGATCATCTGGTAGCCGGTGCAGCGGCACAGGTTGCCCTCGAGGCCCTCGCGGATCTCCTCCCGCGTCGGGTCGGGGCTGTCCAGCAGCAGGCCGGTCGCCGAGACCACCATGCCCGGCGTGCAGTAGCCGCACTGCAGGCCGTGGCACTGCCGGAAGCCCTCCTGCACCGGGGACAGCCGGCCGTCCTCGGCGAGTCCCTCGACGGTGAGCACCTCACCGCCGTCGGCGGCGACGGTGAGCACGGTGCAGGACTTGACCGCCACCCCGTCGAGCAGCACCGTGCAGGCGCCGCAGTTGGAGGTGTCGCACCCGACGTGGGTGCCGGTCAGGCCGAGGGTCTCGCGCAGGTGGTGCACCAGCAGCTGCCGGGACTCCACCGTGTGCCGGGTGGCCACGCCGTTGACGCGCAGGCTGACGTCGTGCCTCACGGGGTCACCTTCCAGTCCTCGCCGGCACCCGCGGGCGGGGTCGGCATGCCGTCGGGGGGTGGCGGTGCGCCGTCGTCGGGCTGCAGGGCCTCCGGCGGGGGACGCCGCTCGTCGACGGCCGCGCCGTCGCCCCTGCCCTGCTCGGCGGCGCGCATCGCCGTCCACACCCGGAACGGCGTCATGGGCATGTCGATGGTGCGCACCCCCAGGTGGGCCAGGGCGTCGACGACCGCGTTGACCACCGCCTGCGGGGCCGCGGTGGCGCCGGACTCCCCCAGCCCCTTGGCCCCCAGCGGGTTGAAGCTGGTCGGCACCTCGAGGTGGTGGGTGGAGAGGTCGGGCAGGTCCGGGGCCCCCGGGACGGCGTAGTCGACCAGGGAGGAGGTCACCGGCTGGCCGTCGTCGCCGTAGCACACCTCCTCCAGCAGCGCCTGGGCGATGCCCTGCGCCAGCCCGCCCTCGACCTGGCCGCGCGCGGTCAGCGGGTTGATCACCGTCCCGCAGTCGTCGACGGCCACGTAGCGCAGGATCGACACCTGACCGGTGGCCCGGTCGACCTCCACCACGCAGGCGTGCGCGCCGCTCGGGTAGCTGAGGTTGGTCGGCTCGTAGTAGTCCATGAACTGCAGGCCGACGTCCATGCCCTCCGGGAGCTTGTGCGGCTTGTAGGCGGTCAGCGCGACGTCGGCGAGGGACACCTCCGCGCCGGGCGTCCCGCGGACGGCGAACCGCTCGCCGTCCTGCTCGACGTCGGACTCGTCGGCCTCCAGCAGGTGGGCGGCGATCGCGAGCAGCTTGCGCCGCAGCTGGTCGCTGGACCGGTGCACCGCGGGGCCGCAGACCGGGATGGCCCGGCTGCCCATGGTGCCGATGCCCTCCTGCACGGTCCCGGTGTCGCCGTGGCGCACGCTGATCCGCTCCACCGGGACGCCACCGAGGGCGTCGGAGGCGATCTGCGCGAACGCCGTCTCGTGCCCCTGCCCGTGCGGGCTGGTCCCCACCGCGACCACCACGGAGCCGTCGGGGTTCATCCGCACGGTGGAGGACTCCCACCCGCCGATGTAGCCGAACTGCTCGAACAGCGGGGTGGGGCCGAAGCCGCCCATCTCGACGAAGCAGGAGAAGCCGATGCCCAGCAGCGGCCGGGTGGGGTCGGCGCGCCGCTCCTCCGCCTCGCGCCGGAGCTCCTCGAGGTCCGCGCCGCCGTCGCGCAGGTGCTCCAGCAGGGTGTCCAGCAGCCGCGGGTAGTCGCTCTCGTCGTAGACGATCCCCGGCCACTGGGTGGCGTAGGGCATCTCGCCGGGCTGGATGAAGTTGACCCGCCGCACCTCCAGCGGGTCGCGGCCGAGCTCGCGGGCCACCACGTCGACGACCCGCTCGATGAGGAACGCCGCCTCCGGCCGGCCGGCGCCGCGGTAGGCGGCGATCGGCGTGGTGTTGGTGGTGACGCTGCGGAAGGACGCCGCGATCTTGGGGATCTTGTAGCAGCCGCCGGACATGAAGACGGTGAGCGTGGGCAACCCGGCGCCGGTCGCGTCCGGCCAGGCGCCGACGTCCTGCACGATGGCGACCCGCATGGCCAGCAGCCGGCCCTCGTCGTCGAAACCCACGTCGACGTCCTGCAGCTGGGCCCGGCCGTGGGTCATCGCGACCAGGTTCTCGCTGCGCGTCTCGACGTACTTCACCGGCCGCCCCAGCCGCCGCGACAGCTCGGGGGTGAGGAGGAACTCCGGGTAGAAGCTCGCCTTGGCGCCGAACCCGCCTCCGACGTCGGGCGCGACGACGCGCGTCTCGTGCTGCGGCAGGCCGAACATGGCGGCCAGCTCGTTGCGCACCGGGTGCGGCGCCTGCACGGTCGCGTACAGGGTCAGCCCGCTGCCGTCCCAGCTGGCCACGCAGCCGCCGGGCTCGATGGGGACCGCGGCCAGCCGCTGGTTGCGGATGCGCAGGCTGGTGCGGTGCGGTGCGGCGGCGAGCTCGGCCTCGGCGTCGTCGGCCGACATCGGCTGGTCCAGGACGACGTTGCCCGCGAGCCCGGGGACGATCGGCGCGGCGCCCTCGGCCAGCGCGTCCTCGATGGTGACCAGGGCCGGCAGCGGGTCGTAGTCGACGACGACCGCGGCGGCGGCGTCGGCGGCGCGGTAGCGGTCGTCGGCGACGACGACGGCGACCGGCTCGCCGACGAACCGGACGGCGTCGCGGGCGAGGCAGGGCCGCTGCGTGCCGGGGAAGGAGCGCACGTGCGGCAGCCCGTCGAGGTCGGCGGCGGTCCACACGCCGAGGACCCCCGGCAGCTCGCGGGCAGCCTCGGTGTCGATGGAGGTGATGCGGGCGTACGGCTCGACGCTGCGGACGTAGGCCATGTGCACCGTGCCGGGCAGCCGGATGTCGTCGACGAAGCGGCCCCGGCCGGTGAGCAGCGCGGGGTCCTCCTTGCGGAGCACGGCGGCTCCCACCATGGACCCCATCAGCGGGTCGCCTGCCCGCAGTCGACGTGCAGCGTGTGACCGGTGATGACCCGGGCGTTGTCGGAGGCGAGGAAGAGCACCGCGTCGGTGATGTCCTGCATCTCCGCCCGCCACTTGGGTCCGGGGAGGTTGCCCTGGGCGGAGAAGACCTCGAAGGCCTCGGCGGGGTCCATGCCCATGCCGGCCGAGAGCCCGGTGACCATGCCGGAGCCGTGCCGGTCGGGACCGGGCCGGATGGTCGCCGGGGCCACGGCGTTGACGTTGATGCCGAACTCGGCGAGCTCGGTGGCCCACGCCCGGGTCAGCCCGACCACGCCGTGCTTGCTCGCCACGTAGTGCGACAGCATCGCGTGCCCGCTGCCGATCACCGCGGACGAGATGTTGACGATCTTCCCCTCCTGCCGGCCGATCATCTGCGGGACGACGAACTTGGCCACGTGCATCGGGCCCTTGAGGTTCGTGTCGACGACCGCGTCGAGCGTGGCGGCGCTCATGTCCTGGATCGTGTCGAGCGCCGCCATCCCGGCGTTGTTCACCAGGACGTCGATCCGGTCGAACTCGGCGAGCGCGGTCTCCACCGCCTGCCGCACCGCGTCCTCGTCGCGGACGTCGGCGGTCAGCCCGAGCGCCCGCCGGTCGTACTGCTCGACCTGCTTGACCGTGAGCGCGAGGTCCTCGGGGCTCGCGGTCTCGTACAGACCCGGTATCGGCGCGGCGATGTCGACGGCGACGACGTCGCAGCCTGCCTCGGCGAACGCCCGGGCGTGGTTGGCGCCCTGACCCCGTCCCGCTCCCGTGATGAGGACGACCTTGCCCTCGAGTCCGCGCAGCTCGACGCCCATGGAGACCCTCCGGTGTGACGTGCGCAACAGCGTGCGCGGTCTTCCTACGGCACCGGGAGGAGTCTCGGCAATGGCTCGCCGCACTAGTCGTGGGTGTCCTCACGCCGGTCCGGCGGGGTCTCGGGCCGCGGGGTCTCAGGCCGAGGGATCTCAGGCCGTGGAGCCGTAGATGGCCGTGGCCTGGGCGGTGGCCAGCCGCGCGTCCTCCTCGCGCACCACCGACAGCTGGGTCTCGTCGGGCGGGAGCACGCTCTGGAACACCCAGTCGAGGGCCACCCGCACCCGGTTGGACATCGCCGGCAGCGCGTAGAGGTGGTAGCCCCGGGTGACCACCTTGGCCACCGGCCCGGTCAGCGGGACGCCCAGGGGGCGGGCGACGGCGTCGAACCCGCCGAGGTCGGCCACCAGGCCCAGGTCGGTGTGCCGGTAGGGGCGGGCGGTGCCGTGGCCCAGGGCGGCGGCGATGTTGCGGCCCAGCGCGACGCCCTGGCGCTGGGCGTGCTGGGCGGTGGGCGGGGTGTCGGGCAGCCGCCCGTCGGCGACCCCGCGGGCGGCGAGGTCGGGCACCGCGGCGGCGTCGCCGGCCGCCCACAGGCCCTCGACCCCCGGCACCGACAGGTCCGGGTCGGTCACCAGCCGGCCGCGGCGGGTGGGCAGCCCGAGCTCCATCACCAGCGGGCTGGCCACCACCCCGGCGCCCCAGACGAGGGTGCGGGTGCGGATGGTCGTGCCGTCGGTGAGCGTGACGCGGGTGTCCTCGGCCTCGGCCACGCTGGTGCGCAGGCGGACGTCGACGCCGCGGTCGTGCAGCACCCGCAGCGCGTGCTCGCCCAGCCGCGGGCCGAGCTCCGGGAGGACGGCCGGGGCGACGTCGACCAGCACCCACCGCACGTCGCGGGCGCGGGTGCGGTCCCAGCGGCGCTCGATGCGGGTCAGCCAGCGCTGGGCCTGGGCGACGAACTCGGTGCCGGTGTAGCCGGCGCCGACCGCCACCACGGTGAGCAGCTCCGCGCGGGCGGCCCGGCCGGCCTCGGTGTCGGGCTGGGCGTCGGCGAGGTCGAGCTGCTCGAGGAGGTGGTCGCGCAGGTAGACCGCCTCGACCAGCGTCTTCAGGCCGCGGGCGTGGTCGGGCACCCCGGGGATGTCGAACTGCCGGGTGATGGAGCCGGGCACCAGCACCAGGTGGTCCCAGTCGAGCCGGTGCTCGAGGTCGGCGCGCTGCACGGTGACCATGCGCGTGGTCAGGTCGACGTCGGACACGCGGCCCAGCACCAGCCGCACCCGCGGCAGGGTGCGCCGCAGCGACACCGCGATGTGCCGGGCCTCGACGACGCCGGTGGCCACCTCGGGCAGCAGCGGGCTGTAGAGCAGGTAGTCGTTGGGCGACACCAGCACCAGCTCGGCGGCCTCCCGCGGCAGGTGACGCTGCAGGTGGCGCAGGGCGTGGAAGCCGGCGAACCCGCCGCCGACGACGACCACCCGGGGCCGGCGGCGCGGCGGACTCGTCACCGCCTGCCCGGCGGTACCACCCCCCGGCCGGATCGAGCGGAGCGGCGGACGGCGGCGAGCGGGCGTGCCGGTCATGGCGGGATGCTCGCACCATGAGCGGCGCCCCGACAGCCCCCGACCCGGCCGGCCCGCGGACGGCGGAGCCGCCGTGGTGGCGGCGCGGCGCCGTCTACCAGGTCTACCCGCGCTCGTTCGCCGACGCCGACGGCGACGGCGTGGGCGACCTCGCGGGCCTGCGGGCGCACCTGGACCACCTGTCGGCGCTGCACGTCGGGGCGGTGTGGCTCTCGCCGGTGTTCCCCTCGCCGATGGCCGACTTCGGCTACGACGTCGCCGACTTCTGCGACGTCGACCCGCTCTTCGGCGGCCTCGACGAGCTCGACGCCCTGGTCGCCGACTGCCACGCGCGCGGCATCCGGGTGGTGCTGGACTGGGTGCCCAACCACTCCTCCGACCGGCACCCGTGGTTCCTGGCGTCACGGTCCTCGCGCGAGGACCCGAAGCGCGACTGGTACGTGTGGCGGGACGGCGCACCCGGCGGCGGGCCGCCCAACGACTGGCGCTCGGAGTTCGCCGCGGTCGGGCCGGCCTGGACGTTCGACGAGGCCACCGGCCAGTGGTACCTGCACTCCTACACGCCGCAGCAGCCCGACCTGAACTGGGAGAACCCCGAGGTCGAGGCCGCGATGCACGACACGATCCGGTTCTGGCTGCGGCGCGGCGTCGACGGGCTGCGGATCGACGCGCTGCAGCGGCTGGCGAAGGACCCCCTGCTGCGCAGCAACGCCGGGTCCGCCCGCCGGCACGACCAGGACTGGGAGACCGCCCACGAGCGGCTGCGCGGCATCCGGCGGGTGGTCGACGAGTTCCCCGACCGGATGATCGTCGGCGAGGTCTACCTGCTCGACCTGCGCAGGGTGCTGGCCTACCTCGCCGGCGGTGACCAGCTGCACCTGGCGCACAACTTCGTCTTCGTCCACCTGCCCTGGGACGCCGGCGCCTTCCGCACCGCCGTCGAGGAGTTCACGGCCCGGGCCGAGCCCGAGGCCTGGCCGGCCTGGTTCCTCGGCAACCACGACCACTCGCGGATCGCCACCCGCTACGACGGCGACGGCCCCGACGGCGGCTCCGGCCCGGCGCGGGCCAGGGCGGTCGCGCTGCTGCTGACCGCGCTGCGCGGCACGCCGTTCCTCTACCAGGGCGACGAGCTGGGGCTGCCCGACGCCGACGTGCCGCCCGACCGGGTGGTCGACGTCGACGGGCGCGACCCCGAGCGCGCGCCGATCCCCTGGCGCCCGCCGTCGGTGGCCGGCCCCGGCGCCGGGTTCACCACCGGGCGGCCGTGGCTGCCCCTGGTGGCCGACGCCGAGCGGCTGTGCGTGGAGCGCCAGGCCGCCGACCCGGACTCCACCCTGTCGCTGGTCCGCCGGCTCGGCGCGCTGCGCGCGGGCTCGCCGACCCTGCAGACCGGGTCGCAGCGGGTGCTCGACGCCGGCCCCGACGTCCTGGCCTGGGTGCGCGGCGAGGGCGCCGACCGGCTGGTCGCCGCGGTCAACTTCGCCGCCGCACCGAGGCCGCTGGCGGCCGACGGCCTCCCCGAGGGGGACCTGGAGGTGCTGCTGTCCACCGACCCCGGCCGGACGGGGCGCCCGGACGGCGCGACGCCGGGCGACCTCGTGCTGCGGCCCGACGAGGGCGTGCTGCTGCGGCCGCGGGTCCCCTGACCCCCGGCCCGGCGCCGGTGCCGGGCACCGGCCCGCGACCGGGTGCCGACCCGGGACATGCACGGGCGCGACGCCCGCCCGGGGACTGCCAGCGTGGGCCGGTCCCGAGAAGCCGGCGGCCGGCGTCCCCGCAGCCGGGCCGGCCGCCCCACCGCAGGAGGCCCGCATGTCCCGGTCGACCGCGCCCGCGCCGATCCCCGCCGCCCAGGAGCCGGACGGTGCCGCGATCCGCCCGTTCCGGATCGAGGTCCCCGACGCGGCCCTCGCCGAGCTGCGCCGCCGGATCGAGGCCACCGTGTGGCCCGAGCGCGAGACCGTCCCCGACACCTCCCAGGGCGTGCCGCTGGCCACGATGCAGGCCCTCGCCCGGCACTGGGCCACCGACTACGACTGGCGGCGGGTCGAGGCCCGGCTCAACGCGCTGCCGCAGTTCACCACCGAGATCGACGGCCTGGACATCCACTTCCTGCACGTGCGCTCCCGGCACGCCGACGCCCTGCCGCTGGTGGTCAACCACGGCTGGCCCGGATCGGTGATCGAGCAGCTGAAGATCATCGAGCCGCTGGTCGACCCCACCGCGCACGGCGGCAGCGCCGCCGACGCCTTCGACGTGGTGATCCCCTCGATGCCCGGCTACGGGTTCTCCGGCAAGCCGACCGGTCCGGGCTGGGGACCGGAGCGGATGGCGCGGGCGTGGGCGCAGCTGATGACCCGGCTGGGCTACGACCGCTACGTGGCCCAGGGCGGGGACTGGGGCGCCTTCGTCGTCGACCAGATGGGCCTGCAGGCCCCCGAGGGACTGCTCGGCATCCACACCAACATGCCCGCCGTCGTCCCGGCCGACGTCGACCGGGTCCTCGTGGCCGGCGGCCCGCCGCCGGACGGGCTCGCCGACGACGAGCGGCGCGCCTGCGAGCAACTGCTGCGCACCTACCGGCAGGTCGAGTACGCGCGCTACATGGCCGCCCGCCCCCAGACCCTGTACGGCATCGCCGACTCCCCCGTCGGCCTGGCCGCCTGGTTGCTCGACCACAACGACGCCGACGGCCAGCCCGCCGCGGCGGTGGCGCAGGCGCTCGAGCGGGAGAGCAGCGACACCGGCGAGCTGACCCGCGACGAGGTGCTCGACAACATCACGCTCTACTGGCTGACCACCACGGGGGTCTCGGCCTCCCGGCTCTACTGGGAGTACCGGGGCGGCTTCTTCGACGCCAAGGGCGTGCAGATCCCGGTCGCGGTCAGCGTCTTCCCCGGCGAGCAGTACGAGGCCCCGCGCGGCTGGACGGAGCGGGCCTACCCGGGCCTGGTCCACTACGACCGGGTCGCCAAGGGCGGGCACTTCGCCGCGTGGGAGCAGCCCGGCCTCTTCGTCGACCAGCTCCGCGCGGGCTTCCGGTCCCTGCGCGGCCCCCGGGTCCCCCAGCCGCGCTGACGCGCTCCGAGCAGAGAGGAGTCCCTCCCATGGACCTGCGCCTCGAGGTCGTCGTCCTGCCCGTCTCCGACGTCGACCGCGCCAAGGACTTCTACAAGGGCCTGGGGTGGCGGGAGGACGCCGACATCGTCGGCGGCGAGCGGTTCCGCATCGTGCAGCTGACCCCACCGGGGTCGGGCTGCTCGATCAGCTTCGGCACCGGGGTCACCACCATGACCCCGGGGTCGCTGCAGGGCCTGCTGCTCGTCACCCGCGACATCGAGGCCACCCGCGCCGAGCTGCTGGAGCGGGGTGCCGCGGTCAGCGAGGTCTTCCACGGCTCGGCCGGCCGCTTCCACCCCGACGACCCGGGCGTGCGCGAGCCCGGTCGCGACCCCGAGGGCCGCAGCTACCAGTCCCACGCGGTGTTCAGCGACCCCGACGGCAACGGCTGGGTGCTGCAGGAGATCACCGAGCGCCTGCCGGGCCGCTGACGGCCCACCCCTGCGACGACGAGGGGCCCGGGCACCTGGGGGGCGCGCAGCGGGCGGAACGCGGCCCGGACCTCGGTGGTGAACAGCTCGGGCTCCTCCCAGGTGGCGAAGTGACCGCCCCGGTCGACCTCGTTGAAGTAGGCGAGGGTCGGGTAGCTCTGCTCGGCCCAGCTGCGCGGGGTGCGCCAGATCTCGCCCGGGAAGGTGGTGAACCCGACCGGCACGGTGACCGGCGGCGGGGTCTGCCCGGCAGCGGCCGCCGCGGGGGCGTCGGGGCCGTAGCTCTCCCAGTAGGACCGGGCCGCCGAGGCCCCGGTGCCGGTCAGCCAGTACAGCGTGACGTTGTCCAGGACGTGGTCGCGGGTGAGGTTCCCCGACGGCTGCCCGTCGACGAAGGCGCGGGAGATCTTGTGGTAGGCGTCGGTGTCGTGGTCGAGCAGCCACGCGGCCAGGGCGACCGGTGAGTCGAGCAGCCCGTAGCCGATCGTCTGCGGCCGGGTGGCCTGCTGCAGGAAGTACGCGTAGCCGCTCGACCGGAACGTGGCGATCGCGTCGAGGGCGGCGCGCTCCTGCTCGGTGTCGCCCGGCAGCCCGCCGGCCAGCGCGGTGACGAGCAGGTTGAGGTGGATCCCCAGCAGCCCCTCCGGCGCCTGGCGGCCCATCGCGTCGGTGACGCCGGCGCCCACGTCGCCGCCCTGGGCGACGTAGCGGTCGTAGCCCAGCCGGCGCATGAGCTCGGCCCACGCCCGCCCGACGCGGGCGACGTCCCACCCGGTCTCGGCCGGCTCGCCGGAGAAGCCGTACCCGGGCAGGGACGGCAGCACCAGGTGGAAGGCGTCCTCGGCGCGCCCGCCGTGCGCCGTCGGGTCGGTGAGCGGTCCCACCGCCTCGAGCATCTCGACGACGGAGCCGGGCCAGCCGTGGGTCATGACCATCGGCAGCGCGTCGGCGTGCGGCGAGCGCACGTGCAGGAGGTGGACGTCCACGCCGTCGATCTCGGTGCGGAACTGCGGCAGCGCGTTCAGCCGCGCCTCGCAGCGGCGCCAGTCGTACTCGGTCGCCCAGTAGCGGGCGAGCTCCTGCGCGGTCCGCAGCTGGACGCCCTGCGAGCGGTCGGGCACGAGCTCCCGCGTGGGCCAGCGGGTCGCCTCGATGCGCCGGCGCAGGTCGGTGAGGGCCTCGTCGGGGACCTCGATGCGGAACGGGCGGACGGCGGCGCCGGACTCCTGCGGAGCAGCGGACGTCGTGGGGACGGTCGACCGGGTCACGGGTGCCTCCTCGCGGTCTCGCACGCGGCGAGCGGTGGTGAGCGGGGTGCTCGGCTCGACCCTCGTCCGCTGCGCCCGGGACGCGCGCCAGGGAGACCCCCTGGCGCTGCTCCGGCCGGGGGCACCCCGGCGCCGGCCGGGCGGCGCGGACGGGTGTCCGGAGTGACGTCCGGCGACGGAGGGTCACCGCCACCCGGGGTCCGGCCGGACCACCGGGCTCCCGGCCCGCTGCCTGTTCCCCTGCGGACTCGCGAGAGGGACTCTCGTCGTCGTCAGTCCTGCATCCCGGAGAGGTGCGTCGCGAGACCTGCGACGACCGGCTCGGCCGAGGGGACCCTCGATGGCACACCCGGAACCCGTCGCCCGCTGCGGTGCGGCACAGCTCCCGGACCCCCTGCCCGCGGGCCCGGCGCCCCTGACCCCGGCGCCCCCGACCCCGCCGCCCCTTACCCTGCCGCCCCTGCCCCCGGCGGCCGTGACCCCGCCGCCGTGACCGACCTCCGCCGCCGGACGGCCGCACCGGTCCGCCGTGCCCGCCCGACCGTGCCGCAGCCGGCGTCCGCCCTCCCCCGGACCAGCCCGTGGCCCGGGCTGCTGGGCCGGCGCACCGAGTGCGAGACCCTGAGCGGGCTGGTGGCCGCGGCGAAGGCCGGCCGCAGCCAGGTCCTGGTGCTGCGCGGGGACGCCGGCATCGGCAAGACCGCCCTGCTCGACTTCCTGCTCGAGCGCGCCGTCGGCTGCCAGGTGGCCCGCGCGGCCGGCGTGGAGTCGGAGATGGAGCTGGCCTTCGCCGGCCTGCACCAGCTGTGCAGCCCGCACCTCGACCGGCTGGCCACGCTGCCCGCGCCGCAGCAGCAGGCGCTGGGCACCGCCTTCGGGCTGCGGGCCGGCGCCGCGCCCGACCGCTTCCTCGTCGGCCTGGCCGTGCTCACCCTGCTGTCGGAGGTGGCCGAGGAGCGGCCGCTGGTCTGCGTCGTCGACGACGTGCAGTGGCTCGACCAGGCCTCCGCGCAGACCCTGGAGTTCGTCGCCCGCCGGCTCGCGGCCGAGCCGGTGGCGATGGTGTTCGCCGTCCGGCCCTCCGACCGGGAGCCCACCCTCACCGGCCTGCCCGAGCTCGAGGTGCGTGGCCTGAGCACCACCGACGCCCGGGCGCTGCTGGACTCGGCGGTGACCGGCACGCTCGACCCGCGGGTGCGCGACCGAGTCGTCGCCGAGAGCCACGGCAACCCGCTGGCCCTCCTCGAGCTCCCGCGGGGGCGCACGCCCGCCGAGCTCGCCGGCGGCTTCGGGCTGCCCGACGCCACACCGCTGGCCGGCCGGATCGAGGACAGCTTCCGCCGCCGGCTGACCCCGCTGCCCGAGGTGACCCGCCGGCTGCTGCTCATCGCCGCGGCCGACCCGGTCGGCGACCCGGTCCTGGTGTGGCGGGCCGCCGAGCGGGTGGGCATCGGCCCCGACGCGGCGGTCCCCGCGACCGACGCGGGGCTGGTGGAGATCGGCACGCACGTCCGCTTCCGGCACCCGCTGGTGCGCTCGGCGGTGTACCGCGCGGCCTCCCCGGAGCAGCGGCGCACCGCGCACCGCGCGCTGGCCTCGTGCCTGGACCCGGGCACCGACCCCGACCGCCGCGCCTGGCACCGGGCGCAGGGGACCGGCGGCCTCGACGAGGACGTCGCCGCCGAGCTGGAGGCGGCGGCGGTCCGGGTGCGCGCCCGCGGCGGGCAGGCCGCCGCGGCGGTCTTCCTGGACCGGGCGGTGGCGCTCACCCCCGGCCCCGGGCGGCGGGCCCGCCGCGCGCTGGCCGCGGCCCACTCGGCCAACCTCGCCGGGGCGCCCGAGCGGGCCCTGGACCTGGTGTCCACCGCGCAGGCCGGACCGCTCGACGAGCTGGACCGGGCCCGGGCGGAGCTGCTGGCCGCCCAGGTCACCTTCGCGGCGACCCGCGGCCGGGACGCGCCCCGGCTGCTGCTGTCGGCCGCGCGGCGGCTGGAGCCGCTGGACGCGACCCTGGCCCGGGCCACCTACCTCGACGCGTTCGCAGCGGCGGTGGCCGCCGGGCGGGAGGCCCGGGGCGGGGACCTGCGCGACGTCGCCGCCGCCGTCCTGTCCGCCGGGTGGGGCCCCTCCCCCGGCGCGCTGCCGCGGTCGTGCGCCCTGCTCCTCGACGGGCTGGCCCTGCTGCTGACCCAGGGACCCGGCGCCGGCGTCCCGGTGCTGCACCAGGCCCTGGCCGCGCTGCGCGACGAGCCGCTCCCCGAGGACGACGCGCTGCGCTGGCTGTGGCTGGCCTGCCGCACCGCGCGGGCGCTGTTCGACGACCTGAGCTGGGACGTGCTCAGCGAGCGCCAGGTGCGGGTGGCCCGCCGGACCGGCGCGCTGTCGCTGCTGCCGATGGCGCTCACCGAGCGGTTCAGCATGCAGCTGTTCGCTGGCAACCTCGCCGTGGCGACGTCCCTGGTCGGTGAGGCGGCCTCCGTCACCGAGGCGATCGGCAGCCGGGTCACCCCCTACGGCGCGGTCTCCCTGGCCACCTGGCGCGGCCGCGAGGCCGAGGCGCGGGCGCTGGTCGACGCCAGCCGGGAGGACGTCGTGCGGCGCGGCGAGGGCCTGTGGCTGATCTCCGCGGACTGGACGACGTCGGTGCTCATGCTCGGGCTGTGCCGGTACGACGAGGCGCTGGCCGCCGCGGAGGGGGCGGCCCGCAAGGCCGACGGGCTCGAGCTGTGGACGTGGGTGGAGCCGGAGGTGGTGGAGGCGGCCGTCCGCAGCGGCCGGCCCGAGCGGGCCACCGGGCCCGCGGAGCGGTTCGGCACCTTCGCGCGGTCCAGCGGCACCGACTGGGCGCTCGGCGTGGACGCCCGCTGCCGGGCGCTGCTCACCGGCGGCGAGGAGGCCGAGGCGCTCTACCGCGAGTCCGTCGAGCGCCTCGGCCGCACGGGCATCCGGGTGGCGCTGGCCCGCGCGCACCTGCTGTTCGGGGAGTGGCTGCGCCGCGAGGGCCGGCGCCGGGAGGCCCGCGACCACCTGCGCACCGCCCACCGGATGCTGGTCGACATGGGCATGGAGGCCTTCGCCGAGCGGGCCCGCCAGGAGCTGACCGGCACCGGGGAGACGGCGCGGCGCCGGGTCGTGGCGACCCTCGACGAGCTGACCCCCCAGGAGGCGCAGATCGCCCGGCTGGCCGCCGAGCGGCTGACCAACCCCGAGATCGGCACGCAGCTGTTCCTCAGCCCCCGCACGGTCGAGTGGCACCTGCGGAAGGTCTTCACCAAGCTCGGCATCGGCTCCCGCCGCGAGCTGGTCGCCGCACTGGCCCGCGCCGACGCCTGAGCGCCCGGCGCCCGCTCCGGGTCCCCCCGGGGCGCGGCTCACCCGGCGACGCGGGCCCCGGTGCGCAGGCGGCGGTCCCAGCCGTGGAAGTGCGACCAGTCCCCGGCGTCCCAGGCCTCGCGCAGCCCCGGCGCGCCGAGGTCCCAGTCGGGGCGCACCTCGGCGGTCGCCGCGCGCAGGTCGCGCCACAGCTCGGCCAGCGAGGGCCGGCCCCAGAACCAGTACCCGTTGTAGACCGAGTGCACGACCAGGCCGGGCTTGAGGACGAGCGTGTGCGGGATCATCGGGTCGTTCTCGGGGTCGGTGTACTCCTGGATGTCGAGGTCGCGCTGCACGACCCGCGCGGGATCGGACAGGAAGGTCCACTGCGCGCCGACCGAGGCCCGGAACTCCTGCAGCGACCGGTGGTCGTCGGTGCTGACGGTGACGATCCGGGTGTAGGCGACCGCGAACCTCGGCTGGGCGGCGGCCAGCTCCAGGTGCTGCTGGTGGTCCTTCGGGCAGTAGTGGCCGCGCGCGAGCAGGAGGACCATCGGGTCGCCGCCCTGCAGCTCGCCGAGGGTGCGCTCGGTGCCGGTGTGGTCGGGCAGGGTGTAGTCGGGGAAGACGCCGCCCGGCGTGATGTCCGAACGCATGGGATGCCCCTCTCCTCCGGCCCCGTCGCCGACGAGCCTGCACCGCCCCCGCGGCCGGTCGCGCCCGGCAGATGCCCTGGCCCCTCGCCCGCCGGTCCCCGGTCGGGTCCCGGCCCGCCCGCGGATCCCCGGGACCAGGCGCCGGACCAGGGACTGTCCCTGGCTCGCCGCCGGCGGCACCGGGCCAGCCTGGACCCGACCGGCGCCGGTCGGTGCCGGGTCCGGCGATCACGAGGAGCACACCGTGGACGAGATGGACGTCGCGACGCTGGCCGGCCTGCTGCGCGAGGCCGAGGAGCACCACGGGCAGTACGAGCCGGTGGGGCCGCCGCACCACTGGTCGGACTGGTACGCCGGCTACATCGTGGCCCGCCGGCAGGGCCGCACCGCCGACGAGGCCGTCGCCGAGGCGACCGCCGTCGTCGAGGGCGCCCGGCACTGACCGCCCCGGACCGGCGGGTCCCTGACCCCCGAGGAACGCACCCGAGGAGCAGACGTGGACTACGACGTCATCGTGCTGGGCGGCGGAGCGCCCGGGGAGCACTGCGCCGCCCGCCTCGCGGAGGGCGGCCGGCGGGTGGCCGTCGTCGAGCGCGAGCGGGTCGGCGGGGAGTGCTCCTACTGGGCGTGCATCCCGTCGAAGACGCTGCTGCGGCCCGGGGAGGCGCTGGCGGGCGCGCGGCGGGCACCCGGCGCCGCGCAGGCGGTGACCGGCCCGCTCGACACCGCCGCCGCCTTCGCCTGGCGCGACTTCATGGTGTCCGACTACGACGACTCCGGCGCCGTGAAGTGGGCCGAGGGCGAGGGCATCGACGTCATCCGCGGCCACGGCCGCCTCGCCGGCCACGGCCGGGTGGCGGTCTCGGGGCAGATCCACACCGCCGAGCACGTGGTCGTGGCCACCGGCTCCGACCCGTTCGTGCCGCCGGTCCCGGGCCTGCGCGAGCTGCCCGGCTTCTGGACCAGCCGCGAGGCGACGAGCACGACCGCGGTCCCCCGCCACCTGCTGGTCCTCGGCGGCGGCCCGGTGGGCGTGGAGATGGCCCAGGCCGTCACCCGGCTGGGCGGCTCGGCGTCGATCGTCGAGGGCATGGACCACCTGCTCTCCCGCGAGCCGCGGCCGCTGGGCACGGCGCTGGGCACGGCGCTGGCCGCCGAGGGCGTGGGCCTGCACCTGGGCCGGATGGCGTCGGCGGCCCGCTACGCGGACGGCGAGTTCGTGCTCGAGCTGTCCGGCGGCGAGCAGCTGCGCGGCGACCGGCTGCTGGTGGCCACCGGCCGCCGTCCCCGGGTGCACGACATCGGCCTGGAGACCGTCGGCCTCGAGGAGCTGCGACTGGACACCCGGTGCAACGCCCGCGAGGGGCTGTGGGCCGTCGGCGACGTCATGACCCCCTGGCCGCTCACGCACGTCGGCAAGTACCAGGCGCGCGTGGTGGCGTCGAACATCCTCGGCCGGCCCCGCACGGTCGACTACTCCGCCGTCCCGCGGGTGACCTACACCGACCCGGAGGCCGCCGCCGTCGGCGCCGCCGACGGCCCGGTCACGGTCACCGTCCCGCTGTCGCAGGTGGCGCGCACGGCGACCTACACGCGCTCGTACGACACCGAGCCCGGCTTCCTCACCCTCGTCTCCGACGGGACCCGGCTGACCGGGGCGTACGCCCTGGGACCGGCCGCCGGGGAGTGGCTGCAGCAGGCCACCCTCGCCATCCGGGCCCGCGTGCCGCTGGAGGTGCTCGAGGACGTGATCCAGCCGTTCCCGACCTTCTCCGAGGCCTTCCTGGAGGCGCTGCTCCGGCTGCGCGCCGCGGCCGGGAGCGGCTGACCGTCCCCGACCCCGTCGCGCCGGCCCCGCGCACCGGCGCGACGGTCATCTGACCGATGCCGGCCCGCGCGGTCCCCCACAGGGTGGGACCGGCGGGCGGCGGCCCCGGCGGCACGGGCCGGGGGCCGCCGCACGAGGAGGAGGGCAGCCATGTCACTGGTCTCTCGGGGGTTCGGCCGCCGGAGGTCCGGCACCACCGACGACCGCCTGCCACCGGGGCAGTACGACACCGGCAGCCGCTTCCCGGTGCTGTCGGCCGGACCGACGCCGCACACCCCACTGGCCCGCTGGGACTTCTCGGTGCGCGGGGAGGTGGAGACCCCGCGCACCTGGACCTGGGAGGAGTTCCGGGCCCTGCCGCGCGAGGCCATCTCCGTCGACATCCACTGCGTGACCAAGTGGTCGAAGTTCGACACCCGCTGGGAGGGCGTCGCGGTCGACACCCTGCTGGCCGACGTCGGCACCCGGACCACCCACGTGCTGGCGTTCAGCGACGGCGGCTACACCACCAACCACCGCCTCGACGACGTCACCGGCGGGCGGGCGTGGGTGGTCGACACCTACAACGGGGAACCGCTGGCGCCCGAGCACGGCGGCCCGGCGCGGCTGCTCGTCCCCCACCTGTACTTCTGGAAGAGCGCCAAGTGGGTGCGCGGGCTGATGCTGACCCGCACCAACGAGCCCGGCTTCTGGGAGACCTTCGGCTACCACGACCGCGGTGACCCGTGGCTCGAGCAGCGGTACAGCGGCGACTGACCTGGCTGCAGGCCAGGATGGCCGGCAGCCGGCCCGCGAGCGCGCGGGTCCGGCGGCTGGTCTTCGACGTGGACGGCTGGCCCGGGCACCTGCCGGGGCAGCACGTCGACGTGCGGCTGACGGCCGAGGACGGCTACACCGCGCAGCGCAGCTACTCGATCGCCTCGCCGCCGGAGGACCCGCAGCTGCACCTGCTCGTCGAGGACCTCGACGGCGGGGAGGTGTCGCCCTACCTCACCGAGGACATGCGCCCCGGCGACGTCCTGGAGCTGCGCGGGCCGATCGGCGGCTACTTCGTCTGGTCGGCCGCCGCCGACGCCGCCACCCCGGCGGAGCAGCGGCGGCCGGTGCAGCTGGTGGCCGGCGGCGCCGGGGTGTCCCCGTTCCTGGCGATGCTCGACCACTCCCGCCGGGCCGGCGACCCCACCCCGGTCCGGCTGCTGTACTCCGCCCGTGACGCCGGCGACGTCCTGGGCGAGGAGCTCCTCGGCGCGCAGACGACGGTCACGCTGACCCGCGGCGCGCCGGAGGGCTGGACCGGGCGCACCGGCCGCATCGACGCCGACCTGCTGCGGCGGGAGGCGTTCGCACCCGCCGACCGGCCGAGGGTCTTCGTGTGCGGGCCGACCGTGTTCGTGGAGACCGTCGCCGGCGCCCTCGTCGACCTCGGCCACGACCCGCGCAGCATCCGGCTCGAGCGCTTCGGCGGCTCGACCGACCCGCAGTGACCGCGACCGCCCCGACGTCCCGAGGAGAGCCATGACCGCTCCCGCCGGCGCACCGCCGACCGTGGGGTCGGCGATGCGTCCCCCGGTCACCAGCGTGGAGCTGCGGGCGCACCTGGCCGCGGCGGCCTACCTGATGAAGCGGTCGGGCGACACCGCCCTCGTCGTCACCCGCGCCGACGACACCGGCGTCCCGATCGGGATCGTCACCGACGCCGACGTCAGCCAGGCGGTGGCCGACGGCCACGACCTCGAGCAGCTGCGGGTCAGCGACGTGGTGTCCGGCCCGCCGGTCACGGTGGCCCCGGACACCCCGGTCCCCGAGGCGCTGCGCGCCATGGTCGACCACCGCCTGCACCACCTGCTGGTGCTCGCCGAGGGCAGGCTCGCGGGCATCGTCGACATGCTCGACCTGTGCCGCGTCTCGCTCGACGGGCCCGCGCCGGCGGTGCCCGGCACGGTCTGAGGTCCGGGCCCGCGCGAGGCGGCGGGTGCCGCCGCCCGCCCGGCGGGCCGGCGCGTGCCGCCGACCACGGGTGCGCACTCGGCCCGCGGATCGTCCCCCGCGAGCGGTCAGCCGGCCGGCGGTGCGGCCAGCAGCAGCACGCCGCTCATCTCCAGGCGCCGCCCGCCGTCGTCGGACGCGCAGCGCATGACGACCTGCATGCAGCCCGGGCAGCGCACCACCATGGCCGGGGCGTCGGCGTAGACCAGGTGCGCGCCCAGCGCCGCCCGGTTGCCGCAGTGCGCGCAGGTGACCATCGCGGTGGTCGGGTCCAGGGTCATCATCTCGGTCAGCACACCGGCCGCCGCGTTGCCGTCCAGTCGGCGGTCGGGCTCGCCCGTCGGGTCGCTCATCGGGTGTCTCCCCTCCCCCGCGCCCCGCGGCGCGGGCGTCCTCACGGTCCGGACCGGCGGGCGGCGGGCACCCCGCGCAGCGGCTGCGCCGCGCGGCTCCCCCCGTCGCCGTGGAAGCGGCGGATCGCCGCCAGCGTCTCCGCCGGCCGCTCCTCGGCCAGGAAGTGGCCGCTGTCGAGCGCCTCGCCGGTGACGTCGTCGGCCCACTCCCGCCACACGGCCAGCGTGTCGTACCAGGCCTCCAGGGCGCCACGGCCGGCCCACAGCACCTGCAGCGGGCAGCCGATCCGCCGCCCGGCGGCCCGGTCGGCCTCGTCGTCGTCCCGGTCGCAGGTGGCCCCGGCGCGGTAGTCCTCGCAGATGGCGTGCACCACGGCCGGGTCCCGCACGCAGCGGGCGTAGTCGGCCACCGCCTCGGGCCGGAAGCCGCGGACGGCGCCGCCGAACTCGGCGTCGAAGAAGAAGAACTCCGGGTCCGGGGCGATGAGCCGCTCGGGCACCGGCTCGGGCAGGGCGAGGAAGGCCCAGTGCCAGTAGCCGAGGGCGGTGCGGGCGTCGGCGCGGGCCCACACCTCGGCGGTGGGGACGACGTCCATGACGGTCACCCGGCGCACCGCCGTCGGGTGGTCGAGGGCCATGCGGTAGGCCGCCCGCCCGCCGCGGTCGTGGCCGACGACGTCGAAGCGGTCGAAGCCGAGCCGGCGCATCAGGCGCACGCCGTCGCCGGCCATCGCCCGCTTGCCGTAGGTCTCGTGGCCGGGGACGGTCGGCGGCTTGGAGCTGTCGCCGTAGCCGCGCAGGTCCGGCGCGACCACGGTGAACTCCTCGGCCAGCGCGCCGGCGAGGCCGCCCCACATCAGGTGCGTCTCCGGGTAGCCGTGCAGCAGCAGCAGGGGCGGCCCCGAGCCGCCCGAGCGCACCCGCAGGGTGACGTCCCCGACCGGGAGCTGCGCCTGCGCGAAGCCCGCGAACCCGTCGCCGGAGCCACCGCCGGAGCCACCGCCGGAGCCACCGCCGGAGCCGCCGGGCCCGGGGGTGCCACCGGTGGGGCGGGTCATGTCGGGCTCCTCTCGGCAGGCCAGCCGTGCGCCGAGTCTGCGCAGGTCACCGTGGCGGGGCATCGGTCATGTGACCGGGCCCACCGCCGGCCGCGGGCGGCGTCAGCCCGGCTGCGGCTCGACCCGCTCCAGGGACTGCACGTGCTCGTCCTGCACCCGCAGGATCGCCGAGTTGCCGCGGAACAGCACGGTCCAGCCGTCCTCGCGCTCGACCACCACGTCGTCGAAGGTCTCGCGGACGACCTGCTCGCCGTCGCCGTACACCATCCGGTAGGTCGGCACGGCCCACTCCCTCGCCTCGGTCCGGTGTCCCCGGGCCGGTGCCGCCGGCCCGGGGACACCGTCTCCGGGCGCCGCGGCCGCCGCATCGGTCATGCGACTGCCGCCGGGACGCGCCAGGGCCTGCCCGGCGGCGCCCTGACCGGGCAGGATGCCCCTCACGGCACCCCGCCGACGACGCCCAGCCGCCCCCGGAGCCAGCCATGTGCGCGACCGCCTCGCTGCGTGACGCCAAGCGCCGGCAGACGCGCGAGCGGCTGGAGCAGACGGCGCTGCGGCTGTTCGCCGCGCGCGGCTTCGACGAGGTCACCGTCGAGGACGTCTGCCGCGAGGCGCACGTCGCGCCGGCCACCTTCTACCGCCACTTCGGCAGCAAGGAGGAGGTCGTCTTCGACTACGTGGCGGGCTTCGGCACCGCGCTGCAGGCCGCCGTCGCCGCCGCGCACGGGGAGACCGAACCGTCGCGGCAGCTGCTGCGGGTGCTGGTGCACTTCGCCGGCCACCTGCAGTCGCAGCTGCCGTCGCTGACGCTGCGCGACGGCATCGTCCTCGGCCACGACGGCCTCATGCGCCGGACGCTCGCCGTCCAGCGCGACGTCGAGACGAGGCTGGCGCAGGGGCTGGCCGAGCTGCGCGGCCTGCCCGGACCCGACGACGACGTCGTCGCCGAGGCGGCCCTCGGGCTGGTCGTGCTGCGGCTGGCCGTGCGGTCGTGGCGGGGCGGGCACGCCGACCACCTGCCGACGGCCACCGAGGCGGCCTACGCGCAGCTGCGCCGGCTGCTGGAGGTCGACGGCGCCCGGCCGTGCGGACTCCCGCCGGCGGGGCACCCGCCGGTCACGCCGGCCCCCGGTCCCCGGCCTCCTGCGGGACGCGGCTGAGCGCGTCCCGCAGCGCCGCGCGGGAGGAGATGCCGAGCTTGGGGAACACCCGGTACAGGTGCGCGCTCACCGTCCGCGGCGAGAGGTAGAGCTGCGCGCCGATCTGCTTGTTGGTCAGCCCCGACGCGGCCAGCAGCGAGATCTCGTGCTCCTGCGGGGTGAGCTCGACCGGGGCGGCCCGCCCGGCCGGGGAGCGGGACACGCCCGTCGCCCGCAGCTCGTGCTCGGCCCTCGCCGCCCACGGCCGGGCCCCGAGCCGGGTGAACGCCTCCAGCGCGGCGGCCAGGTGCAGCCTCGCGGCGCCCGTGGCCCGGACACGGCGCAGGTGCTCGCCGTAGGCCAGCCGCACCCGGGCGTGCTCGAAGGGGTGGCGGTCGGCGCCGGGCACCGCCATCGCCTCCTCGAAGCAGGCCGCGGCGCGGTCGTCGGGCGCGGCCAGCGCGGCGCAGCCGGCCGCCAGCAGGGCCAGCCGGGGACGCAGCCGCACGACCTCCAGCTCCCGCAGCGCCGCCGCGTGCGCCGCCGCCTCCGCGCGCCGGCCGGTGCGCACCGCGGCCTCGACCAGGTCCAGGGGGACCTCCAGGGCCACCGGCAGGTGCGGCGGCAGCACCCCGGGCGGGCCGACCGCCGTCCCCTGCCGGTAGGCCTCCTCCACGTCGCCGGCGGCCAGCGCCGCCAGGGCGCGAGCGCGGCAGGCGGCGTGCTCCAGCCCGCGCAGGCCGCGCGGGCCCGCCCAGGACGACAGCCGGGCGGCCAGCGCGCGGGCGGTCGTCCCGTCGCCCTCGGCGGCGGCGAGCAGCGCCAGGACGCCGGTCGCGGTGAGGGCGGGCAGCCGGTGGCCCAGCGTCTCGCCCAGCTCGACGGCCTCCTCGGCGGTGCGGCGGGCCTCCTCCCACCGGCCCGCGTCGAAGCCGTCGCGGCACAGCAGCACCAGCGCGCCGACCGCGGAGCCGGCGGCACCGCCCTCCCGGCCGTCCCAGACCACCCGCCACAGCGCCGGCCGGCACTCCTCCAGCCGGTCGACGGCGAGGGCGGCGGCACCGATCCGCACGATCCGCGCCGGGTCGGCCTCGGCGTCGATCCCCGCGAGCACGTCGTCGAGCCGGCGCAGGTCGGCGGCGGTGGTGCGCGCCGGGGCGCCGAGGGTGGTGCGGGCGACGGCGAGGACGGGCCCGAGCCGGGGACCCAGCCGGGCGGTCGCCGCCTCCAAGGGGGGCCACCGGTCGGCGCGGCCGGCGGCGCAGCAGACGTCGAGCAGGTCCGACAGCGCCTCGTCGAGGTCGCCGGACCCGACCGGGCCGCGCAGCGCCGACCCGATCGCCCGGACCAGGCCGGCGTGGGCGCTGTCGGCGTCGCCGGTGCCGAGGAACAGGTGGGCGGCGGCGGCCAGCGCCGTCGGCAGGGCGTCCCCGCCGTCGGGGTCGGCCCGCCGGGCCTGCAGCAGCAGGGAGGGGACGCTGCGCAGGTCGCCGAGGACCCGCGCGCCGAGGTAGGCGGCGCGGGCCAGGCGGCGGGCCCGCGGGGCACCGGAGGGGCTCAGGTCGGCGGCGCGCAGCAGCGCGGCGACGGCGCGTCCGCCGTCGCCGCGGCGCAGCGCCCGGTGCGCGGCCTCGTCGAGCAGGTCCGCCGCCTGCCCGTCGGAGCCGACGGCGGCCTCGGCCAGGTGCCAGGCCCGGCGGTCGGGCTGGTCGGCGAGGACGTCGGCCAGCGCCAGGTGGGCGCGGCGGCGCTCGCCGCTGGTGGCCAGCTCGACGGCGGCCGAGCCGGTGAGCGGGTGCCGCAGGGACACCCGCTGGGTGTCCGCGTCGACGCGGACCAGGCCGGCCTCCTCGGCCGGGGCCAGGACGTCGAGCCAGTCCTCCCCGGGCGAGGCCGCGCCCAGGACGGCGAGGTCGCCGGTGCCCTCCAGGGCGGTGAGCAGCAGCAGCCGCCGGGTGGCGGGCGGCAGGCCGGCCACCCGGCCGGCGAACCGGGTCCGCAGCCGGCGGCCCAGCGGCAGCACCGGGGGCAGCGCCTCGAGGGCGGCGCGCTGCCGCCCGCTGAGCTCGGCCGGGAGCTCGAGCAGCGCGAAGGGGTTGCCCCGGGCCGCGGCGACGACGCGCCGGCGCACCCGCACGGCCATCGCCGGGTGGCGGCTGCCCACCAGCTCCGCGGCCGGGCCGTCGTCGAGGGGCCGCACCTCGTGCTCGGGCAGGCCGGCCGGCGGGAGGGACCCGTCGTCGCCCGTGCGGGACGCGGCGAGCAGCCCGACCCGGGCGCCGGCGAGCCGGCGGGCGACGAAGCCGAGGACCGCGACGCTGGCCCGGTCGAGCCACTGCAGGTCGTCGACCACCACCAGCACCGGCCCGCCGTCGGTGACCCGGCGCAGCAGGGTGAGGACGGCGGTGGAGACGACCAGCCGGTCGGCGGGCGGGCCGGCCTGGTAGCCGAGGGTGCGGGCCAGGGCGCCGCGGTGCAGCGGGGAGAGCGCGGCCCACTCGTCCAGCACCGGCACGAGCAGCTGGTGCAGCCCGGCGAAGGGCACCTCCGCCTCCAGCTCGGCGCCCGCCGAGGACAGCACCCGGGTGCCCGAGGCGGCCGCGGCCCGCGCGGCGAGGTCGAGCAGGGCCGTCCGGCCGACCCCCGGCTCGCCGGTGAGCAGCAGGGCCGCGCCGGACCGGGCCGCCCGGTCGAGGAAGGCGGTCAGCAGGGCGGACTCCTCCGACCGGCCCACGAGTCCCTGCGCCGGGTGCGCTGCGTCGCCGTCGTCCACCGGTGTCCCCTCCGCCTCGGAGCCGTCCCGTCCCGACCGGCCGGCGGGGGACGGACGGCCGACCGGCCCCCGTGGAAGCGAGAGCCTCTCTCGCGAACCGGGGGCGGACAACCGCCCCGCGCACGCGGCCGGCCCGGTCGCCCGACACGCCCGTGGGCGTCCGTCGCCGCGACGGGACGTGCGCGCTCAGTCAGATGACCGATGCAGGCTCGCTATGCCGGACCCGATGCTCGCCGCACCAGCGGCGGGCGGTCGGCGACCGCCGGCCACCGACCGGGAGGGGCGCCGGCATGGGCACCGGGAGCTTCGGCACCGACGGCATCTACGACACCGACGGCACCGACCCCGAGGAGGACACCGGCCTCCTCGACGCCGAGGACACCCTGGAGGACCTCGACGGTGTCGAGGACGTGCTCGACACCGGCTGGTCCCCGGCCGAGCGGCCGTGGGGCGTCGACGAGTGGGGCACCACCGAGCGGGAGGAGTCCGCCGGGGAGAGCCTCAGCGGCCGCCTGGCCCGCGAGCTGCCCGACACCGACCGGCTCGAGGACGGGCGGGTCGAGGGCGACGGCCTCGGCGACACCTCCGACACCGACGGCGAGCCGCTCGACGACGAGGTCGGCGACCGGCGGGCCGGCCGGCTGGTCGAGGACGACGGCGAGTGGGACGACGAGGAGCCCGAGCTGCACGCCGCCGACGCCGGCATCGACTCGGCCGCCGCCTCGGCGGAGGAGGCGGCCGTACACGTCGTCGCCGACCGCGACCCCGACCGCTCCGCGGCCTGGGGTGACCCGTCCTGAGCGCGGGGGGCGCGGCTCGCGACGACGCCACCACCGGCGCCGCGGTGGACGGCTGGCCGGCGCTGCCGGTGGCGGGGTGGCAGGACACCCGCGACACGCTGCACCTGTGGACCCAGGTCGTCGGCAAGGTCCGGCTGGCGCTGGCGCCGGAGGTCAACCACTGGTGGCAGGTGCCCCTGTACGTGACCGCGCGGGGGCTGACCACCTCGCTCGTGCCCGTCCGCAGCGGGCTGGGGCTGGAGGTGCTGTTCGACCTCACCGACCACCGGCTGCTGGTGCACACCACGACCGGGGCGACCCGCCGGATGGCGCTCGAGCCGCGCAGCGTCGCCGACTTCCACCGCGAGTTCCGGTCCCACCTCACCGAGTTGGGCGTGGACGTCCCCCTCCGGCCGGTGCCGGTCGAGCTGCCCGACGCGATCCCGTTCGACCGGGACGAGGAGCACGCGAGCTACGACGCCGAGGCCGTCCACCGCTTCTGGACCTCGCTGGTGAGCGCGCACCGGGTGCTGAGCGTCTTCCGCGGCCGGTTCCGGGGCAAGGCCAGCCCGGTGCACTTCTTCTGGGGCGCCTTCGACCTCGCCACGACCCGCTTCTCCGGCCGCCCCGCCCCGAGACACCCCGGAGGCGTGCCCAACTGCCCGGACCGGGTGATGGAGGAGGCCTACAGCGAGGAGGTCTCCAGCTGCGGGTACTGGCCCGGCGGCGCCGCCGAGGGCGCGTTCTACGCCTACGCCTACCCGGAGCCCCCGGGCTACCGGGAGGCCGCCGTCGAGCCGGCCGGCGCGGCCTACGACGGGGCCCTCGGGGAGTTCCTGCTCCCCTACGCCGACGTCCGGGCCGCCGCCGACCCCGACGCGCACCTGCTGCGGTTCCTCACCTCGACCCACGACGCCGCGGCGAGGACGGGCGACTGGCCCGACCCGCCCGGCGCGCCGGCCCCGACGGGGTCCTGAGGGCCGGACCCCTTGCCGGGGAGGGACGGTGCGGCGGACCCTCGGTCCTGCTCCCCGCAGGACGGAGGCCGCCGTGTCCAGCTCCGCCTCCCGGGAGACCCTCCCGGTACCGGTCCCGGAGCCGCGGGACCAGCAGGACCGGCCCGCCGGTGACCGGACCGGCGCCGGCGGCGCCCGGCGCCCGGCCGTCGCGCGGCCGCGCCGGCGCCCGTTCCGCTACACGCTGCCCGGCACGGTCGGCACCCTCGTCTTCTTCTGCCTGTCGCTCACCCCGTCCCTGCTCCCCCGCACCGGGCTGACCCAGGGCCTCATCAGCGGCATCACCGCCGCCTTCGGCTACGGCGTCGGGGTGGCGGCCGCCGCGGCCTGGCGCGCACTGGTCGACCGGGACCCGCGGCCGGCCCGCCGGCGCTCGTGGCTCGTCCTGGCCGGGGTGGCGCTGGTCTGCGTCGTGGCGGCCACGGTGTACGGCCGCTACTGGCAGGCGCGCATCCGGGAGCTGATGGACGCGCCGGCCGACAGCGCGGTGTCCGTCGTCGTCGTGCCGCTGGTCGCCGGCGTCGTCTTCGTCGTCCTCGTCGCGCTGGCGCGGGCGATCCGGCGCGCCGGCCACTGGACCGCGCAGCTGCTCGACCGGTGGATCGGCGCGCGCGCCGCCCGGCTGCTCGGCTGGGCCGTCGTCCTGACCGGCGTGGTGCTCCTGGTGACCGGTGTCGTGGTCGACCAGCTCGTCGCCGCCGCCGACCGGGCCTTCTCCGTGCGCAACGACCGGACCGACGACGGCGTGGCGCAGCCCGCGGTGCCCGAGCGCTCGGGCGGACCCGGGTCGCTGATCAGCTGGACCTCCCTGGGCCGCGAGGGCCGCACGTTCGTGGGCACCGGCCCGTCGGCCGAGGACATCGGCGCCTTCACCGGGGCCGCGGCCCGCCAGCCGGTGCGCGCCTACGCCGGGCTGGACTCGGCGCCGACCGCCGAGCTGCGGGCCCGCCTGGCCGTCGACGACCTCGCCCGCGCCGGCGGCTTCGACCGCGCGCACCTGCTGGTGGTCACCACCACGGGCTCGGGCTGGGTCGACCCCGGCGCGGTGGACTCCCTCGAGTACCTCACCGGCGGCGACAGCGCCACGGTGGCCATCCAGTACTCCTACCTCCCGTCGGTCCTCTCCTACCTGGTCGACAGCGACCGGGCCCGGGAGGCCGGCCGGGAGCTCTTCGACGCGGTGTACGAGCGCTGGAACCGGCTGCCGCTCGACGACCGGCCGCGCCTGCTCGTGGCCGGGGAGAGCCTGGGCTCCTTCGGCGGCGAGACCGCGTTCAGCGGCGAGTACGACCTGCGCAACCGGACCGGCGGGGCGGTGTTCGCCGGCCCGCCGGAGTTCAACACGCTGTACCGGGAGTTCGTCAGCGACCGCGACGCGGACAGCCGCGAGGTCGCGCCCGAGTACCGCGACGGGCGCACGGTGCGGTTCACCGACGACCCCGCCGAGGAGGTCGCGCCCACCGGCGAGCCGTGGGACGGCTCCCGGGTGCTCTACCTGATGCACGCCTCCGACCCCATCGTGTGGTGGACCCCGGAGCTGCTGTACGCCCGCCCGACCTGGCTGGAGGAGCACCGCGGCGACGACGTCGTGCACGCCGTGCGGTGGATCCCGTTCGTGACCTTCTGGCAGCTGACGGCCGACCTGCCCTCGGCCGGCAACGTGCCGGAGGGGCACGGGCACGTCTACCGGACCCAGTACGTCGACGCGTGGGCGCACGTCCTGCAGCCCCCGGGCTGGGACGCCGGACGGGCGCGGCAGCTGCGCGAGCTCGTGGCGGCCGGTGCGTGATGCGGGACCGTCGACGACCACCTGGCCGACCGGTGCGGGCACGGCACGGGCGCCGGCGCCGCGTCGCCGCGGTCACGTCGCTCCTGGCAGCGGCCTGGGTGCTGCTGCTCGGCCTCCGGGCGGCGGTGGACGACTTCCCGCGCGGGCTGCTCCTGCTCGCCTGCGCCGCGCTGGTCGCCGCGGGGGTGTGGGAGGGGGTGCTCCGCCGCGGCTGGGGGCGCGTCGCCGGTCTCGCCGTGGCGGGCGCGGCCCTGGCCGGCGGCGTCCTGCTGCTCATCGACGCCGGGTACCTGCGCACCCTGTTCCTGCTCGCGGTCGGCGCGGTGGTGTGGCACGTCGCGGCCCGGGCGGCCTTCCGCACCCACGTCACCCTCCCTCCCGCCGAGCGCCCGCGGCGGCCGGTCGTCGTCGTCAACCCGCGGTCGGGGGACGGCCGCGCGGCACGGACCGGGCTGAGCGCGGCCGCACGGGACCGGGGCATCACCGTGCTGGAGCTGCAGCCGGGCGAGGACCTCGCGGCGCTCGTCCGGAGCGCGGTCGAGGACGGCGCCGACGCGGTGGGCATGGCCGGCGGCGACGGCTCGCAGGCCGTGGTCGCCGCCCTCGCCGCCGACGCCGGCCTGCCCTTCGCGTGCATCCCGGCCGGGACGCGCAACCACTTCGCCGTCGACCTCGGCGTGGACCGGGAGGACGTGGTGGGGGCGCTCGACGCCCTCGTCGACGGGGACGAGCGGGTGGTCGACCTCGCCGAGGTCAACGGGCGGGTCTTCGTCAACAACGTCTCGCTGGGGGTCTACGCCGAGGCGGTCCAGAGCCGCGGCTACCGGGCGGCGAAGGTCCGGACGCTGCTCGGCACACTGCCCCGGTCCCTGGGTGCGGAGGGCGGGTCGCAGGACCTGAGCTGGCCCACGCCCGGCGGCCGCACCCTGCGCGGGGCGGCGGTCATCCTGGTGGGCAACAACCAGTACCGCCTGGGCGGGGCCGCCGGTGCGGGCACCCGCCCGGCGATCGACCAGGGCGTCCTCGGGGTGACGGTGGTCGACCCGCCCAGCGGCGGCCGGGCCGGGCCGCCGCGGCGCCTGCTGCGCCAGTGGTCGACCCCCGAGTTCCGGGTCGCGGCGACCCTGCCGGTGCCGGTCGGCGTCGACGGGGAGGCCGCCGTGCTGGAGCCGCCGCTGGTCTTCCGGGCCCGCCCGGCCGCCCTCCGGGTCCGCATCGCCGGCCACCACCCCGGCGCCTCACCCTCGGCGATCGAGCCCGTGGGTGCGCTGCCGGCGCTGCGGGCGCTGGTCCGCATCGCGGCCGGGGGCGACCCCCGGCAGCACCCACCGCGGGTGCCGTCGGTCGCAGCGTCCCGGTAGCCGGCGCCGGGTCAGCGGGCGCCGAGGCCGGCCCAGTAGTCGTTGAGCGCCCGGTTGGTCTGCACGAACCAGATGAAGGGCCCGACCAGCAGCAGGATGCCCGGGAAGTACCACAGCCCGGTCAGCGCGGTGACCGGCGGCCGGCGACCGGTGCGCGTGTACAGCCCCCCGACCTCGTGGCTGAGCACGAAGGGCGACACGACGCCGAAGAACAGCGCGATGAGCAGCGCGATCAGGCCGCCGATGCCCTCACCGCTGTGCCGCTTCATCTCCTCCTGGACCTGGTAGTAGTAGACGAAGCCCCAGATCCCGAGGGTGATGAAGAAGAGCAGCATCGTCAGGCCGGTGGGCCGGATCCGCCCGACCGGCCCGGTGGGCCGGGCGTAGAGGTCGGCCGCCGGCGGGGCCGGCATGGGCTGCTCGGGGCCGCGGGGCGGCGGCACCTGCTGCCCGTACGCCTGCTGCCCGTACGGCTGCTGCCCGTACGCCTGCTGCCCGTACGCCTGGGCCGGCGGCGGCCCGGACGCCTGGGCCGGCGGCGGCGGTGCGGGGACCTGCCACGGCTCGGTGGGTGCGGCAGGCCGGGTCGACTGCAGCGGTCCCGGGTCCTCGGGCGAGGTCATGACGCGCCTCCTGGGGAGGGGGTGCCGACGGCGGCCCGGCCGACGCTAGCGGCCCCACCCGCGGCCGCGGCGGGCCCAAGTGCCCTCCTGCGGGGGTCGGAGGCGGCTACCCTTCCGCGCCACGGTGCGCAGCGACGACCCGCGGAGGGCGGACCGCATGGACTCGACGGACACCGCCGGCCGCTCGGGCGCCCCTCCTCCCCGGGCGCCGGACGCCCCGGTGTCCGGGGCCGCGCCGGTCGCGGTGGCCCGCCCCGTCCCGGCGAGGGGCGAGCACCGGCGGGAGGAGGTCACCGGCTACGAGCGGTCGCCCAGCGACGTGCTGCGCACCTGCGTGCTCGTCCTCGTCGCCGTGCCGCTGCTGGGGCTGGCCCGGTGGGCGCGCGAGGAGGCCGCGGCGCTGGATGGGGACCTGGTCGGGCGGCTGTCCGCGGCCGCACCGCTGCTGGAGCGGACCGCCGTGGTCGCCGCCGCGCTGCTGGTCGTGGGGGCGGTGGTGGCGGCCTGGACCGCACCGCTGCTGACCCGGGACCGGCGCCTGGCCGGGTACCTGCTCGTGGCCGGCGCCGCCGCCGTCGGCGCCGCGCACGGGGCGGACGTCGTGCTCGGCGTCGGCGCGGACGTCCCGGGCCGGGAGACGGAGCTGCCGTGGGAGCTCGACGGCGTCCTCGGGGTCGACGGGCTGGCCGTCGCGGCGGCGTCGTTCGCGGTGCTGGCACCCTTCGTGTCCCGCCACTGGCGGCGCGCCGGCGTCCTCGTCCTCACCGCCACCGCGCTGCTGCACCTGCTGGTGCCCCCGGCCCTGCCCACCGACCTGCTGGTCGCGCTCGTGCTCGGCACCGCCGTCGGCTCGGCGACGCTGCTGCTGTTCGGCCGCCCCGTCGCCCGGCCCACCCGCGACGCCGTGGCCGCGGCGCTGGCCGGCAGCGGCCTGGACGCGGTCACCGTCGAGCCGGCCGTCGTCGACGCCCGGGGCTCGGTCCCCTGGACGGCGGTGCTGCGGGACGGGCAGCGGGTCTTCGCCAAGGTCATGGGCGCCGAGAACCGGGCCGCGGACCTGCTGTTCCGGGCCTACCGGTTCCTCCGGCTCCGCGACGTGGGCGACGAGCGCCCGTTCTCCTCGCTGCGCCGCACGGTGGAGCACGAGGCGCTGGTGTCGCTGTTCGTCCGGGACACCGGGGGACGCACGCCCCGCCTGCGGGCGATCGCCCCGGTGGGGCGCGACTCCTGGCTGCTGTCGCACGACCTCGTCGACGGCACGACCCTCGACCGGCTGCCGGACGCGGCGCTGACCGGGCCGGTGCTGTCCGGCATCTGGGAGCAGGTCGGGGTCCTGCGGCGGCACCGGGTGGCCCACCGCGACCTGCGCGCGGCCAACGTCCTGCTCGACCGGTCGGGGACGCCGTGGCTGATCGACTGGGGGTTCAGCGAGGTGGCCGCCGCCCCGGAGCTGCTCGACGCCGACGTCGCCCAGGCGCTGGTCGCCCTCGCGCTGCGGGCCGGGGTCGACCCCGTCGTCGACGCCGCCGTCGCCGCGCTCGGGCCGGAGGCGGTGGCCGCGTCCCTGCCCCGGCTGCAGCCGGACTCGCTCAGCGGCGCCACCCGGGACGCGCTCAAGCACGACCGGGCGCTGGCCGGGCGGCTGCGCGCGACCGTCGCCCGGCGGTGCGGCGTCCCGGAGCCGGGGCTGGCCCGGCTGGAGCGGATCCGGCCCCGGACGCTGCTGCTGGTGGCGGTACTCGCGCTCGCCGGGTACCTGCTGCTGCCGCAGCTCGGGGACGTCCCGGGCATGGTCCGCAGGGTCCGGGACGCCGACTGGGACTGGGCGTCGGTGGTGGTGGCGGCGTCGGTGCTGACCTACGTCGGCGCCGCGCTGAGCCTGGCGGGGGCGGTGCCCGCGCGGCTGCGGCCGGTGCCGCTGTTCGCCGCCCAGCTCGCCTCCTCCTTCGCCGGGCGCCTGGTGCCGGCCGGGCTCGGCGGGATGGCGCTGAACGTGCGGTACCTGCAGCGCAGCGGGATGGACGTGGCGGTGGCCACCTCCGGCGTCGGGCTCAGCTACGCCGCCGGGACCGCCGTCCACGTGGTCCTGCTGCTGGGGTTCGCCGCGCTGGCCGGCCGCTCGCTGGCGTCGCTGCAGCCGGGCGGGTCCCCGGCGCTGCTGTGGGGCGCCGTGGCGCTGCTGGTGCTGTGCCTGGCCGCGGTCGCGGTGCCGGCGCTGCGGCGGCGGGTCACCGCGCGGCTGCTGCCCCCGCTGCGCCGGTCGGTCCACGGCATCGCCGCGGCCCTGCGCAGCCCCGGCCGGCTGGTCCTGCTGGTGGGCGGCTCGGCGGCGACGACGCTGGGCTACCTGGTCTGCCTGTACGCCTCCACCCGGGCGCTCGGCGGGGACCTGGGCCTGGCCGCCGTCGGGGTGGTCTACCTCCTGGGCGCCGCCGTCGCCGCGGCCGCACCGACGCCCGGCGGCCTGGGCGCCCTCGAGGCGGCGCTGGTGGCCGGGCTGGTCGCGGCCGGCATGGACCACACGGTCGCCGTCCCGGCCGTGTTCCTGTACCGGCTGGCCACGTTCTGGCTGCCGGTCCTGCCCGGGTGGCTGGCGTTCGAGTGGCTGCGCCGGTCGGGGCGGGTGTGAGCGCCGGGAGCGGCGCACGGCCTTCCCCCGTCGGAGGAACGGGACCACCATCGGCGGGTGAGCAGGTTCGCGGAGATGGTGGCCGTCTTCAACGACCGGCGGGTCCACGACCTGGTGACCGACACGACCGGGGACTACCGCTACTCGGACCCGTACTTCGGTGAGCGCGAGGGTGCCGCGGCGCACGAGGCCCTGATGAGAGAGGTGCTGGCTCGGTTCCCGGACCGGCGGATCGACCTGCTGGACTGCTGGGTCGCGGAGGGCGCCGAGGTCGCCAGGTACCGCTGGACGGGGACGCCGGCCGACGGCGGCGACCCGGTCGAGGTGGTGTTCCTCGCCGTCCTGGAGTTCGACGACGGCCGCCTCCGGCGCTGGGCCAACTACCGGGCCTGATGTGGGGGCCGGACCGGTCAGAGGCCGAGGGAGCCCGAGGCGGGGTCGGCCCACCGGCTCGAGGCGTCGTAGGAGCGGACCACCAGCGACCGCCAGCGCCCGGTCCGGCTGATCTCCTTCTCCGGCACGCCCGAGGCGTAGGCGGTGGTGGCGAACCCGCGGCGCAGGGAGTGCGGCGAGAGACCCTCGGCGGAGACGCCGGCGCGCGCGGCGGCGCGCTGCAGCACCAGGTCGACGCTGCGGGTGGTGAGCGCGGCGGTGCCCAGCCGCGGGTCGCGGCCCTTGCCCACCGACCGGAACAGCGGCCCGGAGGTGACGCCCCGCTCGGCCAGCGCCGCGCGCCAGGCGGCGACGGCGCGGACGGGGCAGGTCACCTCGCGGACGCCCACGGCCAGGGCCAGGGTCTCCCCCGCGCCGTCCTGGTCGGTCTTGGAGTACCGCAGCAGCACGTCGAGGCCGCCGTGCCCGGCCGGGGTGAGGTCCTCGATGCGCAGCGCGCACAGGTCCGAGGCGCGCAGGCCCAGGGCGAACCCGACGAGCACCATGCAGCGGTCCCGCAGCCCGGCGGGGGTGTCCGGGAGGTCCTCGACGAGCGCCCGCACGGTGGCGGTGTCGACCGCGCGGGCCCGCCGCGGCCGGTGACCGGCGCGCACCGCCGTGCGGCGGATCCCGGCCAGCGTGCGCCGGACGCCCTCGTTGTCCCCCGGGGCGGGGTGACCGGCGCTGCGGTGGGCGTCGTTGAGGGCCGACAGCCGGCGGGCGACGTAGCTCGGGCTGTGCCCGTCGTCGGCCATGGCGGCCAGCCAGGCGGCGACGGTGAGCGGGTCGGCGGGCGGCCCGCTCGGCAGCGACCGCTCGCGGCACCACGCCGCCCAGGCCCGCAGGTCGCGCGCGTAGGCGTCCCGGGTGGCGGCCGACCGCGCGGCGGCGACGTAGGAGCCGACGGAGCCCAGGTCCCCGGGCAGGAGCAGGCCGCCCTCCCCCGCGGCGTCGACGGCGGCGTCCTCCCCGGATCCGGTCGGAGCGGTCATCGGGTGGGCCTCCCGGCTCGGTCCAGGGATCAAGGGATCACTGCGCAGAATAGGTGCTTCTCGGAAGCCATCGCCCCTCGGCCAATCGGCGATTGACGACAGAAAGATGCGTGCGCCTCCCATTCGACTATCGTCCGTCACCATGACGGCTGACAAGGGCGCGGTCCCACCGTCACCGGACACGTGCGCATTCCCGGGCTGCGCCGAGCCACCGCGACCCCGAGTCGCCGGGCGCAGCGGCCCGTCCCCGCGCTTCTGCGAGCGGGCCGACCACAACCCGGAGACCGCCCGGCGGGCGCGCGCCCGTGCGGCGGCCGGCCGCTCCCCTGGAGCCGGGGCCACCGCGGCCGCGCTGGCCGAGGACCTGCCGCCGGAGGGCCGGGTCCGCCAGTTGGTGGGACGGTGGGCGGTCGCGGCCCGCGAGGCGGCGGCCGCGGCCGAGAACCAGGCGGCCCTGCTCACCGCCGCCCTGGAGTCCCTCGACGCCTACCGCGACGAGGCCACCGTCGAGGCGCGGCTGGCGCAGGCCCGGTCCGACATCGACGCCGCCCACGCCGCGCAGCTGCGCGCGGAGGAACAGGCCCGCCTCGCCGAGCGGCTGCGCGCCGAGGCCGAGGACGCCCGCGAGGCCGCCGAGCGCGACGCCGCCGCAGCCCGGGCGACCGCCGAGGAGCAGGTCACCGCAGCCCGCGCCGAGGCCGACCGGCGCACCGCGGCCGCCGAGGAGGCCGGCCGGGCCGCCGAGGCGGCGCGGCAGCAGGCGGAGTCCGAGCGGGACCGGGCCGTGCGCGAGCGGGCGGCCGCCGAGGTGCGGGTCCGCGACGCCGAGGAGGCACGCCGGGCCGCCGAGCGGGACTCCGCCGAGGTCCGCGAGGCCGAGCAGCGCGCCCGTGCCGACGCCGCCCGTGAGCACGACGCCCTCGTCGAGGCCCGCGCCCGGTGGGAGGTGACCGAGCAGACCCTCACCGGGGTGCTGCGGACCCGGACCGCGGAACGCGACGAGGCCCTCGCCGCGCACGACGCAGAACGGGTCGCGGCCGCCGCCGCGCGCGAGCAGGCGCGCGGCGCGGAACGGGAGCGGGACGCGGCCCGGCGCGCCGAGCAGGACGCCCGCGCCCGCGCCGAGGCGGCCGACGACCGGGCGGCCGCCGCCGGCCGGGGGCGCGAGGAGGCGCTCACCGCCGCCGCGCGGGCGGCCCAGCGCGCCGAGGACGCCGAGCGCCGGGCGGCCGCGGCGGAGACCGAGGCGCGCGCGGCGCGCGAGCGCGTCGGCGCGCTGACCGCCGAGGTCGCGACGCTGCGTGCCCGCCTGACCGACGAGCCGGCCGACGAGCCGGCGGGCGGCTGACCCGGCGGCGTTGACCGCCGCACCCCGGCACCGGCACGGTGGCCGGGTGACCGCACCCGGCTGGGCCCTCGAGGTCGCCCGCGACGACCTGACCGCCACCTCGCTGATCGACGTCGACGTGCCCGAACCTGCCGACGGCGAGGCCGTGCTGCGGGTCGAGCACGTCGGGGTGACGGCCAACAACGTCACCTACGCCGTCCTCGGCGACACGCTGCACTACTGGGACTTCTTCCCCGCGGCCGGCGCCGGCGCCGGCCGGGTGCCGCTGTGGGGGTTCGCCGAGATCACCGCCTCCCGCGCCGACGGCGTCGAGGCCGGACAGCGGCTCTACGGCTACCTGCCCCCGGCGAGCCACCTGCTGGTGCGCCCGGAGCGGGCCGGCGCTCACGGGTTCCGCGACGGCAGCCCGCACCGCGCCGCGCTGCCGGCCGTCTACAACTCCTACGCGCCGGCCGACCCGGACGCCGACGCCGGGCAGGAGGACCTGCAGGTGCTCTTCCGGCCGCTGTTCCTCACCTCCTTCCTGCTCGCCGACCAGCTCGCCGGGCAGGACGCCGACGTGGTGGTCCTGTCGTCGGCGTCGAGCAAGACCGCCTACGGCACCGCCTTCCTGCTCTCCGGCGGCGACGTCGAGGTGGTCGGGCTGACCAGCCCGGGCAACGTGGAGTTCACCCGGTCGCTGGGCTGCTACGACCGCGTGCTGCCGTACGACGCGGTGACCGAGCTCGCCAGCGAGCCCACCGCCTACGTCGACCTCGCCGGCAGCACGCCGCTGCGCCAGGAGCTGCACCGCCACCTGGGCACGGACCTGGTGCTGGACCTGGTCGTCGGCGTCACCCACCGGGACACCAGCCCGCCGGGCCCGCTGGAGGGGACGCGCCCGACGTTCTTCTTCGCGCCCGACCGGATGGCCGCCCGCACCGCCGACTGGGGGCGGGCGGGGTTCGAGGAGCGCTCCGGCGAGGCGTGGCGCCGGTTCACCCCCGCCGTGGCGGCGTGGGTCGACGTGCGGGAGTCCTCCGGGCCGCAGTCGCTGCGCGACGTGTGGCTCGAGGTCCTCGGCGGCGGCGGGGACCCGCGTGCCGGGTACGTGGTGCGCCTCTGAGAGGGTCGGTGTACCGGTGCTGCGGCCGGGTAGAGCCCGCTGGACCTGGGCGGACCACCGCAGAGGCCCTCCCCCTTGCGCTCACGACTGGACCCGGATGACAGGCAACGCGACCCACCGCTTCCGCAACACCGCGATCCTGACCGTGCAGACGGCGGACGCCTCCCAGGTTGTGACCTCCGACGCCCTCGACGCGCTCCTCGTCGACACCTACCGGCGGGTGGGCCTGCGGCCGGGCCTGCTCGAGCGGCTCGCCGGCATCCGCGAGCGCCGCTGGTGGGCCGACGGCGTCTCCTTCGTCGACGGCGCGGCCACCGCCGGGGCCAAGGCGATCAGCGAGAGCGGCGTCGACCCGGCGCAGATCGGGCTGATGGTCAACACCTCCGTCAGCCGCAAGCACCTCGAGCCCTCGACGGCGGTCGCCGTGCACGACGCGCTGGGGCTGCCCAGCTCGTGCCAGAACTTCGACGTCACCAACGCCTGCCTCGGTTTCGTCAACGGCATGGAGCTGGCCGCGGCGATGATCGACAGCGGGATGGTCGAGTACGCCCTCGTCGTCAACGGCGAGGACTCCCGGCCGGTGCAGGAGCGCACGATCGACCTGCTCAACCGGCCGGAGACCACCGCCAAGGACGTCATGCAGCACTTCGCCACGCTGACGCTCGGCTCGGGCGCCGCGGCGATGGTCCTCGGCCCCGCCGACCGCCACCCCGAGGGCCACCGCCTGGTCGGTTCGGTCAGCCGCGCCGGCACCGAGCACCACCAGCTGTGCACCGGCGACAACGACGGCATGCACACCGACCTCAAGGGCCTGCTCGCCGCGGGGCTCGCGCTGTCGGAGGAGCTGTGGGCCGAGGCCGCCGGCGAGTTCGACTGGGTGGGCATGGACCGCTACGTCGTCCACCAGGTCAGCAAGGTGCACACGCAGGCGATGTGCGACCGGTTCGGCATCGACCCCGCGCGGGTCCCGACCACCTTCCCCACCCGGGGCAACCTCGGGCCGGCGTCGGTGCCGTTCACCCTGGCCAGCGAGGCCGGCGGCCTGGTCGACGGCGACCGGGTGCTGCTCATGGGCATCGGCTCGGGCCTGAACGCCTGCTGCCTCGAGATCGCCTGGTGACGGGCGGCGCGCCGACCGACCTGCCCGGGCTGGACCCCTCCTGGTCCCGCCGGGTCCGCGTCAAGGACGCCGACGGCCGCGAGCACGGCTGGCACGTGCTCGACACCGGCCCCGACACCGGGACCGAGGACGGCGCGGCCGGGACGCTGCTGTGCGTCCACGGCAACCCGACCTGGTCCTACCTCTGGCGCCGGCTGCTGGCCGCCCCGCCGCCGGGCTGGCGCGTCGTCGCGCCCGACCAGCTGGGCATGGGCTGGTCCGACCGGCTCGACGCGCCGCGGACGCTGGCGCAGCGGGTGGCCGACCTCGGTGACCTCACCGCCGCGCTCGACATCCGCGGGCCGGTGGTCACCGTCGCCCACGACTGGGGCGGGATCATCTCGCTGGGCTGGGGGCTCGAGCACCGCGACCAGCTGCGCGGTGTGGTGCTCACCAACACCGCCGTGGCCATGCCGGAGGGCGACCTCGGGCCGGCGCTGATCCGGCTCGCTCACGCCCCGGGCATCCGCGCGACGGCCACCGTGGGCACGCCGGTGTTCGTGCGGGCCGCCACCGCGCTCTCCCGCCCGGCGCTGCCGCCGGGGGTCCGCCGCGCCTTCGCCGCCCCCTACCGGTCGCCGGGACGCCGCCGGTCGGTGGGCGACTTCGTCGCCGACATCCCCTTCCGCGAGGGCCACCCCTCCCGGGCGGTGCAGGAGGCGATCGCCGAGGGCGTGCGCACCCTCGACGTCCCCGCACTGCTGCTGTGGGGCCCGCGCGACCCGGTGTTCGGCGAGCGGTACCTCACCGACCTGCGCGAGCGGCTGCCGGGGGCCCAGGTCCACCGCTACGAGGGGGCCTCGCACCTGCTGCCCGAGGACGCGCCGCAGTACGCGGCGGCCGTCGCCCGGTGGGTCGAGGACCTCTCCGCCGGCCCGACGTCCCCGCCCCCGGCCCCGGAGGCGGCGGCGCCCGCGCGCCCGTGGGCGGCGCTGGCCGGCCGCGCGGCCGACGCGTCCCCGGCGGTGGTCACCGTCGGCGGCACCGCCGTGACCTGGGCGCAGCTGGCGCGCCGGGTCGAGCACCTGGCCGCGGGACTGGCCGCGGCCGGGGTCCGCCCGGGTCAGCGGGTCGCGCTGCTGCTCGAGCCCTCCCCCGACCTCACCGCCGCGGTGTACGCCGTGTGGCGGGCCGGCGCGGCCGTCGTCGTGGCCGACAAGGGCCTGGGCTTCGCCGGGATGCGCCGCGCGCTGCGCGGCGCGGCGGCCGACCACGTCCTCGGTGCCGCCCCGGGCCTGCTCGCCGCGCGGGCCATGGGCCTGCCCGGGACGCGCATCGCGGCCGGCCCGCTGACCCCCGCCCGCCGCCGGGCGCTCGGCGCCGCGCACGACCTGGCGGAGCTGGAGGAGCGGGGCCGAAGCGCGCCGGTGCCGCCGGAGGCCCCGCCGGACACCGACGCCGCCGTCGTCTTCACCTCCGGCGCCACCGGCCCGGCCAAGGGCGTGGTCTACACCCAGCGCCAGGTCGGCGCCCAGCTGGACCTGGTGCGCCGCACCTACCGCCTCACTCCCGACGACGCGCTGGTCGCCGCCTTCGCCCCCTTCTCGATCCTCGGGCCGGGCCTGGGCATCGCCTCGGCCGTGCCCGACGTCGACGTCACCGCACCGGGCACGCTCACCGCCGCCGAGCTCGCCGACGCCGCGGCCGCCGTCGACGCCACCGTGGTGTTCGCCGCGCCGGCCGCCCTGCGCCGGGTCGCCGCGACGGCGGCGGAGCTCACGGCCGGGCAGCGGGCGGCGCTGGCCCGGGTCCGGCTGCTGATGTCGGCCGGCGCCCCGGTGCCCGCCGCACTGCTGCGGTCGCTGCGCGACGTCCTGCCGGCGGCCGAGGCGCACACCCCCTACGGCATGACCGAGGCGCTGCCGGTCACCGACGTCTCCCTCGGCGAGATCGAGCGCGCCGGCGACGGCGAGGGCGTGTGCGTCGGCCGGCCGGTCGCCGGTGTCGAGGTGCGCGTCAGCCCGCTGTCGGCCACGGGCGCGGCCGACGGCCCGCTCACCGGGGTCGTGGGCGTGACGGGGGAGGTCTGCGTGCGCGCGCCGCACGTCAAGGACCGCTACGACGCGCTGTGGGCCACCGAGCGGGCGGCCTCCCGCGACCCCGGCTGGCACCGCACCGGCGACGTCGGCCACCTCGACGACGAGGGCCGGTTGTGGATCGAGGGCCGGCTGGCCCACGTGGTCCCGACCGCCGGGGGCGTGGTGACGCCGGTCGGCGTCGAGCAGCGGGTCGAGGGCCTGCCCGGGGTCTCGGCGGCCGCGGCGGTCGGCGTCGGTCCCGCCGGCGCCCAGGTGGTCGTGGTGGTCGTCGTCCCCGCGGAGCCCGCCCGGCGCGGCCGCCGGCTCGCCGTGGCCGGCGACGAGCTGGCCGCCGCCGTCCGGGCAGCGGCGGGGGTCGACGTCGCCGCGGTGCTCGTGGCGCGGTCGCTGCCGGTCGACGTCCGGCACCAGTCGAAGGTGGACCGCACCGCGCTGGCCCGCCGGGCCGCCCGGCTGCTCGCCGGCTCCCCCGTCCGCCGCCGGGGCCGCGCCCGGTGAGGGTGCTGGTCACCGGGGCCAGCGGCATGCTCGGCCGGGCCACGGCCGGGGCCCTGCTGGCCCGCGGCGACGAGGTCACGGTGCTGCAGCGCCGCCCGGCCGGGCTGCCGTGCGCCGAGGTGCTCGGCGACGTGGCCGACGCCGCGGCGGTGGCGCGGGCGGTCCTGGGCCAGGACGCCGTCGTGCACCTGGCGGCCAAGGTCGACGTGACCGGCCCGTGGGCGGAGTACGAGCGGGCCAACGTCGGGGGCACCCGGAACGTCGTGGCCGCCTCCGCGGCCGAGGGCGTCGGGCGGCTGGTCCACGTGTCCTCCCCGTCGGTCGCGCACGCCGGCGACCCGCTGACCGGCGCGGGCGCCGACCCCGCCGACCCCGACTCGGCGCGCGGCTCCTACGCGCGCTCCAAGGCGCAGGCCGAGGTGCTGGCGCTGGCCGCCGACTCCCCCGGCCTCGCCGTCCTCGCGGTGCGCCCGCACCTGGTGTGGGGGCCCGGGGACGAGCAGCTGGTGGCGCGGATCGTCGCGCGGGGCCGGGCGGGCCGGCTGCCGCTGATCGGCTCGGGGGCGGCCCTGGTCGACACCACCTACGTCGACAACGCCGCCGCGGCGCTGGTGGCCGCGGTCGACGCCTGCGGCCCGGTGCACGGGGAGGCGCTGGTGGTCAGCAACGGCGAGCCCCGCCCGATCGGGGAGCTGCTCGGCCGGCTGTGCGGCGCGGCCGGCGCACCGGGCCCGCGGCGCCGGGTGCCGGCCCGGGTCGCGTGGCTGGCCGGCGCCGTCGTCGAGGGGGTCTGGGCCGCCACCGACCGCCGCTCGACCCCACCGCTCACGCGGTTCCTCGCCGAGCAGCTGAGCACCGCCCACTGGTTCGACCAGCGGCGCACGCGGGCCGCGCTGGGCTGGCGCCCCGAGGTCCCCCTCGAGGAGGGGTTCGCGCGGCTGGCCGCCTGGTACGCCGACGAGGACCGGGAGGCGCAGACCGCCGGGCCGTGACCGCCGCGCCGGTGGGGTGACGGAGCGAACTGCGCGGGGTGCGCACCGCGCCCGACGGGACGCCCGAGCACGCGGGCGACGTGCGTGCCCAGGTGTCGCTCCGCGTGGACGACCCCGAGGGGTGCTCGGCGAGGCGGGGACGACGCTCGGGGACGTCGTCCGCGTCACCGTGCTCGGCACCGACGTCGACGCGGGGGTCGGGTGCTGGGAGGAGCTGGTGGGGCGGTCCGGCGCGGCCGGCGCACGGCCGACCAGCACGCTGGTCGGGGTCACCCGCCTGGCGTTCCCGAGCTGGTGGTGGCGATCGGGTCCACCGCCGTCGGCCGAGGCGCGGTTCCCTGGTGGGTCGGCCGGGCCTGCCGCACCGGTCGACGGACCCGGCCTAGCCTCGGCGCCGTGGCCTTCACCGTCGCCGACGCGCACCTGCTCGCGCTGGCGGCGCACGAGGGCCAGGTGGACGCCCGGGGCCACGACCTCTACCTCGCCTCGCTGCGGCCGATGGCCGAGGCGCTGCGCCGGTACGGCCCGCAAGCGGAGATGGCCGGGCTGCTGCGCGACATCGTCACGGCCACCCGCGACCACCCCGACCCGGCCCGCCGCTACGACCTGCACCGGCTGCGCGCCCTCGGGGTGCCGGAGGTCGTCGTCGAGGCGGTGGACGCGGTCACCCCGCGCCCCGGCGAGCCCTACATCTCCGGCCTGATCCGCCGCTCCGCCGCGCACCCGCTGGGCCGGCTCGTCGGGCTCGCTGAGAACAGTGCCGCGCTCACCGCCAGCGCGCACCTGGCCGCGACCGACCCGGCCAAGGCCCGCAGCCTCCGCGAGGGCCGCTACCGCCCGGCCCGCCGGATCCTGCTGGCCGCCGAGGCCGCCGACGCCGTCCACGGCCGCCGCGTCCTCGTCTGACCGGCGCTCCCGCCGCTGCCGGGGACCTGTCGGAGCGCGGCCGACCCGGGCATGCTCGGGGGCCGGCCACCGGAGGGAGCGGTCCATGCCCGTCCACCTCGACGACCTGCGCGGGCTCGCGCTCTTCGCCGGCAGCGACGACGACCAGCTGCGCACGCTGCTCGACGCCGGCACCGAGGTCGCGTTCGCGTGCGGCGACGTCCTGTTCGAGGAGGACCACCCGGCGCAGAGCTGGTGGGTGCTCCTCGACGGCTGCATCGACCTGCTGCGCCACCTCGGGCAGGACGAGACGCGGCTGGGGACCATGGACGTCCCGGGACGCTGGGCGGGCGGCTTCCGGGCGTGGGACGAGCACGGCGCCTACCTCGCCACCGGCCGGGCGACGACGGCCGGGCGGGTCCTGCGGGTCCCCGCCGAGGAGCTGCGCCGGCTGTGGGCCGCCCGTTTCCCGCTCGGCCTGCCGCTCATCGAGGGGGTCTCCCGCTCGGCGCGCAACTACGAGTCGATGGCGCGGCAGCGCGAGGCGCTCGCCGCCCTCGGGAAGCTCGCCGCCGGGCTGGCGCACGAGCTGAACAACCCGGCGGCCGCGGCCACCCGGGCCGTCGACGCCCTCGGCGAGGCGCACACCGACGTGGTCGCCGCGGTGCGCCGGCTCACCGCGGCCGCGGTCACCGACGAGCAGTTCACCCGGCTCGACGCCCTGCGCCGGGAGCTCGAGGGCCGGCCGGCCCTGGGCCCGATCGACCTGGCCGACCGGGAGGACGAGCTGGCCGACTGGCTGTCGGAGCACGGCGTGGCCCGCGACTGGGTGCTGGCGCCGACCCTGGCGGGGGCCGGCGCCGACGTCGCGTGGGCCGAGCAGCTGGCCGAGGCGCTGGGCGCCGACCGGCTCGAGCCGGGGCTGGACTGGGTGGCGAGCACGCTGACGGCGACCGGCTTGCTGGCGGAGGTCAAGGACTCCACCCGGCGCATCTCCGACCTGGTCGCGGCGGTCAAGTCCTACTCCCAGCTCGACCGCGCCGCCGTGCAGCTGACCGACCTGACCGAGGGGCTCGACAGCACGCTGACGATGCTCAAGCACCGCATCCCCGCCGGGGTGAGCGTCGTGCGGGACTACGGCGCGGACGTGCCCCGCATCGAGGCGCTGGCCGCGGAGCTCAACCAGGTGTGGACCAACCTCCTCACCAACGCCCTGGACGCGGTGGGCGAGTCGGGGACGCTGCGCGTCTCCACGCGCCTGGAGCCGGGCACGGCGGTGGTCGTGGAGGTCGCCGACAGCGGTCCCGGGATGTCGCCGGAGACGCTGGCGCACGCCTTCGATCCCTTCTACACGACCAAGGGCGTCGGCCTGGGCACCGGACTGGGCCTGGACATCTCCCGGCGGATCGTCGAGCGGCACGGCGGGGACATCGGGATCGACCAGCGGCCCGGCGAGACGGTGCTGCGCGTCCGGCTGCCCACCAGCGGCGTCGCGGCGGCCCACCGGCGGGCGGGCGGGACCGGCTGACCGACGGCCCTCCCCAGCGGGCGCACGGGCCAGTACGGTCGAGGCCGTGTGATCCAGCTCACAGGGGGGTCCCGTGACGACGACACCACCACGCCCGCGCTCCGCCCGCACGGCGGACCCGGCCCCGCCGACCGTGCCGGTGGAGGGCGGTGAACCGGTCGCGATGCCCTCGACCCGCGGGATGGTCCGCGGCGTCGTCGCCACCCTCGCCCAGCCCCGCCCGCTGGCGCGCGAGGCCGTGCGGCTCGGGCGCGACGGCGTCCGGATCCTGCGGGGCACCGACGAGATCGCGCCCTCCCCGAGGGACGCCCGCTTCGCCGACCCCGCCTGGTCGCAGCACCCCGGGTACCGCCGGCTCGCGCAGTCCTACCTGGCCGCCTCGGCGTCGCTGCGCCGCCTGGTCGACGACTTCGAGGCCGGCGGCGCCGACTGGCGCGAGGTCGAGCAGGTGCGCTTCGTCCTCAACGCCCTCACCAGCGCGATGGCACCCACCAATACGTTGGCCGGCAACCCCGCCGCCCTCAAGCGGGCGTTCGACACCGGCGGGCGCAGCCTGGTCCGCGGCGCCCGGAACGTGCTGTACGACCTGGTGCGCAACGGCGGGCTGCCGTCGCAGGTCGACCGCAGCGCCTTCACCGTCGGCGAGGACCTCGGCGTCACGCCCGGCGCCGTCGTCCACCGCGACGACGTCGTCGAGCTCATCCAGTACACGCCGTCCACCCCGCGGGTGCGGCAGCGGCCGCTGGTGATCGTCCCGCCGCCGATCGGGCGGTTCTACTTCCTCGACCTGCGGCCGGGCCGCAGCCTGGTCGAGTACGCCGTCAGCCAGGGCCTGCAGGTCTTCATGATCAGCTGGCGCAACCCGACGAAGGCGCAGGCCGCGTGGGGCCTGGACGAGTACGCGCAGGGCGTGGTCAGCGCCGTCGATGTCGCCCGGGAGGTCACCGGCTCCCCCGACGTCACCACCCTGGGGCTGTGCGCCGGCGGGCAGATCATGACGACGGCGCTCAACCACCTCGCGGCCACCGGCGACGACCGGGTGCGCGCTGCCGGCTACGCGGTCACCCTGCTGGACTTCGCCAGCCGCGCGCCGCTGGGCGCGTTCTCCGGCCGGCGGCTCGTCGACGTCGCCCGGCGCAACTCCCGCCGGCAGGGCGTCATCACCGCCCGCCAGATGGGCTCGGTGTTCACCTGGATGCGCCCCGACGACCTGGTCTTCAACTACCTCGTGCGGCAGTGGCTGATGGGCGAGGACCCGCCGGCGTTCGACATCCTGGCGTGGAACGCCGACGGCACGAACCTGCCCGCGCGGCTGCACGAGCAGTTCCTGGAGATCTTCTCCGACAACGCGCTGGTCAAGCCCGGCGCGCTGCGGGTGCTCGGGACGCCGGTGCACCTGAGCCGGATCACCATCCCGACGTTCGTCACCGGCGCGCTCACCGACCACCTCACCCCGTGGGACGGCTGCTACCGGACCACCCAGCTGCTGTCGGGACCGAGCACCTTCGTGCTCAGCAACAGCGGGCACATCCAGAGCCTGGTCAACCCGCCGGGCAACCCCAAGGCGCGGTACTGGACCGGCGACGAGCCCGGGCCGGACCCGCACGCCTGGCGCGCGACGGCCGAGGAGCACACCGGCAGCTGGTGGGAGCCGTGGTCGGAGTGGGCCATCGGGCACTCCGGGGACGAGGTGCCGGCGCCCACCGAGGCCGGGAGCGCCGCCCACCCGCCGCTGGAGCCGGCGCCGGGCTCCTACGTCCGCGACCGGGTCCCGTCCGGGCGGTAGGCCGTGGACTACGAGGGCGCCAAGGCGGCGCTGCTGTGGAACCTCACCCACCCCGAGCCGGAGGGGTCGGAGGTCTACACCGACGACGCGCTGCTGGAGTTCCCGCAGTCCGGCGAGCGCTTCCACGGCAAGGCGAACTTCACGCCGTGGCGCGCCGCCTACCCGCTCGAGACGTGGTTCGCCCTCCGGTCGGTGCGGGGCGAGGGCGACACGTGGATCGCCGAGGGCGAGGCCGGCTACGAGGGCGTCGACGAGACCCTGCCGTTCGTCGACGTCCTCCACTTCCGCGGCGACCTCATCGACCGGGAGACCATCTACATGGGCGGGGCGTTCCCCCCGGCCGAGGACCGGGCTCCGTACGCCGAGGGGTCACCGCTGGAGACGACGCCCGGCCTGCCGGTGCGGGTGCGCGGCGGCGGCTGAGTCCCGCCCGCGTCGACGGGCGCGGTCGACCGGCCGGCCGGCCGGCGTCACTACGGTGACGTCGTGATCGGCAGGGACGACGTCGAGGCCGCTCGGCGCCGCGTCGCCGCGAACGTGCGTCGCACGCCGGTCACCGTGCTGGAGGCCGGTGACCTCCTCCCCGGCACGGCGGTGGCCCTCAAGCTGGAGCAGCTGCAGCACACCGGGTCGTTCAAGGCCCGCGGCGCCCTCAACCGGGTGCTGGCGGCGGCGGAGCGGGGTGAGCTGGGTCCGGCCGGCGTGGTCGCCGCGTCCGGGGGCAACGCCGGGCTGGCGGTGGCCCACGCCGCGGCCCGGGAGGGGGTCGCCGCCCGGGTCTACGTCCCGGCCACGGCGCCCGCGGTCAAGGTCGCGCGGCTGCACGACCTCGGCGCCGAGGTCGTCCAGGTCGGTGACCGGTACGCCCACGCCCACGACGCCGCCGTCGCCCACGCGGAGGCGGCCGGTGCGTTGTTCTGCCACGCCTACGACCAGCCGGAGATCTGCGCCGGCCAGGGCACGCTCGCCCTCGAGCTGCACGAGCAGCTCGACGGCGCCGTGGACACCGTCCTGGTCGCGGTCGGTGGCGGTGGGCTCATGGCCGGGGTCGCCGCCGCCCTGGAGGGTCGCGCCCGCGTCGTCGGCGTCGAACCGAGGACCGTCCCGACCTTCGCCGAGGCCGTCGCGGCCGGGGAGCCGGTCGACGTGCCCGTGTCGGGGGTCGCCGCCGACGCCCTCGGCGCGACGCGACTCGGCGCCATCGCCTGGGCGGTCGCGCGTCGCACCGGTGCCCGTTCGGTGCTGGTCGACGACGCCGACGTCGTCGCGGCCCGGCGCCTGCTGTGGGAGCGGTACCGGCTGGTGGTCGAGCACGGTGCCGCCTGTGCGGTGGCAGCACTCCTGTCCGGCGCCCACGTCCCCGACAGCGACGAGCGCGTCGCCGTCGTCCTGTGCGGCGCCAACACCGCGCCGGAGGACCTCACCCCCGAGGGACCCGGCGGCCGCTGACCCTCTCCCGGTCGCCCGCGGCCGTCCGGCGCCGTCGCGATGACGTGGCGGTGACGCTGCCGGTCGAGCATGGCGGGCGACGCAGGCGGAGGGAACCCGGACGTGGACGTCAAGGTCGGCACGTTCAACGTGCTCAACCTCGCCCGGCAGGGCGAGCGCTTCTACCCCGACGAGAAGCCGTACACGGCCGGCGAGTACGCCCGGAAGGCGGCGTGGACCGCCGGGCAGCTGACCCGGATGAAGGCGCACCTCGTCGGCTTCCAGGAGGTCTTCCACGAAGAGGCCCTGCGCGACGTCTGCGACCGGTCGGGCCAGTTCCCCGGCGGCACGGTCGTGGCCCCGGGCGCCGACGGCGTCAGCGGTCCACGGCTCGGCCTGGCCACCCGGTTGCCCGTCGACGGGCCGGTCACGGCCGTCACCGACTTCCCGCCCGGGGTGGACGCGGAGGTCGAGGGGGTCGCGCTGCCGGTCGGGACCTTCAGCCGCCCGGTCCTGCGCACGCGCGTGGTCCTCGACCCCGCCACGGGCACCACCACGACGGTCTTCGTCGCGCACCTGAAGTCCAAGCGGCCGATCCGCGACCCCGGGGCACCGGAGCACGACCCGCGCGAGGAGGCGCTCGGCAAGGCGCGGGCGCTGATCCGCCGCGCCGCCGAGGCCGCGGCGCTGCGCTTCCTCGTGCTCCAGGAGGTCGTGGACAACGCCCGACCGGTGATCGTGCTGGGTGATCTCAACGACGCCGCCCGGGCGGTCACCACCGACATCGTCACGGGCGACGCGCCGTCGAGGTTCTGGCCGAGGGATCCCGACGACCGCAGGGCCTACTGGGACCGGCTGCTGTACTCGGCCCACGAGATCACCACCCGCCGCAGCGGACGCGACGTCAGCTACACCCACGTCTTCAACGGGCACTACGAGAACCTCGACCACGTGCTCGTGAGCCAGGAGTTCTACGAGCGCAACCCGCAGCGGATCGGGGAGGTGGTGGGCATGCGGTACCTCAACGACCACCTCGTCGACAGCCAGGTCAGCGACGAGCGCCCCGACCGCACGGTCTCCGACCACGCCCAGCTGCTCGCCGAGATCCGCCTGCCGTGACGTCGGCCGACGGACTGCCCACCCTCACACGCTGCTGACCTGCGGGAACTGTCGTACCCCGTGCGTAGGTTCGGGGTCGTGCAGGAGATCGCGGACGTCGATTCGCCGGTGGCGGGTGACCTCCTCGACCTGCTCGCTTCCCGCCCGCCGGAGTTCCGTCGGCTGCCGGTCGGCCTGCTCTCACGCGAGCAGAAGGCCGCCGAGCTGCAGCGGGTGGCCGCGCTCAAGGCGGTGACCGCCGCCTACGAGGCGGAGCTGGTGCTGGGCCTGGCCGACGACAGCCCCGATGGCGACGGCCCGCCGCCCGGTGCCCCCGGTGCCCGCCGCGGGTCGTGGAAGCCCGATGGCGAGCTGCCCGGGGTGTCGGAGTTCTTCACCGCCGAGCTGGCGGTGGTGCTCAACTGCGGCCGGGGTACGGCCAACCACCTGGCCACCCGCGCCTGGACCTACCGCGAGCGGCTGCCCGCCACCTGGGCCGCACTGGCCGCCGGGGAGCTGGACGAGGCCCGCGCGCGGGCGCTGGTCGACGTGCTGCAGCACACCAAGCCAGCGCTCGCCCGCCGCATCGAGGCCGCCGTGCTGCCCGAGGCGGCACAGCTGACCGTCGGGAAGGTCAAGAAGCGGGCGCTGGAGCTGCTGCTGGAGGCCGACACCGACGCCGTCGACCAGCGCCGCACGACCGCCGAACGACAGGCCGACGTGCGCGTCTACCCGTCCCCCAGTGACGGGATGAGCACCCTCGCCGCCGACCTACCGACCGACGTGGCCGCCGCCTGCCATGCGACCGTCGACGCGCTGGCGCGGATGCTCAAGGCCGACGGCGACCCGCGCCCGATCGGGCAGCTGCGCACTCTGGTGTTCGCCGACCTGCTGCAACGCCCCTGGCAGGCCGGGATGGCGGTCACCGCCCATCTGCAGATCATCGCCACGCTGGCGTCGCTGGCCGGGCGGTCGACGCAGGCCGGGGAGGTGAACGGGCTGCCGATCACCGCCGCCCACCTACGGGCACTCCTCGCCCAGCTCGACGCCCTCGGCGTGCAGGCGCCCGAGGGTGGGTCGGTGACGGTGGCGCTGACCGAGGACGACGGGACGCTCCGGGCGGCGGCCACCCTCGACCGGCTGCGGAAGCTGGCCACCCGAGGCTGCCCTGATCATGCGGAGACCGAGTGCGACTGCCCGGTGCTCGACCGGCCGGCGGCCAGGAACGGCTACACCCCGTCGGCGGCGCAGCAGGCGTTCGTGCGCACCCGCGACCGCACCTGCCGGATGCCCACCTGCGGGCAGCGGGTCGGCTGGGCCGACGCCGACCACGTCCTCCCCCACGCCGCCGGCGGGGCCACCGACTGCGCCAACCTCTGCTGCCTCTGCCGCTCGCATCATCGCGTGAAGACCTTCGCCCGCGGCTGGCGCTTCGAGATGGCCGAGGACGGAACGCTCACCGTCACCACACCGTCCGGCATCACCCGCACCACCCGGCCACCGGGCCTCCGGCGACCACCGCCGCCGACACCCGAGCCACCACCGGAAGCCGACGGGCCGCCCGACCCGGACGACGACCCGCCGCCCTTCTGATCCCGCCTGCCCGGCGGTCCCGGCCCGCCACGGGCCGGGACCTGGACCAGCCGTCAGCCGAAGGCCTCCTGCATGCCCTCCGAGGCCGAGCGGGTCTCGTCGGACGGCGGGGGCGCGGGGGTGTCGGCACCGTGCTCGTGCGGCACGGACGGCGTCGACACCGCGACCACCGCCGGGTCGACCCGCAGCACCACGTACCCGGCCACGGCACCGGCGCCGAAGCCGGGTGCGAACACCCGCACCGGCTCGGTGATGACCCCGTCGCGGACGGCGTCGTGGATGGCCAGCGGGATGCTCGCCGAGGAGGTGTTGCCGACCTCGTCGATGTCGAAGTAGAGCTGGTCGGCCGACAGCCCGGCCCGCTCGGCCAGCTGCACCACCATCGTCTTGTTCGCCTGGTGCGGCACGATCAGGTCGATGGCGTCCATCATCGAGCCCGCCCGCCCCTCCGGCGCCGGCAGCTGCCCGAGCTCCTCGATCATCTGCGTGAGGTAGCGGCCGGCCAGCGCCTTCACCTGCGGCCCGAACACGGTGATGTTGTTGTCGAACTCCGGGTTGGGCCACAGGATCGAGTTGACCTCGCTCGCCGGGCCGCTGGCGTAGGTCTTGAGCAGGTCGACGTCGCCGTCGTCGCCCTCGGGTGCGGGGCCCACCACCATCGCCGCCGCGCCGTCGCCGAAGATCATCCGCGAGGTGCGGACGTTGCCGATCTTGTCGGAGAACTTCTCGGCGCAGACGACCAGGACCGGCCGCTCGACCTCCTGCAGCAGCCGGGTGGCGTCCGCGACGCCGTAGGGCATGCCCGCGCAGGCGGCGATGACGTCGTAGGCGGCGTACACCTGGTGCATCCCGAGCTGGCCGCACAGGTAGGTGGCCAGCGACGGGATCAGGCGGGAGCTGGTGCAGGTGCACACCAGCACCGCGCCGATCTCCTCCGGCTCGCGGCCGGCCCGCGCCAGCGCCCCCTCGGCGGCCTGCAGCGCCAGCTCCTCCAGCGGCAGCGAGCTGTAGCGCCGCTCCCGGATGCCGGTCTTGGCCGCGATCTCCTCGGCGCTCATCGGCGACCAGTTGTAGGCGGTGTTGCGGATCAGGTCCTCGTTGCTGCACACCTGGTCGCCGTGCACGGCCACCAGCGCCTCCAGCCGCGGCCGGACGGCGAACCGCGCCCGCACGTCGACCGCCGGGAACGGCCGCACCGGCGGTCGGGACTCGCGCGGCGCGGGCGCGTGCCGCGGCGGGACACCGGCGCGCAGCCGGCGCAGGAAGCCGCGCACCTCCCGGTCGCGCGGGTGGAAGGCCACCACCCAGTCGTCGTCGCGCAGCCGGCTCGCCTCGGTCAGCTCCACCTGCGAGCGGTCCCACGGGTACTGGTTGTGCAGCACCATCGCCCAGCGGTGCAGCGCCTCCAGCTCCGGCACGTCCTCGCTGCAGTCGACGATGTCGTCGTAGCTGTACACCGGGTGGTCGGGGTCGTAGGACGCCAGCCGGAAGGTCAGCGCACCCGACTGCGCCAGGAACTCCGCGACCGTCGGCTTGACCGCCGGCAGCGTGGTGGCCTGGTGCCGGCGGTGGCCGTAGACGTCGAAGAGGATGCCGAACACGCGGTCCTCCACCTCGGCGTCCCACCGCGCCGGCAGGGTGGGGTAGGCCTGCTCGACGGCGGCGATCTTCGTCTCGCCGTCCTCCCACGGCCGCAGTACCGGCAGGAAGACGTCGTCGCGGGTGCGGGGGACGTCGGCCCAGCGGGTGGGCCGCTTGTCGTACATGGTGATCGAGAAGCGGTTGGCCCAGAACAGGTTGAGCGCGACGTCGCGCATGAGGTCGTAGCGGGTGGCGTAGGCGCCGGTGCGCACCTTGCCGAGGATCTCGGTGCCGCTGGGGGCCTTGGTCTCGAAGTCCCGCCGGATGACGCTGTCGAGCTGCTCGAGCGTCTCCACGGTGGAGAGGTCCAGCTCGGGCATGACGTTCGAGGGGAACACGACGCGGCCGTGCCGGTTCAGGACGAAGGTGTTCACGGGGGTCCTCCCTGTCGACGGTCAGCTGCGGACGGCGCGCCCCATCCCGCGCTCGACGGCGGCGATGAGGCGGGGCCGCAGCTCGGCGGCGGGCACGATGTCGTGCACCGAGCCCACCCGGCGGGCGCGCTCGATGTCGTGGACGGCCTCGAACTCGGCGGCGACCTCGCCGAGCTTCTCCGACCGCACGGCGCTGCGGACGCCGGCGAGCTCCGCCCGCAGGTGCGCCTGCTCGACGGCGTCGGCCGAGCCGAGGGCGGCCTCGAGCTCCCGCACGCGGGGGTCGGCGGCCGTGCGCCGGTCGACCTCGCGGGAGAAGACGACGGCCGCGGCGGGGGCGCCGCCGATCACCGAGGCGTAGGAGCCCTCGACGGCCAGCACCTCCATCTGCTCGTTGAGGGCGCCGGAGAACACGACGAACGCGCCGCCGTGGTAGCGGGACACGACGCAGAACACGATCGGCCCGTCGAAGTTGGTGATCGCCCGGCCGATCTCTGCGCCGTACTCCAGCTGCAGGTTGCGCAGTGACTCCGGTGACCCGTCGAAGCCCGACAGGTTGGCCAGCACGACCAGCGGCCGGTTGCCGCTGGCGGCGTTGATCGCGCGGGCGGTCTTGGCCGACGACCGCGGGAACAGCGTGCCCGCCGTCCACTGGTCGGGCCCGTCGGCCGGGCGGCTGCCGCGCCGCGGGATCGGCCGGGACTCCACCCCGAGCAGGCACACCGGGTGGCCGCCGAGGTGGGCGTCGAGGACGACGGCGGTGTCGGCGTCGGCCATGCCGGCCCACCGCTCCAGCACCGGGTGGTCCTGGTCGCTGACCGCCCGCATCACCGTGCGGATGTCGAAGGCCTTCTTGCGCTCGGGGTTGGCCTCGGCGGAGAACACGTCGCCGACCGTGGTGAAGTCGCTGGCCGGGTGCTCGTGCGGGAAGGAGCGCACGTCGCGGTCGCGCGGGTCCGAGGTGCCCGCCGGCCGCGGCCACCGCTCCCCCGGCGCGCGGTAGGTGTGGTCGTAGTGGCGGGTCAGCACGTCGAGGGCGCCGGTGAGGTCGGGCGCCCAGTACTGCGCCTGCCCGTTGGGCCCCATGACCCGGTCGTAGCCGCCGATGCCGAAGTTGTCCTCCGCCGACACGCCGCCGGAGTAGTCCAGGGAGTGCTTGCCGGTCAGCACCATCGCGCTGTCCGGCGTCATGACGAGGATGCCCCGGGTGTGCATGAGCATCGTCGCCTCGGCGTTCCAGTACGGCTGGGCGCCGACGTTGATGCCGGTGACGACGACGTTGACCTCCCCGCCGGCCTGCGTGAACGTGATGATCCGGCGCAGCGCCCGCGACACCCAGTCCATGTTCTCGGTGCCGCTGTCCATCGAGATGCGGGCACCCGACGAGAGCGCGAACCACTCGACCGGGATGCCCCGCTCCTCGGCGAGGTCGAGGGCGGCGACGATGCGGGAGCACTCGGGCTCGGCGACGGTGCCCAGCGCCTTGGTCGGGTCGCCGAAGAGGGCCACCCGGGTCACGCCCTCCGGGTAGCGCTGCGTCGGGGTGCTCACCAGGCCGACGACGACGCCGGCCCGGTTCTGCCCCGGCGGCCGCTCCACCGGCGCCAGCCGGCCGTCCTCGCCGAGGTCGAGCTCGGTGAACGACCCGCCCGGCCCGGCGAGGATCGGGGCCAGCTCGTAGGGGTAGGGGGCGCCGCGGGCCCGGGCGCTGAGCACCTTCTCGGTGTAGTCGTCCAGCGGCCGCAGCGGCGTGGTGGGGCGGTCGGTGACCGCCATGCGCACCCCGACGCCGGGGCGGTTGGCGAAGCGCAGCGCCACGTCGCGCGGCGGCCGGCCCTCCTCCTCCTGCAGCCGGGCCAGCAGCACGATCTGGTCCAGGCCCGCGCCGAGGGTCAGCGGCGCGGCGGTGCGCGCGAACTCGGCGACCTCCGCGAGCGGCACCTCGATCGACGGCCAGGTGTAGAGGTGGATCCGGTTGTGCTCCAGCGGCCGGCGCGAGCGCCGCAGCGACTGCGAGCGCCGCAGCCCGTCGAGGCAGGACAGCAGCTGGCGCTCGATGGTGGGGAACCCGACGACGTCGCCACGCTCGTCGCGCACCGGCGTCAGGTCGCGGACCTCGGCCAGCGCGATGAACCGCTCGTCGTTGGGGTGGTCCTTCGCCGTGACGTGCAGCAGCACGGTGTCCTCCGGGGAGGGCACCCGCTCGACGTCGAAGGCCTCCAGCCGCCACAGGTCCAGCCGCTGGGCGGTGAGCGGGTGCAGGCCGCGCAGCAGCCGCGCCTCGGCCGGCCGGCCGTCGTCGTCCGGGCGGAAGGTGAGCGTCTCGACCTCGCCGCCGTTGGGGCCGCCGTCGGGGGTGGACGCGGTCACGGTGACGCGGCGGGCGGCGCGCAGCCCGGGGACGCCGTCGACCAGGCCGCGGGCGGTGTCCGACAGCGCGTCGGGGTCGGCCGGGCGGTCGGGCCAGTCGACGTAGAGGTCGACGACGGTCCGCCCCGGGTCGGCGAGGCGGTCGACCGCGCCGGCCACCGCCGCCAGCGCCTGCGGCAGCCGCTCGGCGCGGGTCATGAGCGCCAGCAGGTGCAGCCGCTCCCCGCCGAGGGCGTACTCGGCGGTGACGCAGGTGTCGCCGTCGAGCAGGCTCGAGCGGACGTCCTCGAGGTTGCGGCTGCGGTAGTAGCGGCGGGTGAGGACCTCCAGCACCGGGTCGGGGACGCTCGTGGTGCGCGCCAGGCGCTGGGCCAGCAGCCGGACCAGCGGCTCGGGGCTGGCGACCAGCGCCTCCATCCGGCGGATGCTCTCGGCGGTGTCCCCGCGGGCGCCGGCCTCGTCGAGCTCCTCGAGCAGCTTCGCGGCGCGGTCGAGGACCTCCTGCCGGGCCGCGCGGACGACCGGCTCCTCGAAGTGCCGGAAGCGCACGGCGCGGGCGAGGTTGCCGACCGAGGGGTGGCGCAGCTGGGTGGCCACCACCAGCCGGTCGAGCACCTCCCCCACCTCCGCGCGGGAGGGCCCGTCGGGCAGCCGGTCGGCGGTGAGCCAGCGGTCCAGCAGCGCCGAGACGGCGGGCAGCTGCTCGGCGGTGCGCTGCTGCGCGAGGAACACCCGGTGCACCGCCTCCTCCAGCGCCGGGCCGGGCTCGAGGTCGGACACGTCCTGGTCGAGGTCGTAGTGGGCCAGCGCCCGCCGCAGCCGGGCGCGGAAGGTCTCCGGCAGCCCCTCCCGCTCGGCGTCGAGGGAGTGCAGGAACGCGTGGAAGTGCTCGCGCGGGCTGTGGACCTGGGTGTCGGCCTCCTCCTCCGCGCTGGCCGGCCGGTTGCGGGAGAGCTCGGCGAGGTCGGCGAAGGTGACCAGCACGTCGAGCTCGGCCGACAGCAGCCGCGCGTCGTCGGCGGGCAGCCCGTCGCGGGCGGCGGCGTACTCGGCGACCAGCCGCCGCGCGTGACCGGCGCTCACGTCGAACCCGGTGACCAGCGCCCGCAGCTCGGCCAGCAGCGCCAGCGCCCGGGCGTGCGGGTCGCCGTCGGGCTCGTCGTCGCCGCCGGGCAGCACCACCCGCTCGCCGGTGGCCTCCTCGACGTCGCCGCCGGCCCGGTCGAGCAGCAGCAGCGGCGCGCCGGCGTCGACCTGGCTGTTGACCACCGCCCGCACCTCGCGGACCCGGCCGGCGAACGGCGCCCGCACCGCCGTCTCCATCTTCATGCTCTCCACCACCGCGACCGGGGCGCCGGCCTCGACCTCGTCGCCGGGGGCGACGCGGACGGCGACGACCACCGCCGGGGCCGGCGCGCGGACCACGCCGCCGACGTCGCGGCCGACCCGGTGGGTGACGCCGTCGACCTCCACCAGCGAGGACCCGGGCGCCTCGACGGCGACCACCGCGTAGCGCCGCCCGGCGGCGGCCAGCCGGGTCTCCAGCGGGCCGAGCCGGTCGACCTCGACGTCGACGACCCGCCCGTCGAACCCGACCCGGTAGCGGTCGTGCCCGACGCTGGCGACGGTCAGCCGGTACACCTGCCCGCGGACGCCGAGCTCGACGGTGCGCCCCACCTCGTGCGGCGCCCGCGGCCGCCCGCCGCGCGCCGAGGCCAGGAACGCCTCCCGCTCCCGCGCCTCCTCGGCGGCGGCGATGTCGACGGCGACCTGCACCAGCGCCACCCACGCGTCCCCGGCGCCGCGGTCGCCGCCGACGATCTCGGCGAGGCCCGAGCGGTCGAGCCAGCCGGTGTCGGCGGTGCCCTCGACCACCTCGGGGCGGTCGAGCAGGTCGAGCAGGAAGGACTTCGTCGTCGCCCCGCCGCGCAGGACGACGGTGGTCTCCCGCAGCGCGCAGCGCAGCCGGGCGAGGGCCTCGGGGCGGTCGCGGCCCCAGGCGATGACCTTGGCGATCATCGAGTCGTACTGCGGCGGGACGACGTCGCCGACGCCGAGCCCGGTGTCGACGCGGACGCCCGGACCGGTCGGCAGCCGCAGCAGCTCCACCCGGCCGGGCGCCGGCGCGAAGCCCTGCTCGGCGTCCTCGGCGGTCAGCCGGGCCTCGACGGCGTGCCCGGTGGCCGGCGGCGGGTCGCCCTCCAGCCGGCCGCCCGCGGCGACGTGCAGCTGCAGCTTGACCAGGTCCAGGCCGGTGGTCGCCTCGGTGACCGGGTGCTCGACCTGCAGCCGGGTGTTGACCTCCAGGAAGGTCGTGAGCCGCTCCTGCGGCTGGTACAGGAACTCGACGGTGCCCGCGCCGACGTACCCGGCGGCCCGCACCAGCGCGATCGCCGACTCCCGCAGCGCGGCGTCCTGCTCGGGCGACAGCGCCGGGGAGGCCGACTCCTCGATGACCTTCTGGTTGCGCCGCTGCACCGAGCAGTCGCGCACCCCGGGCGCCCAGACGGTGCCGTGGGAGTCGGCGATCACCTGGACCTCGACGTGCCGGCCGCCCTCGACCAGCCGCTCCATGAAGACGACGGGGTCGCCGAAGCTCTTCGCCGCCTCCGACCGGGTCCGCTCGAGGGCCTCGGTGAGCTCGCCGGGCGTGCGGACGACGCGGATGCCCCGCCCGCCGCCGCCGCTGCGCGACTTGACGATCAGCGGGTAGCCGATCGCCTCGGCGTGCCGGCGGGCGTCGTCGGCGCCCTCGACCGGGCCGGCGCTCCACGGCGCGACGGGGACGCCGACCCGCTCGGCGAGCACCTTCGCCTCGATCTTGGCGCCCAGCAGCCGCATCGCCTCCGGCGGCGGCCCGACGAAGGTGACGCCGAGGTCGGCGCACAGCTCGGCGAAGGCGGGGTCCTCGGCGACGAAGCCCCAGCCGACCCAGGCCGCGTCGGCGCCGCTGACCCGCAGCGCCCGGCCGAGCTCGGCGTGGTCGAGGTAGGGGTTGACGCCGCCGGTGTCGGCCAGCACGACCGCCTCGTCGGCGGCCCGCACGAACGTGGCGCGGCGCTCGGCCTCGGTGTGCAGCGCGACCACCCGGGTCCGCGTGCCGTGCTCGGCGTCGAGCTCGCGGACCGCGCGGATCAGCCGCAGCGCGGGCTCACCACGGTTGACGACGGCGATCCGTTCGAACACGCGGGTACCTCTCCCTGGTCGATGGGTCGAACGGAGCCCCGGGGGCCGGTGGCAGGGCTGCACGGCGCGGGCTGCACGGCGCGGGCTACATGTCCAGCCCGCCGTTGACCCCCCACACCTGCCCGGTGATGTAGCCGGAGGCGTCGGCGGCGAGGAAGTGGACGACGCGGGCGACCTCCTCCGGCTCCCCGAGCCGGCCGAGCGGGATCTTGCCCTTGAGGCCGTCGAGCACCTTCTCCGGCACGCTCTCGAGCATCTCCGTGGCGGTGTAGCCGGGCGTGACGGCGTTGACGGTGATGCCCAGCCCGTCGGTCTTGCCCGAGCGCTGCACCTGCATCGCCGCCTCGCGGGCCAGCGTCTTGGTCAGCCCCAGGAGGCCGGCCTTGGCCGAGGCGTAGTTGGACTGGCCGATGCCGCCGGTCTCCCCGATGACCGAGGAGATCATCACGATCCGGCCGCTGCCGCGCTCGAGCATGTGCTTGAGCGCCGCCTGCGACAGGTAGAAGGCGCCGGAGAGGTTGACGTCGATGACCCGGCGCCAGTCGTCGTCGGTCATCTTCAGCACCGTGCGGTCGGCGGTGATGCCGGCGTTGTTGACCAGGATGTCGAGCCGGCCGTGCCGCTCGATGACCTCGGCGACGGTGCGCCGGCAGTCGTCGGGGCTGGCGATGTCGCCGCGGTGGACGCTCATCCGGCTGTCGGGGTAGGCGCCGGAGAAGTCCTGCGCGAACATCTCCGCCCGCTCGGTGTTGCCGCTGTAGCCGGCGGCCACGTCGGCGCCCTGCGCGGCCAGGCTGCGGCAGATGGCCGCCCCGATGCCGCGGGTGCCGCCGGTCACGAAGGCCACCCGGCCGGAAAGCTTGTCACCGGCCCTGCTGGTACGGGTCTGGGTCGCTGTCACCGGCTCCTCCTGGGGCTCGGGCGCGTGCGCCGTGTCCTGCACCGGAGCGGGGGGGACGACGTGGTGGACGACGCCACCTGCTCCGGCATCGGGTGCGGGCAGCATCCTGCGCGGCGGGCGGCGGGGCAAGCGGACGGCGGGAGCGCGGGGCGCGGCGGCCGCACCGGCCGGCCGGACCGGGACGGGGCGGGAGGACCCGCCGGGTGACGCCGTGGATCACGCAGCGTCACGCCATGCGGGGTCACCCGGACGGGTGAGCCGGCGGCCGGCCGCCGAGCACCGTGCGGGGCTTGTGGTGCGTATCCGCAGGCCAGCACCCTGAGCGCCGCCCAGCACCGGCCTGTCAGGCGACCACAGGAGACCGCGTGGCCGACGCCCGAACGACCCGCGGGGGCCTCGGCGCCCTGCTCGCCGTCATGTGTGCCGCCCTCGCCCTGGTCATCGGCGCCGGCTCGTCGCTCGCGCTGGCGCTGCCCGAGCTCGCCCGGGACACCGGCGCCACCCAGACGGAGCTGACCTGGGCGGTCAACGTCTACGCGCTGACCTTCGCCGCCCTGCTGCTGCCGCTGGGCATCGCCGCCGACCGCTACGGCCGCCGCGGCGCGCTGCTGCTGGGGCTGACCGTGTTCGCCGGCTGCAGCGCCGCCTCGGGGCTGGTCGCCGACCCGGCGGCGCTGATCGCGCTGCGCGGGCTGGCCGGCGCCGGCGCGGCCGCGGTCATGCCGGCCACCCTGTCGGTGCTGGTCGACGCCTACCCGCCGCAGCGCCGGGCCTCGGCCATCGGGGTGTGGGCGGCGGTGTCCGGGGCCGGCGCGCTGCTGGGCCTGGTGCTCGCCGGCGTCCTGCTGGAGTTCGCCTGGTGGGGCAGTGTGCAGCTGGCGTTCGGCCTGCTGTCGGCCCTGGTCGCCGCGCTGTGCCTGGTGGTGGTCCCGCCCTCGCGCAACCCGGACCTGCCGCTGGACCCGCTCGGCGGCCTGCTCGCGCTGCTCGGCCTCGGCGCGCTGGTGTGGGGGATCATCGAGGGCCCCGAGCGCGGCTGGACCGACGCGGTCACGGTGGCCGTGCTCGCCGCGGGCGCGGTGTGCCTGGTGGCGTTCGCCGTCCACGAGCTGCGCGCGGCCGCCCCGATGCTCGACGTCCGGCTGTTCCGCGACCGCGGGCTGTCGGCCGGCAGCGCCGCCGTCTTCCTACAGTTCTTCGCCGCCTTCGGGCTGTTCTTCCTCGCGCCGCAGTGGCTGCAGTACGTGCACGGGCTCACCCCGCTGCAGGCCGCGCTGTGGCTGGCGCCGATGGCGCTGGGGATCGGCCCCACCGCGCAGCTGGCCCCGGTCCTGCTGCGGCGCCTCGGCGCCCGCACGGTGGCCGCCTGGGGGCTCGGGCAGATGGCCGCCGGCCTGGCGCTGCTGGCCGCCCAGGCCGACGGCCGGTCCCCGCTGTGGCACTTCGCCGGGGCGCTGTTCGTCTTCGGCGTCGGGTTCGGGCTGGCCCTCACCCCCGGCACCGCGCTGATCATCGAGGGCCTGCCCGCCGACCGGCGCACGCTCGCCGCCGCGGTCAACGACGTGACCCGGGAGGTCGGTGGCGCGCTCGGCGGCGCGGTGGCGGCCAGCGTGCTGCTGGCCGGGTACCGGGACGACCTGCGGCCGGCGCTCGCCGGGCTGCCCGACCGCGCCGCCACCTGGGCGGAGTCCGGGGTCGCCCAGGCGCTGGCGGTGGCCGAGCGGGAGGGACCCGGCGCCGCCGCCGTGGCCGACGGCGCCCGCGACGCGTTCGGCGCCGGCTACGCCTCCGCGCTGCTGCTGGGCGCCGGGGTGCTGCTCGCCGGCGCGCTGCTGTGCGGGGTGCTGGCGCCGCGGGCACAGACCGGCCGGCACCGCCGGCCGGAGCCGGTCCCGCTCGTGGCGCCGGCCCGGCACCCGGTGGTCAGCGTCGGGGCCCCGTCGGTCGCGGTGCGCAGCCGGCGCCTGCCCCGCGCCGTGGAGGCCGCCGCGGCCGCCGCCGTGGTGCTCGCCGTCGTCGGCGGCGTCGCCTACGCCACCGAGGCCCTGTCCTCTCCGGACCCGGCACCGCCGCCGTCCGCGGTGCCCAGCGCCGACCGCGGCGTGGTCGTCCCGCCCGGGCCGGCGCGCGGCGCCTCGGTGATCCAGGCCGCGCCGCCGGTGGCCCCGGCGCCGGCGCCGTCCCCGCAGGCCGCTCCCCCGCCGGTCGAGGAGGTGGCGCCGCCGCCCGCGCCGGTGACGACCGCCCGGCCGGCACCGGTCACCACCACCCCGCCGCCCACGACGGCTCCCCCTCCGACGACACCGCCGGCACCGACGACGACCGCGGTGCCGACGACGACCGCGCCCGCGGAGACGACCGCCCCGCCGACCGCGACGACACCGCCCGCCGAGACCACCACCCCGCCGGCGGAGGCCACACCCCCCACCGAGACCACCCCACCGGCGGAGACCACTCCGCCGCCGACCACCGCACCCCCGACGGAGACCACGCCGCCGACCGCGACGACACCGCCCACGGAGACCGCACCGCCCACCGAGACGACGCCGCCGACGGAGACCACGCCGCCGACGGAGACCACGCCGCCCACCGAGACGGCCCCGCCGCCCAGCCCCTGAACCCGGCAGCCCCGCTGCGCTACGGGGCCGTTCCACCCCTGTCGCCGGCCGGTGCCGGGGGCCATCGTGGCGTCATGTCGCCGCTGGTCGCCGTCCTCACCGGGGTCGTCCTCACGGCCGCCGTCCTGCCGCGCCGGGACGGGCCGCCCGGAGCGGGCCCGCTGCGCCGGGCGGTGGCCCGGCACTGGCGGGCGCAGCTGCACCTGTGGGACACGGTCCTGTCCCGGGACGCCTGGGAGCCCTCCGACGGCGGGGCCCGGCCGCTGCACTGGGTGGGGTCGGTGCTGGAGGGCTCGGTGCTGCCCGGCCCACCGCGCTGAGACCCCGGCCGGGCGTGCCGGGTCACCGCTCCGCGATCGACCCGGGCCCGTCGGCGGGCTCGGCCGGTGCGGCGCCGGCCCGGCCCGAGCGGGCGTCCAGCCACGCCTGCCACTCCACCCGGTTGCCGGCTCCGGGCCGGGCGGCCGCCAGCAGCAGGACCACCACGGCGAGGGCGGCGAGCAGCAGCAGCCCGGCCCCGACCCCCTCCCACCCGGACAGCAGCGGGACGGTCAGGTCACCCGGGGCCGGCGTGCTCGGGACGTCGTCCATGGGGTCAGCGTGCTCGCCCGCACCGGCGCCGCGCCCCGCGACGGCGGCGCTGTCACCCGCCGGGGCGACGTCGCGGGAGGTGACGCACCGGTGACGCAGGGGTGGCACCCCGGAACGGCCGTCGCCCCTTCGGGCGGGCTCACGACGCCCCCGGGTGACCACCGCCGGATCCCGGCCGCCGGCCGGCCCCGGCGGCCGTAGCGTGCCCAGCCCGGACCCGACCGCGGAGAGGCAGCTGGCATGGGCATCGAGCTCCGCACCGACCCCGGCACCACCGGGGCCTCCTCCACCGACCTCCCCGACCCGCGGCGCCCCAACGTCGCCGGCGACCTGCCCACCGTCCTCGCGGCCGGCCCGATGTTCGACCGCGCCCTCGCCGGCTACGACCGCTTCCAGGTCGACACCTACGTCCGGTGGGCCGAGGACGAGCTCGCCACGGCCGAGCGGGAGCGCGAGCACCTGCTGGCCCGGCACCTGGAGACCGCGACCGCGCTCGCGGAGGCCCGGGAGCTGCTGGCCCACTCCTCCGGCGGCGCCGAGCTCGTCCGGGTGTCCGGGCGGATCGCGGCGCTGCTGGCCGCGGCGGCCGACCAGGCCGACGGCATCCGCGCCGAGGCCCGGGCCGACCGGCGCGCCGCCGCGGCCGAGGCCGAGCAGGTGCTGGCCTGCGCGCGGGGCGTGCGCGCCGACGCCGCGGCCCACGCCGAGCGGGTGCTGGCCGTGGCGGCCGCCCGCGCGGAGCAGACCACCGCCGAGGCCGGCCGGGTCCTCGAGGCGGCCGAGCAGGCACGCCGGGACACCGACGCGGCGATCACGGCGCGGCTGGCCGAGGCGCGGGCGGTCGAGGACGCCGCCGCGGAGCACGCCGCGGCGGTCCGCCGGCAGGCCGCCGACGACGCGGCCGCCGCCCGGCTGCACGCCCGGCAGGAGATCGTCCGGATGCTGGACACCGGGCGCGAGCAGCGGCAGCGCGCCGACGAGGAGGCGGCCGCGGTCCGGCAGCGCCTCGACCGGGACGCCGCGGCGCGGCGCACCGCCCTGCTCGCCGAGGTCGCCGAGCTCGAGCGGCGGCGGGACGCGCTGCGGGCGGCCACCGCCGCGCCGGCCGGCCCGGTCCCGGCCCCGCCGACCCGCCGTCGCGGCGCGCACCCGCGCCGGCTCCTGCACCGGTTCCGGCCGGGGTCCCTGCGGGCGCGCTGAGTCCCGCGCCCGCCTCACCCCCGTGCCCGGTCGGCGAGCTCCACGACGGCGGCCACCAGGGCCCGTCCGTCGAGCAGGACGGCGTCGTTGTGGTCGGCGCCGGGCACCTCCACCAGCCGGTGCAGCCCCGAGGCGGCCTCGGCCACCCGCCGGCTCTGCGCCGGCGGCACGATCGTGTCGGCGTCGCCGAGCACGACCGTCGTCGGCACCCGGATCCGGGCCACCTGCTCGGCGACGGGGTACCGGTCGCGCAGCAGCAGCCGGACGGGCAGGAACGGGTGGTGGTGGCCGCCGGCGGCGGCGAGGTCGACGAACGGCGAGCGCAGCACCAGCCCCGCCGGCGGGTGCTCGAGCGCCAGCGCGGTGACCACCCCGCAGCCCAGGCTCTCGCCGTAGTAGAGGAGCCGCTCCTGCGAGACGCCCGCCTCCTCGACCAGCCAGTCGCGCGCGGCCCGGACGTCGAGGGCCAGACCCTCCTCGCTGGGGCTGCCCGGGTTGCCGCCGTAGCCGCGGTAGTCGAAGAGCAGCACGCCGAGCCCCGCGTCGGCCAGCGCCCGCGCCAGCGGCGCCCGCAGGCCCCGGTGCCCGCCGTTGCCGTTGGCCACCAGCACGACCGGCGCCCCCGGACCGGCCGGGACGAACCACGCCCCGAGCTCGAGCCCGTCGGCGGTCCGCAGCGGGACGTCGCGGCCGCCGGGGACGGCGTCGGCGGCGGCGGGCACCGGGCCGTCGTCGGGCAGGTACACCAGGCGGCGCTGGAACGCCCACAGCAGGCCGACGAGCACCGCGCACACGACGACGACCACCAGCAGGGCCCGCAGCACGCCGCGCACCGGGCGGTCAGCCGGACAGGCTGCGGCTGCGCTGCTCGACCCCCAGCTCGCCGTAGGGGTAGTCCGGGGCGGCCGGGTCGCTGACCGCGTCCAGCCGCGCGGTCTCCTCGGCCGACAGCACCAGGTCCGCCGAGCCCAGGTTGTCGCGCAACTGCCCGGTGGTGCGCGCCCCGAGGATCACCGAGGTCACGGCCGGCCGGGCGCGCAGCCAGGCGAGCGCCACCTGCGGCATCGACACGCCGCGCGCCTCCGCGACGTCCTGCACGGCCTCCAGCACGTCCCACGTGCGCTCCCGGCCGCCGACGCGGTCGTAGGCCTCCATGCCGCGGTCGGGGTCCTCGCCGAGGCGGGTGGTGCCCTGCGGCCGCTGGTCGCGGGTGTACTTGCCCGACAGCCAGCCGCCGGCGAGCGGACCCCACGGCAGCAGGCCCAGCCCGTTGAACAGGCACGCCGGCACGATCTCGGCCTCGGTGCCGCGCACCAGCAGGCTGTAGTTCGGCTGCAGCGTGACCGGGACGGCGAGGCGGTCGCGCTCGGCGACGTCGACGGCGCGCTGCAGCTGCCAGCCGGTGAAGTTCGACAGGCCCGGGTAGCCGACCTTGCCGGCGGAGACGGCGTCGTCGAGGAAGCGCAGTGACTCCTCCAGCGGGGTCAGCGGGTCCCACGCGTGCAGCTGGTAGAGGTCGACGTGGTCGACGCCGAGCCGGCGCAGCGAGTCGTCCAGAGCGCGCCGCAGGTGCCGCCGGGAGCTGCCCAGCGCGTTGGGCTCGGCGCCCATCGGGAAGCGGCCCTTGGTCGCCAGGACGACGCGGTCGCGGACGTCGGCCGGGCGGGCGGCCAGCCAGCGCCCGACGATCTCCTCCGACGCGCCGGCGGAGTAGACGTCGGCGGTGTCGACGAGCGTGCCGCCCGCCTCGACGAAGACGTCGAGCTGCTCGTGCGCGCCGGCCTCGTCGGTCTCGGCGCCGAAGGTCATCGTGCCCAGGCACAGGGCCGAGACGGCACAGCCGCTGCGGCCGAGGGTGCGCAGTTCCATGCGTCCAGCAGGCCACACCGGCCGCGGTCCCGCTCGTCGGGGGACGGCCGGGCCCCCGCGGTCCGGCGGCGCCCCTACGGGTCCTCCCCCAGCCGACCGTGCGCGGTCGGGGGCGCCACCCGATGGTCGCCGAGGTGCCCGGTCGGGAGGCTCGACCTGCCCGGCCGGGACGCGGTCACCTCCCGCCGGAGCCCCGACGCCGGTGGCCGAGACGAGGCGCCATGAGCACTCTGGAGCAGGTCCGCACCCCCGCACCGCCGGAGCGCCCCGCACCGCCCCGGACCGGGCCGGTCCCCCGGCTGCGCGCGCGACTCCGCTCGTGGCTCGGCGCCCGGCTGGCCCGCCGGGTCCGGCGCCGGGGACCGGACCCCGCCGTCGTGCGTGCCCTCCCGCGGTCGGCCACCCTGCCCCTGCGGCGCGACGGCCTCGACCCGGTGCCGGAGTTCACCGAGCTGGCGGCGCGCGGGCCGGTGCACCGCCTCGAGCTGCCCTTCGACCTGCCGGTGCACCTCGTCACCGGCGCCGCGGAGGCCCGCGCGGTGCTCGCCGACCACGCCGCCTTCAGCACCGACGTGCGCCACCTGTTCGGCGGCGACGGCCCGGTCACCGCCGACGACGTCGGCGGCCTCGGCATGACCGACCCCCCGGACCACACCCGGCTGCGGGCGCTGGTCGCGCCCGAGTTCACCCGCGCCCGCGTGCAGCGGCTGGCGCCGGCCGTCGAGCGGACGGTGCACCGGCAGCTCGACGCCCTGGCCGCGGCCGGGTCACCGGCCGACCTCGCGCGGCACGTCTCCGCGCCCGTGCCCCTGCAGACGATCTGCGACCTGCTCGGGCTCGACGGCGCCGACGGGGGGCTCCTCCGGCGGCTGGGCGCCCGCCGCTTCGACGCCACCCGGGGCACCGCCGGGGCCCTCGGCGCGGTCTCCGCGCAGCGCCGGTCGCTCGCCGAGGCGGTGGCCGCCCAGCGCCGCGAGCCCGGCGACGGCCTGATCGGGCGGATCGTCCGCACCTCCGGGGACACCGTCTCCGACGCCGACCTGGTCGGCCTCGCCGACGGCGTCGTCACCGGCGGGTACGAGACGACCGCCGCGATGATCTCCCTGGGCACGCTGGTCCTGCTGCGCGACCCCGCGACCGCGGCGCTGGTGCGCGAGGGCTCCCCGCGCGACGTCGAGCGGGTGGTGGAGGAGCTGCTGCGCCACCTGTCGGTGGTGCAGGTGGCCTTCCCCCGCTTCGCCCGGCGCGCCGTGGACGTCGGCGGGCAGCGGATCGGCGCCGGCGACGTCGTGCTGGTCTCGCTGAGCGGCGCCGACCGCGACCCGGCCTGGGCCGGCGCGGACCCCGGCGCCGTCGACCCGGGCCGGTCACCGCGCGGCGGGCACCTGGCCTTCGGGCACGGCAGTCACCGGTGCGTCGGCGCCGAGCTGGCCCGGCTGGAGCTCACCGTGGTGCTGCCCGCGCTGCTGCGGCGCTTCCCCGACCTGGCCCTCGCCGTCCCGCCCGAGCGGCTGTCGTTCCGGCGGCTGTCGTTCGTGTACGGCGTCGACGCGCTGCCCGTGCTCACCGGGTGAGGTCCGGCCGTGAGTCGGCGGGTCGACACGCCGGGGACTCCCGGTGGGGTGGCTCCTCGGGCTAGGTTCGTGACCTGCGTCACAGCTCCAGGGAGGTCAGGCCATGACCACGACCGGAACGGCGACCCTCGAGGCCCCGGCACCGACCGCGGAGGACGTCGAGCACGTCGACGTCCTCATCGTGGGGGCCGGGGTGTCGGGCATCGGGGCCGCGCACCACCTGCGGGAACGGTTCCCCGACCGGACGTTCGTGCTCCTCGAGGCGCAGGAGACCCGGGGCGGGACCTGGTGGACCCACCGCTACCCGGGCGTGCGCTCCGACAGCGACCTGTTCACCTACGGCTACCGGCACAAGCCGTGGCGCGGCCCCTCGATCGCCGCGGGCGAGGAGATCCTGGCCTACCTCGACGAGGTCATCGCCGAGGACGACCTCGCCCCGCGGATCCGCTACCGGCACCGCGTCACCACCGCCTCCTGGTCCAGCGAGGACGCCCGGTGGACGGTGGAGGTCACCCGCGAGGACACCGGCGAGAAGCTGCGGATGACCACCGACTGGCTGTGGATGTGCCAGGGCTACTACAACCACGCCGAGCCCTACCAGCCGCGGTGGGAGGGCATGGACTCCTACCAGGGCCTCGTCATCCACCCGCAGTCCTGGCCCGAGGACCTCGACCTCACCGGCAAGCGCGTCGTCGTCATCGGCTCCGGGTCGACCGCCGCCACGCTGATCCCGGCGATCGCCAAGGACGCGGCGCACGTGACGATGCTGCAGCGCTCCCCCTCCTACTTCCTCGCCCCGCCGCTGACCCACGAGCTCGCCGTGACGCTGCGGGCCCTGGACATCCCCGAGGACTGGACGCACGAGATCCTCCGCCGCGCCTACGCGGCCCAGTTCAACGAGCTGGCGCGGATGTCGCACGAGGCCCCCGACGACCTGCACGCCTTCCTCATCGAGTCGATGCGGCCCCTGCTGCCCGAGGGGTTCGACGTCGAGAAGCACTTCACGCCGCGGTACCGGCCGTGGCAGCAGCGCATCGCGATCGTCCCGGAGGGCGACCTGTTCGCGGCGATCCGGGAGGGGAAGGCGTCGATCGTCACCGACACCATCGACACGTTCACCGAGAAGGGCATCCGGGTCGGCGCCGGCGAGGAGCTCGAGGCCGACGTCGTCGTCACCGCCACGGGCTTCAACCTCTCGGCGTTCGGCGACGTCTCCTTCACCGTCGACGGGGAGCCGGTGGCCTTCCCCGAGCGGGTCACCTGGCGCGGCCTGATGATCAGCGGCGTGCCGAACATGGCCTACGTCTTCGGCTACTTCCGGCACAGCTGGACGCTGCGCGTGGACCTCGTCTGCGACCTCGTCGACCGGCTCTTCGCGCGCATGCAGGAGAAGGGCGCCCGGAGCGTCGTGCCGGAGCTGCGCCCGGAGGACGCCGGGATGCAGCTCGGGCCGTGGTCGGACCCGGAGAACTTCAACGCCGGCTACGTGCTGCGCTCCCAGCACCTGCTGTTCAAGCAGGGCGACCGCGAGCCGTGGACCCACATGCTCGAGCACGCGCAGGAGGCCGAGCTGCTGCCGAAGGCCGACCTCGACGACGGCTCGCTCGTGTACCGCTGACCACCCCCGCCGACGACGTCAGGAGCCCCCGTGCCGGTCGACCCGCACATCGCCGCCCTGCTCACCGCGCTCGAGGAGTCGGGCGCGCCGCCGCTGAGCGAGGGCACGCCCGAGGCCGGGCGCGCCTACTACCTCGCCCTCACCCGGGACGTGCGCACGCCCGAGCAGGTGGTCCCGGTGGGCAGCACCGAGGACCGCACCGTGCCCGGTGCCGAGGGCGACCTGCGGGCGCGGGTGTACCGCCCCGACGCCTCCGGGCCGCTGCCCACCGTCGTCTTCTTCCACGGCGGCGGCTGGGTGATCGGCGACCTCGACACCCACGACAACATGGTCCGCAACGTCTGCCGGCACGCGGAGGCCGTCGTGGTCGCCGTCGACTACCGGCTGGCGCCCGAGCACCCCTTCCCCGCCGCCGCCGAGGACGCGGTCGCGGCGGCCCGCTGGGTGGCCCAGCACCTCGACGAGTTCGGCGGGGACCCGCGCCTGGCGGTGGCCGGTGACAGCGCCGGCGGCAACCTGGCGGCCGTCGTCGCCCAGACCCTGCGCGACGACGGCACCCCGCTGGTCGGGCAGCTGCTGATCTACCCCGCCGTCGACGCCGAGGGCGAGTACCCCTCCCGCCAGGAGAACGCCAAGGGCTACTTCCTCGAGCAGGACACGATGGACTGGTTCTACGGTCACTACACCGGGGCGTGGGAGGACGCCCGGGACGCGCGACTGTCGCCGCTGCACCACGGCGACCTGTCCGGCCTCCCGCCGGCGGTCGTCGTCACCGCCGAGTACGACCCGCTGCGCGACGAGGGCGAGGCGTACGGCCAGGCGCTCGAGGCCGCGGGCGGGACGGCGCACGTGCTGCGCTACGACGGCCTGATCCACGGCTTCTTCGACATGGGCGCCGCCTCACCGGCCGCGCAAGCGGCGATCGAGGAGAGCTGCGCCCGGTTCCGGGAGGTCATCCACCGCTGAGGACCCGCGCTGCCGAGTGCGCACCTGCGGCTCCCCGACACGGCGTGCCCGCGCGTGTCGTCGACCGCCACTGCCCACTCGACGCGGTCCGGCGGGGCGTCACACCCAGTAGGTGTCGTGGCGGAGCATGAACTCCGCCCGCTCCTCCGGCGTCATGCGCTCCCCGCGCGCCAGCGTCTCGAAGTACTCCTCGCGCGGGCCGCCCGGGGCGAACATGAGCAGCATCGTGGCGCGGTCCCCGCCGCGGAAGCCGTGCACGCCGCCCTCGGGCACGTAGAGGAAGTCCCCGGGGCCGGCGGTGCCCCACGACCGGCCGTCGTAGACCTCGACCGTGCCCGACAGCACGTAGAACTGCTCGGAGATCGAGCGGTGGAAGTGCGGCCCCGGACCGGAGGGCTCCGCGCCGAAGGTCCACCGGTACAGGCCGAAGCGGCCGGCGGTCTGGTCGCCGGTGGCGAGGAACTCGCAGGTGACGCCGGTGGCCGAGACGGTGTCGGGCGGGCGGTCGGCGGGGCGCGACCAGGCACTGGCCTCCCCGGTGGTGCCGCGGTAGAGGTCGGGCGGGTAGTGCCGGTGCAGGGACACGGGGGTGCCCTCCTTCCTCCGTCGCCGGCGCCCATCCTGGCAGCGACCGGGCCGGCGCACCCGGTCGCCGGACGGCGGGGGCGGTACCGTCCGCCGCGTGCCGGACGCCGCGCCCCCGCAGGACACCCGGCGGGGCACGCGGCGGCAGCTCGACGCGCTGACCCTGGGGCTGTTCACCGTGGCGCTGGGCACCAACGTCCCCACCCCGCTGCTGCTGGTGTACCGGCGCACGCTGGGCCTGTCCGACGCCGACCTCACCGCCGTCTTCGGCTGCTACGCCATCGGCCTCATCGCCGCGCTCACCGTGGCCGGCGCGGCGTCGGACCGCTTCGGCCGCCGCGCGCTGGTGCTGCCGTTCTCCGTCCTCGCCGGGCTGGTGTCGCTGCTGTTCCTGCCCGCCGTCGACCACCTGCCGCTGCTCTACCTGGGCCGGCTGCTGCAGGGCGTCGTCTCGGGGGTGGTGTTCTCCGTCGCCAACGCCTGGCTGCAGGAGCTCGCCGGTCCGCGCGGCCAGCAGTCGGCGGCCACCCGCGGGGCGGTGTCGACGTCGCTGGGCTTCGCCATCGCCCCGGCGATGAGCGGGCTGCTCGCGCAGTACGGCCCCGCGCCGACGACGCTGCCCTACCTCGTGCACGTCGCCGTCCTCGTCGTCGGCCTCGGCGCGCTGCTGACCGTGCCCGAGACCGTCGAGGTCCGCCGCCCCGGGAAGCTGATGACCCTCGGGCTGCCCCGGGAGGCGCGCCGGCCCTTCTGGGCGGTGCTGGCCCCCACCGCCTCCGGGGTGTTCGCCTTCCCCGCGGTCGCCGCCACCCTGCTGCCGCTGCTGGTCGTCCCCGACGGCGTCGGCGTGGCCTACGCCGGGCTGGTCGGCGGGCTGGCCCTGGGTGCGAGCGCGGTCGCCGCGCGGGTCGGGCGCCGGTTCGAGCGCGGCGCGGCGCCGCTGGGCATGGCGCTGGGCGCGGTGGGTGTCGGCCTGGCCGTGGTCGCCGTCGTCACCCGGTCCGAGCCGCTGCTGGTCCCGGCGTCGCTGCTCATGGGCAGCTGCGGCGGGCTGTGCCTCACCGCCGGGCTCACCCTCACCGCCCGTCTCGCGCCGCCGCAGACCCGCGGGGCGATGAACAGCGCCTTCTACGCCTTCGCCTACGTCGGCTTCGGCACGCCGCTGCTGCTCGCGTGGCTCGGCTCGCTCGTCGGCCCGGTCGCGGCGCTGTCGGCCTTCGTCGCCGTCCCGACCGCCCTCGCCGGCTGGCTGTGGCTCGAACTGCGCGCCGGCGGCCGGCGCTGACGGTCCGGGTACCGGCCGGCAGCGGGTAGCGTCCTCCTCGACCGGAGGGGGTCCCATCACCACACACCGTGCTCGCTGTGCCGACGCCCATCTCGGGTGCCCCTGCCGGGGCGACGAGGCGGTCCACGAGGAGCGCTCGCGCGAGCTCGGCGCAGCCCGCGCCCGTCCCGAGCCGGTCGACTGCCCCGAGTGCGGGTCCCCGACGACGCACCTGTCCCTGGTCGCGTGGGGCAACTGCCGCGCCTGCCGCACGGCGCAGTCCCGGGTGGTCGACCCGCTCCGCTGGTGACGCCGCCCACTGTGACGCTGGCGGCCGTGGCACCGCCTGCCGCGGGGCAGCCGGTACAGTCGTGCCCGGTCGCTGTCGTACCTCTGCTTCGTTCTCGGACGTCCGCAGTCGTCTCTGCCTGACGTTCCACTCGGTCCTGCCGGTCGGTGCGGCGACCCGGGAACCGGCACCTGCCGGACCCGACACCCCCAGCACGGACGAAGGAGAACGACATGGCGCAGGGCACCGTGAAGTGGTTCAACGCGGAGAAGGGCTTCGGCTTCATCGAGCAGGACGGCGGCGGCCCCGACGTCTTCTGCCACTTCTCGGCGATCAGCGGCAGCGGCTACCGCTCGCTGGACGAGGCGCAGCGCGTCGAGTTCGACGTCACCCAGGGCCAGAAGGGCCCGCAGGCGGAGAACGTCCGCGCCGTCTGAGCGCCCCCGCACGACGCGAGACCCCCACGGCCCCGGGCCGTGGGGGTCTCGCCGTCTCCGGTGTTGGATGGGCACGGGCACGCCGAGGGGAGACCGCAGCAGCCATGCAGGAGCACGTGACGGCCGCAGGGACCGCGGGGCCGGCCGGGAGGAACTGGGCCGGCAACCTCGCCTACCGGGCCGCCCGGCTGCACCGGCCGACCAGCGTCGCCGAGGTCCAGGAGATCGTCGCCGGCAGCCCGCGGGTCAAGGCCCTCGGCTCCCGGCACTGCTTCAACGACATCGCCGACACCCCCGCCGACCTCGTCTCCCTCGACGCGCTGGAGGGGGACGTCGAGCTCGACCTGGCCGGCGGAGACGCCCCGGGCGTGGTGTGGGTCCCCGGCGGGACGCGGTACGGGGACCTGCTCCCCGAGCTGGCGCGGCACGGGTGGGCCCTGCACAACCTCGCCTCGCTGCCCCACATCACCGTCGTCGGCGCCACCGCCACCGGCACCCACGGGTCGGGCGGCCGCAACGGCTCGCTGAGCACCTCCGTCGCCGGGCTCGACGTCGTGCGGTCCGACGGCGAGCTGGTGCGCCTGCGCGAGGGCGACCCCGACCTCCCCGGCGCGGTGGTCCACCTCGGCGCGCTGGGCGTGGTGACCCGCGTCGGGCTGCGGTTCCAGCCGACCTTCTCCGTGCGCAACAACGTCTACCTCGGGCTGACGTGGGAGCGGCTGCTCGCCGACTTCGACGAGGTGGCCGACGCCGCCTACAGCGTCAGCGTGTTCACGAACTGGCACGAGGTCACCCAGGTGTGGGTGAAGTCGCGGGTCGACGAGCTCGAGGTGGCCCCGGAGGAGTTCTTCGGCGCCCGGTCGGCCACCGAGCCGAGCCACATGCTGCCCGACACCCCCGTCGAGAACCTCACCGAGCAGCTCGGCGTCCCCGGGGAGTGGCACGAGCGGCTGCCGCACTTCCAGCTCGGGTTCACCCCCAGCCGCGGCGAGGAGCTGCAGAGCGAGTACTTCGTGCCGCGGCAGCACGCCCGCGCGGCGGTGGACGCGCTGCGCGCGCTGGCCGGCCGGATCGCACCGCTGCTGCTGGTCAGCGAGATCCGCACCGTCGCCGGGGACGACCTGTGGCTCAGCCCCGCGTACGGCACGGACGTCGTCGCGCTGCACTTCACCTGGGTCCCCGACGAGCCCGGGGTCCGTGCCCTGCTCCCCGCGGTCGAGGAGGCGCTACGCCCGTTCGCCGCCCGTCCGCACTGGGGCAAGCTGTTCACCACGGGGGCCGGGGAGCTGGCCGGCCTCTACCCGCGGCTCGGGGACTTCCGCGAGCTGGTGCGCCGCTTCGACCCGCGCGGCGCCTTCCGCAACGACTACCTCGACCGGACCGTCGCCGCCCACGTGTGAGAGTGGGCCCATGCTGGTCCTGGAGTACGAGCTGGCCGACGACTACCTGACCCGGCGGGGGCCGCTGCGCGAGGAGCACCTGGCCCTCGCGCGCGCGGCGCACGAGCGCGGCGAGCTGCTGCTGGCCGGGGCGCTGCCCGACCCGCACGACCGGGCGCTGCTGGTGTGGACGGCGGAGCGCGACGTCGTCGAGCGGTTCGCCGGGTCCGACCCCTACGTCGTCCACGGTCTGGTCACCGCGTGGTCGGTCCGGCAGTGGGACGTCGTCGTCGGCGGGGGTGCGGCGTGACCGCCTTCCCGACCGTCGCCGAGCTCGCCGCGGAGGAGGACGAGCTGCGGCTGCCGGGGTTCACCAACGAGGACGCCTGGGAGCTGGGCTCGGCGCTGGTGGCCGCCGCCCGCCGCGCCGACGCGCCGGTCGCCGTGGAGATCGTCCGCAACGGGCACCGGCTGTTCTCCGCCGCCCTGACCGGCGCCACCCCGGACAACGCCGACTGGATCGCGCGCAAGTGCCGGGTGGTGCACCGCTTCGGGCACGCCTCGCTCTACGTCCGGCAGACCTGGGTCGAGCGCGGGACGACCTTCGAGGAGTCCTCGGGCCTGGACCCCCGGCGCTACGCCGCGCACGGCGGCGCCGTCCCGCTGCTGGTGCGCGGCGTGGGGCCGGTCGGCGTCGTCGCGGTGTCCGGGCTGCCGCAGCTGGAGGACCACCGGATGGTGGTCGCCGCGCTGCGCGCCCACCTGGGGCGCTGAGCGTCCTGGACGCTGGGCGTCAGCCCAGCTCGGCCAGCCGGCCGGCGAGGAACTCCCGCTCGACGGCGTTGGCCGTCAGGTGCAGCGCCTCGGTGTAGGCCAGCCGGGCCTCCTCGATCCGGCCCAGCCGGCGCAGCAGGTCGGCGCGCGCGGCCGGCAGGTAGCCGTAGCCAGCCAGCTGCGGCTCGGTGGCCAGCTCGTCGAGCGCGGCCAGCCCGGCCGCGGGGCCCGACGCGAAGCCGACGGCGACCGCCCGGTTGAGCGCGACCACCGGGGAGGGCCAGACCTGGCCGAGCACCCCGTACAGGGCGACGATCTCGGCCCAGTCGGTGGCCTCCCAGGTGGGCGCCTCGGCGTGGACGGCGGCGATCGCCGCCTGCAGGGCGTAGCGCGAGGGCGGCCGGCCCCGCAGCGCCTCGCGCACCAGCGCGACCCCCTCGGCCACGGCGGCGGCGTCCCAGCGGGAGCGGTCCTGCTCCTCGAGCAGCAGCAGCCGGCCGTCCTCGCCGGTGCGGGTGGCCCGGCGGGCGTCGGTGAGCAGCAGCAGCGCCAGCAGCCCGGCCACCGCGGGGTCGCGGGGCAGCAGGGCGCGCAGCATCCGGCACAGCTGCAGCGCGCGCTCGACCAGGTCGCGGCGGACGAGCTCCTCCCCCGCCGGCACGGTGTGGCCGGTGGTGAACAGCAGGTGCACGACCGCCAGGACGGCGTCGACCCGCTCGGGCAGCTCCGCCGGTGGCGGCACCCGGTAGGGGATGCCGGCGACGGCGATCTTCTTCTTGGCGCGGGTGAGGCGGGCGGCCATGGTCGGCTCGCTCACCAGGAAGGCGCGGGCGACCTCGGCGGTGGTCAGCCCGCACAGCAGCCGCAGCGTCAGCGCCACCTGCGCCGCGCGGTCCAGCGCCGGGTGGCAGCAGGTCACCACCAGTCGCAGCCGGTCGTCGGGGTAGCCGTGCGTGCCGTCCCCGGTGTCGTCCTCGGCGTGGTCGGGCGCGACGTCGTCCTCGACCAGCAGCGGGAGGGAGCGGCGGGCCACACCCTGGTGGCGCAGCACGTTGAGCGCCCGCCGCCGGGCCACCGTGGTCAGCCAGGCCCCGGGCCGCGACGGGACACCGGTGTCGCGCCAGTCGGTGAGGGCCGTGGCGAAGGCCTCCTGCACGCACTCCTCGGCGACGTCGAGGTCGCGGGTGACGCGCACCGTCGCGGCGAGCACGAAGGCCCACTCGCGACGGTGCGCGTCGGCGACCGCGGCGGCGACGGCGGAGGCGTCGGGCACGGGGTCGGCGGTCACGGTCGGCTCAGTCGAACACCATGACCGGGCGGACCTCGACCCCGCCGAAGCGCGCCGGCACCGTCCGCGCGACGGCCAGGGCGGTGTCGAGGTCGGGGGCGTCGACGAGGTAGTAGCCGCCGAGCGCCTCCTTGGTCTCCGCGAACGGGCCGTCGGTGACGTCCGACCCGCCGCGCACGCTGGTCGCCGTCGTGGTCGGCTGCAGGGCCGACCCGCCGAGCAGCTTGGCGCCGAGACCGTCGACGCCGGCGGCGAACCGGTTGTGCTCCTCGAGGACCTCGCCCCACACCTCGGGCGCCGCCGTCGCGTAGGACGCCTCGTCCTCGTAGATCAGGATCAGGTACTGCGCCATCTGGCCCTCCCGGGTCCCGGGGGCCCGCCGGTCGGGCCCTCCACCTCTACGACACGCAGCACCGCACCAGATCGACAGGTCGCACCGGAAGATCTCCCCCGCTCCGCTACCGCGTCCGGGTGGCCCGCCGGTGACGACACGCCGGGCCGCCCGGTCGAGGGCACGATGCGCCAAGCGGACGGCGGGGTTTCGCGCAGTTCCTGCCAGTGCGTCCGGCAGCGCCCGCTGCGTAACGTCACGGACAGCAGCCAGGGCGTACCCGTCCGTCACAGGGCGCCACGCCGCACACCGACCCGAGGAGCTTCCCGTGCACTCCTTCTCGCGCACCCACCTCAGCCTGGTCCCCGGCGACGAGGCCGCCCTCCGCTTCGACGACCCCGACTTCGGCTACGACGAGGGCTACGACGAGGGCTACGACTACGCCGCTGCCCCCGACACGCAGACCCCGCTGTCGTTCTGGGCCGACACCACCGAGGGCGGCTCGGCCGCGTGGCGCCTGGACGCGCTGTGCGCCGAGACCGACCCCGAGGCGTTCTTCCCGGAGAAGGGCGGCTCCACCCGCGAGGCCAAGCGCGTCTGCGCCGGCTGCTCGGTGCGCACCGAGTGCCTGGAGTTCGCCCTTGCCAACGACGAGCGCTTCGGCATCTGGGGCGGCCTGTCCGAGCGCGAGCGGCGCCGGGTGCGCCTGGAGCGCCGCGAGCGCCTCAGCGCCTGACCCGTCGGCCGGCGGGCTACAGCGCGGCCTCGGCGAGCAGCTCCACCTGGGCCGGGTCGGAGACGGTGGGGTCGAGGAGCAGCTCGTCGACGCCGATCTCGGCGAAGCCGGCGATGGCCTCCCGGACCGCCTCCGGTGACCGGAGCGCGCTGCCGGCGATCATCTCGGCGGTCTCGCGGCCCATCGGCTCGTAGTAGTCGAGCAGGTAGCGCCGGGAGGCCTCATCGGTGTCGCCCAGCGAGAAGTAGACCAGCGCCGCGAACCGCGGCGAGCCCTCCTTGCCGGCCTCGCGCCAGGCGGTCCGGACCCGGTCGAGGAACGGCGCGGTCATCTCCGGCGGCAGGCCACCGGCCGTCCAGCCGATGCCGAACTCGACCGTGCGGCGGATCGCGGCCTCGGTGTTGCCCCCGATGAGCAGCGGCACGGCGTCGTGCCCGGTCTCCGGCGTCACCCGCCGGGTCCCCTCGACGATCGGCTCGCCGGTCCACGCCCGGTGCAGGTCGGCCAGCTGCTCGTCGAACAGCCGCCCCCGGGAGGAGAAGTCCCGCCCGGTGAGCCGGTAGTCGACGTCGCGCCAGCCGGCGCCGAGCCCCAGCGTCAGCCGCCCGCCGGTGAGCTCCTGCACCGTGGCCGCCTGCTTGGCCAGCTCCGCGGTGCTGCGGGCCGGGGAGATGAGGACGTTGGTGAAGAACCGGATGCGCTCGGTCACCGCCCCGGCCGCGGCGAAGACGGTCAGCTCCTCGTAACTGGGATAGGAGACCGCACCGATCGAGGCCAGGCTGGAGAAGCCCGCGGCCTCGGCCCGCCTGGCCCAGTCCAGCAGCTGCGCGCCCGTGGTGCCGCGGACGCTGTTGGGGATGCCGATGCCGATCTCCACCTGGTTCCTCCTCCTGCTCGGGACGTGCGGGTCAGGACGTGCTCGACCACCCGCTCCAGCGTTCGACGGTGACCACCAGCAGCGGACCGTCCGGCGGCTCCGCCCGGTACTGCGGGTGCCGCGCCGCGAGCGCCGCCACGCCCGGGTGGGCCGCCGGGGGGTCCTCCACGACCGCGGCGGTCCCGTCGGCGCGCACCCACCACAGCCGCGACCAGTCGTCGTCGTAGTGGTCGACCAGCAGCGCGCACCGCGGGTCGGCGCGGACGTTGGTCAGCCGCTGCAGCCGGCGGGTCCGCTTGGGCTTGGCGTCGACCGCCGAGTAGACCGTGCCGTCGACCAGCGCGAAGACGACGGGCACCACGTGCGGCGCGCCGTCCGGCCGCACCGTGGCGAGCCGGGCGACGGCGCTGGAGGCGAAGCGGCTGCGCAGGTCCGCCGTCTGCACGCCGCCTGTCCTACCAGAGCCGCAGCCCCGGGGCGATCGGTCAGCCGGCGACGAAGTCGGCGACGAACCGCCGGGCGGGCTCCTCCAGCCGGTCGCGGAGCTCGAAGAACAGGTCCGCGGCGCGCTTCCCCTCCCACTCCGGCGGCAGCAGCTCCGCCGGCAGTCCGGGGTCGAGGTAGGGGAACTTGCGCCACTGGTGCAGCGTCGAGACGTGGTCGACGAAGGCGTCCCGGTCGTCGCCGGGGTGCGAGCGCCACCGCTCCGCCGTGGTCCCGGCGGTGTCGAGGAACTCGGCGTACAGGTCGCGCAGCTGCTCCAGGTGCCAGCATCGGCCGACCAGGGCGGGGAGGTCCTCGAAGCCGAGGTGGTGGGCCTCGAAGACGGTCACGTACTCCTCGAAGCCCAGGGCCTCGACCGCCGCCTCCAGCTCCGGCTGGATCCAGCGCGGGGCCAGCCACAGCCCGCTGCCGAGCATCCCGAAGCCGAGCCACTCCAGCCGGCTGCGCAGCACGTGCCGCTTGTCCCGCTCCCGCTCGGGGACGGAGTAGGAGACGAGCACCCAGCCCTCCGCGACCGTCGAGGAGGGCACGCGCGAGTAGATGCGCCGGTCGGCCTCGTCCAGAGCGGCCAGGGCCCGCTCCGACAGCCGGTAGCCGCGCTGCCCGCCACGCGTCTCGGGGACCAGCAGGTCGCGCTGGCGCATCCGCGAGACCGCCGACCGGGTGGCCGGCTCCTCGACCCCGACGACGGCCATCAGCCCGACGAGCCGGGCCACCGGCAGCCAGCCGCCCAGCGGGCGCATGAAGGCGCCGCAGACGTCCATGATGAGCAGCCGCGGCTGCCCGGGGGCACCGTGCTCGCGCTGCAGCGGCGACGCCGACATCGACGGCGTGCCGCCGGTCCAGCGTCCCCGCGCCGGGCCGGGGGGCTCCGGGGAACGGACCACGACCGCACCTCCTCCGTCGTCCACCCGCCGCTGCCGCGCGGCCCGGGTGCGCGCCGCGCAGCCGTCAGCGTGCCACCACCCGGTCACGCAGTGACGGCATCCCGGCACGAGCAGGTGCCGGAACCGGCCCGCGACGGCCCGCGCCCCCGCTCGTGAGGCGGGGACGCGGGCCGTGGGAACGCGCGAGGAGGAGCCCTTCCGCTGCGAGTGGTCGGTTGCGGGCGACGACACCCGCCGACACGCCGTGTCGGGCAGCACCCACTGCCCACTCGGCGCCGTCCCGGTGACGTGCTGGAACGGCCCTCGCAGGGGCCCGCCGCGAGCGTGCGAGCGGGGGGCGAGGAGGTCCTTCGTCAGAAGTTGCCGCGGCGCTCCTGCTCGCGCTCGATCGCCTCGAAGAGGGCCTTGAAGTTGCCCTTGCCGAAGCCCAGTGAGCCGTGCCGCTCGATCAGCTCGAAGAAGACCGTCGGGCGGTCGCCGGTGGGCTTGGTGAAGATCTGCAGCAGGTAGCCGTCCTCGTCGCGGTCGACCAGCACCCCGCGGGCCTGCAGCTCCTCGACCGGGACGCGGACCTCGCCGATGCGGGCGCGCAGCTCGGGGTCCTCGTAGTAGGAGTCCGGCGTCGTCAGGAACTCCACGCCCTCGGCGCGCATGGCGTCGACGGTGGCGAGGATGTCGTTGGTGGCCAGCGCGACGTGCTGGGCACCGGCGCCGCGGTAGAACTCCAGGTACTCGTCGATCTGCGACTTCTTCCTCGCGATCGCCGGCTCGTTGAGCGGGAACTTCACCCGGTGGTTGCCGTTGGCGACCACCTTGCTCATCAGCGCGGAGTAGTCCGTGGCGATGTCGTCGCCGATGAACTCGGCCATGTTGGTGAAACCCATGACCCGGTTGTAGAAGTCGACCCAGGTGTCCATGGCGCCGAGCTCGACGTTGCCGACGACGTGGTCGACGGCCTGGAACAGCCGCTTCGGCGCGCCGGGCCGCTTCTGGTACGTCGAGGTGCGCGGCACGTAGCCGGGCAGGTGGACGCCGGTGTAGCGGGAGCGGTCGACGAGGCTGTGGCGGGTGTCGCCGTAGGCGGCGATCGAGGCCAGCCGCACGGTGCCGTGCTCGTCGGAGACGTCGTGCGGCTCGTCCAACACGGTGGCGCCCTGCGCGCGGGCGTGCGCGACGCAGCGGTCGACGTCGGGCACGGACAGCGCGATGTCGACGATGCCGTCGCCGTGCCGGCGGTGGTGGTCGGCCAGCGGGCTGTCGGGGTCGTAGGCGCCCTGGACGACGAACCGCGCGGCACCGGAGCGCAGCACGTAGCCGTGGTGGTCGCGGTTGCCGGTCTCGGGGCCGGTGTAGCCGACCAGCTCCATGCCGAACGCCGACTGCAGGAAGTGCGCCGTCTGCAGCGCGTTGCCCACCACCCACACCAGGGAGTCCCATCCGCTGACCGGGAACGGGTCGGCCGAGGCGTCGTACTCGACGAGGCCGACCAGCTGCTGCAGCTGGTCGGCGCCCAGGCCGGCCAGCTTCTCGTCGTCGTTGAGGATCTGCTCGAGGCTCACCGGGGCACTGCACACCCGCGGGGGACACCTGGGCAACCGGTACGGCTGGTGCTGGTACGACTGACCAGGACGACCAGCAGTCCGACCCCCGAGCTGGTCGCCGGGACCAGCAGCAGGAGGACCAGCGCGTGACCGACCGCCGGGTGCTCGACGCCCTCGACGTCGCCCTGCTCGAGGCCGTGCGGGAGCACCGCTCGGCCGGGCCGCTGGAGCTCTCGCGGCTGCTCGGGGTGGCCCGCGGCACCGTCTCGGCGCGGCTGCAGCGCCTGGAGGAGGCCGGCGTGGTCACCGGCTACGGCCCCGACGTCGACGTGCGCGCCGCCGGGTTCGGGGTGCAGGCCTTCGTCACCCTGGAGATCGCCCAGGGCGCCATCGACGCCGTCCGCCGCGACCTCGAGGCCCTCCCCGGCGTGCTGGAGGCGCACGCGACCACCGGCAGCGGCGACGTCCTGGTGCGGGTGGCGGCCCGCTCGCACGAGGCGCTGCAGCAGATGCTCGTCGACCTCAACCGCTCCTCGGCGGTGGTGCGCTCGACCAGCGTCGTCGTGCTCTCGGAGCTGGTGCCCTGGCGCACCCTGCCGCTGCTGCGGTCGGAGGCCGCGCCGGGCGCCGGCCGCTCGGCCATGCCGGGCCCGTCCGGGGGCTGACCCGCGCGGCGTGCGAGGCTGCCGGGCGTGCCGTCCCCGGAGATGCTGACCGCCCGCGTGCAGGCCGTGCTCGACATCCCGCTGCACCGACACCTGGAGATGCAGCTGCGCGACCCCGCCGACCCGCCGGCCGGCATCTGGTTCCCCGTCGGCGCGGCCGCGCAGAACCAGGCCGCGCTGCTGCACGGCGGCGTCGTCTACACCTTCCTGGACGTCGCGGCGTTCCTCGCGCTGCTGCCCTCGCTGGGTGAGGGCGAGCACGCCGTCACCCACGACCTCACCGCCTCGCTGCTGCGCCCGGTGCGCGCCGGCGCCCGGGTCGACGTCACCGGGTCGGTGCTGCGCCGCGGCCGGGCGGTGGCGTTCCTGCGCGCCGAGGCCACCGTCGACGGCGCTCTCGTCGCCTCGGCGCAGGTCACCAAGTCGATCGTCGCGGTCTGAGACCGGTCACCAGAGCGACATCGACCGGAGGAAGATCCCCGCGACGTCGTCCTCGGTGACCTCCCGCGGGCAGGTGGCCAGCAGCCGCTGCTGCTTCATCGTCCCCTCGACCAGGTCGGGCACGTCGCCCTCGTCGAAGCCGACGGCGGCGATCCCGTTGGGGATGTCGATGTCGCGCATCAGGTCGGTGAGCACGGTCGGCAGGAACTCGGCGGGCTCGTCGGGCTGCCCGGCGTTGGGCGCGAGCAGTTGCGCGGCGCGCACGTGCCGCTCCGGGGAGGCCTCGAAGGTGAACCGGAAGGCCTCCGGCGCGGTCAGCGCCACCGACATCCCGTGCGGCACCATCGGCTCGCCGGCCGGGTAGTCCTTGGGGTGGAAGTCCTTGACCTGCCCGGCGATTGGGTAGGCGTTGGCGTGCGGCACGTGCACCCCGGCGTTGCCGAAGCCCATCCCCGCGAAGGTGGCCGCCATCGCCATGTCGGCGCGGGCCTGCGTGTCGTCGCCGTGCCGGACCGCCCGCCGGAAGGAGCCGGCCAGCAGCGACAGCGCCTTCTCCGACCACATGTCCGAGATCGGGTTGGACCCGCAGTAGGGCACCCGCTGCTCGGGGGTCTTGCGGTCGTAGGTGGTGTACCAGCGGGCGGTGTAGCTCTCCAGCGCGTGGCACAGGATGTCCATGCCCGAGGCGGCGGTGACCCCGGGGGGCTGGGTGAGGGTCAGGTCGGGGTCGATGACGGCGAGGGTGGGCCGCAGCCGGGCGTGGCTGATCCCGGTCTTCACCCGCTGCGCGATCACGTCCATCACGCAGATCGTGGTGCTCTCCGACCCGGTGCCGGTCGTGGTGGGGACGGCGACCAGCGGCCGCAGCGGCTCGCTCGGCGCCTGCCCCTTCCCGACCGGCACGTTGACGTAGTCCATGAGCTCACCGGGGTTGGTCGTGAGCAGGTTGATCGCCTTGGCGGTGTCGATGCTCGACCCGCCGCCGACGGCGACGAACGCGTCCCACGGCCCCGACTCCCGCGCCTGCTCGATGGCCTCGGTGAGGCTGACGTCGGTCGGCTCGACGTGCACGCCGTCGTACACCCGCGCCTCGATGCCGAAGCGACCCATCTGGTCGGCCACCCGCTGGGGCAGCCCGGTCGCCGCCACCCCGGGGTCGGTGACCACGAGGACGCGGCGCACGCCCAGGCGGCTGAGGTCGTAGCCGATCTCCTCGGAGGCGCCGCTGCCGAACTTCAGCGACGGCGCACCGTAGGTGAACACGGACTCGGGGACGGGAGCGCTCACGGGGACCTCCGGGCGGCCGGGGCGGGGCGGGCTGTCGTCGGGTGCGGTCGATGGTGCCCGCCGGTTGTGTTCTGCACCACAGCGGGGCAGGGTCGGGGACCTTCCCGTCCGCATTCCCCGGAGGTCAGCAGTGACCGCAGAACCCGAGACCACCGCCGTCCCCTCGCTCGAGGACCTCCTCGCCGACTCCCCGTCCAACTGGGGGAAGTGGGGCGACGACGACGAGGTCGGCGCGCTGAACTACCTCGGGCCCGAGCAGGTGCTCGCCGCCGTCGGCCTGGTCCGCCAGGGCAAGGTCTTCACCCTGCAGCGACTCATCGGCGACCCCAAGGGCGACCCGGTGTGGCCCGGCCGCTCCCCCGCCGAGCGCACCCAGATCCTCGACGAGTCCACCTGGGACTCCCCCGACGCGCCGCAGTACCCGGGCGGCCTGCACTACGCCGACGACAAGATCAACGCGTTCCTGCAGGGCTCCACGCAGTACGACGGCCTCGGCCACGTCTGGTACGGCGGGAAGATCTGGAACGGCTACGACGCCCGCACCACCGTCGGCGGGCTGGACAAGGCCAGCGTCGAGCCGATCGCCCAGCGCGGCGTCGTCGGCCGCGGGGTGCTGCTGGACATGGCCCGCTTCCGCGGGAAGCCGACCCTCGACAAGGGCGAGACGTTCACCCACGAGGACCTGCTCGCCTGCGCCGAGCAGCAGGGCGTGGAGATCCGGAAGCGGGACGTCCTGGTCATCCGGACGAACTTCCTGCAGCTGTTCTTCGAGCAGGGCGAGGCCTTCTACGAGGGCTTCAACGAGCCGGGCCTGGTCTACAGCCCCGAGCTGGTGCAGTGGTTCCAGGACATGGAGATCCCGAACCTGGTCACCGACACCATCGCCAACGAGGTCACCACCGACCCGAACAACGGCGTCGCGCTGGTGCTGCACAACGCGCTCATGCGCAACCTCGGGGTCACCCTCACCGAGATCGCCGACCTCGAGGCGCTGGCCGCCGACTCCGCCGAGGACGGCCAGTACGAGGGCCTCTACGTCGCCGCGCCGCTGAAGGTCCACCAGGGCAGCGGCTCCCCGGTCAACCCCGTCGTGATCAAGTGAGCCCGTCGTGAGCGCCTACGACGAGCGGCCCTGGCTGGCCCTCTACGGCGACCAGCCGGCCGACTACGAGATCGAGTTCCCCGACGCGCTGTCGATGTTCCGGGCCGGCGTGCGGCGCGACCCCGACGGCGACGCGCTGCGCTACTTCGACGGCACCGTCGTCCGCCGCGACCTCGACGAGATGACCGACGCGCTGGCCGCCGGCCTGCTGGCCAACGGGTTCTCCCGCGGCGACCGGCTGGCGGTCTACCTGCAGAACGTGCCGCAGTTCGTCATGGCCATGGTCGCCACCTGGAAGGCCGGGGGCGTCATGGTGTCGATCAACCCGATGAGCCGGAAGCGGGAGCTGTCCTACCTGCTCGCCGACTCCGGAGCAACGGTGCTGCTCAGCCTGGACACCCTCTACGACGAGGTGGCCCGCGAGGTCGTCCCGGACACCGACGTGCGGCTGGTGCTCACCACCAGCGGGCTGGACCTGCAGACGCGCGACGACGAGCGGCTGTTCGCCGGCGTCACGCGGCAGCGGCACGAGGGCACCACCGACCTGCTGGAGTTCATCGGGGCCCACCGGGGGCAGACGCCGCCGCCGGTGACGCTCGGGCCCGACGACGTCGCGTTCCTCACCTACACGTCGGGGACGACGGGCGTGCCCAAGGGCGCGATGAACACCCACCGCAACGTCGTGTTCACCGCTCAGGTGTACCGGGACTGGGTGCACGCCGGGCGGGACGGGCCGGTGTTCGGCATCGCGCCGCTGTTCCACATCACCGGCCTGATCGGGCACGTCGCGGTGACCATGCTGGTGCCGGCGCCGCTGGTGCTCGCCTACCGGTTCGAGCCGCAGGTGGTGCTCGACGCGTTCCTCGAGCACCGGCCGGCGTTCACCATCGGCGCCATCACCGCGTTCAGCGCGCTGCTCAACGCCCCCGGGTTCAGCAAGGAGCACTTCGACTCCTTCACCTCGATCTACTCCGGCGGTGCGGCGATCTCCCCGGCCGCCGAGCGCGGCTTCTCCGAGGCCACCGGCAAGCAGGTGCACAACGCCTACGGCCTCACCGAGACGACGTCGCCGATGACGGTCACGCCCTTCGGGTCGCCGTCGCCGGTGGACCCGACCTCGGGCGCGCTGTCGGTCGGGGTGCCGGCGCCCAACACGGTCGTCCGGATCCAGGGCGACGACGGGCAGGACCTGCCGCTGGGCGAGGTGGGCGAGATCGTCGCCGAGGGCCCGCAGGTGGTGGCCGGCTACTGGGGCAAGCCCGAGGAGACGGCGGCGGGCCTCCCTGGTGGGGCGCTGAAGAGCGGCGACGTCGGGTTCATGGACCCGCAGGGCTGGGTGTTCATCGTCGACCGCAAGAAGGACATGATCAACGCGTCGGGCTACAAGGTGTGGCCGCGCGAGGTCGAGGACGTCCTGGCCGAGCACCCCGCCGTCCGGGAGTCGGCGGTCGTCGGCGTCCCCGACGAGAAGCGCGGGGAGACGGTGAAGGCCTACGTCAGCCTCAGGCCGGGGGCGAGTGCCACCCCGGAGGAGCTGATCGCGCACTGCCGGGAGCGGATGGCCGCCTACAAGTACCCGCGCAGCGTCGAGCTGCTCGACGAGCTGCCCAAGACGGTGACCGGCAAGATCCTGCGCCGGGAGCTGCGGGGCACCTGAGCCGGCCGGGGTCCCCGCATCGGGCGGGGACCCCGGTCAGCCGGCCGCCGCCGGCGTCCGCGCCGTGCCGGGCTCGCCGCGCCGGGCGACCCGGGCGGCCAGGGCGCCGACGGCACCGGTGGCGACGACGGCGACGAGGAAGACGCCGTAGGCCCACACCCACCAGTCGCCGGTGTCCATCTCGGGCAGGTACCAGACCAGCGCCACGAGCTCGAGGACCCCGAAGACGGTGTAGGTGACCCCCGCGACGAACAGCCGGCCCAGGTCCCGCTCCCGGATGACCAGCGCCGCGGCCACGCCGAGGGCGATCATCCAGGCGCCGATCACCTGGGAGCTCAGCGGGGTGATCTCCCACGGCCAGAAGGACGTGACGGTCTCCACGTGGTGGTGCACGAACAGCCCGCCGGCGAAGAGGACCCCGCCCGCCGCGAGCATGCCCGCCCCCTCGACGGCCAGCAGCCCCGCCAGCCAGCCCGGCATCGGTGCCCGCACCGGCGGCCGCCCGCGGCGGCGGACCTCCTGGGCGAGCACCACCGCCACGCACAGCGCCGGGATGACGAGGTAGACCGCCAGCCACACCCAGGCCGCCACCCGGGCCACCGGCCCGCCGGTCAGCAGGTGCAGGCGGTGGGTGTGCACGAGCGTGGCCACGCAGGTGACGACCGTGAAGACGGTGACGGTGAGCACCGGGACGCGGATCCGGCTCCAGCGGTCCTCGCGCAGCGACAGCACCGACAGCACCGCGCCGGCGCCGTAGGCGGCGCCGAGGAACGCGGCGGTCGGCTCGGTCGCGATGGTCCAGGCCCAGAACCGGTCGGCCACGTCGGCGAGCACGAACAGCTGGTTGACCGCGAGGAGGGTGAGCACCAGGAAGGCCACCAGCAGGCGCCTCGTGCCGGGACGGATCGCCTCGGCCGGGTCCTGTGTCCGCTCGTCGACGTGCTCCATGGGCTGCCGCCGGCCTCCCCGGCCCGGGTCCCCCTGCTCCGCCGGACACCGCGACCGGCGCCCCAGGCTCGCGCGCCAGCGCCGTCGGCACCAGGGTCCATCGGCCTCAGCCGCGGACGTTCTCCGTCCAGACGTCCCAGCCCAGCCGCACGATCAGCGCGGTGACCACCACCAGGAAGACGACGCGGATGAAGCCGGTGCCGCGGCTGGTCGCCGTCCGCGAGCCGACGTAGCCGCCGAGGGTGTTGGCCGCCCCCAGCGCCAGGCCCAGGCCCCAGACCACCGACCCGTGCGGCACGAAGAAGGCCAGCGCCCCGAGGTTGGTGGCGACGTTGACGATCTTGGCCTTGGCGCTGGCGTTGAGGAAGTCGTAGCCGAGCAGCGAGACCAGCGCGAAGACGAGGAACGAGCCGGTGCCGGGCCCCAGGACGCCGTCGTAGAAGCCGATGACCGCCCCGACGGCCAGCGCCGTGCCGTGGTGCCCGCGGCCGGTGTGCCGCAGCGCCGTCACCTCGCCCAGCGACGGGCGGAACGCGGTGAACAGCGCGATGCCGACCAGCGCGACCACGATGACCGGCTTGAACACCTCCGCCGGCAGCAGCGCCGCCACCGACGCCCCGCAGAACGAGCCCACCAGGGCGACCGCGGCCATCGGCAGCGCGGTGCGCAGGTCGGGGTGGACCCGCCGCTGGTAGGTGATCGCGCTGGTGGTGGTGCCGAACACCGACCCCAGCTTGTTGGTGGCCAGCGCCTGCACCGGGGACAGTCCCGGGACCAGCAGCAGCGCCGGCAGCTGGACCAGCCCGCCCCCGCCGACGACGGCGTCCACCCAGCCGGCCGTGAGCGCGGCGAGCAGGACGAGGGCGAGCAGCCCCCCGGTGAGGCCCTCGGGGAGGAACGCCTCGCTCACCGGCGGTCCCCCCGCGTCCTCGTCGTCACGGGGAGCCAGCCTCCCCCAGGCCCGCCGGGGCGGGACCGGCGGGTCCGGGTGCGCTCAGGTGCGGCGGGCGGTCAGGTCGCGCACCTCGGCGTACCGCTCGCGGACGACCGGGGTGGGGTCGGCCTCGTGCACCTCGGTGCCCGGCCGCGCCCACGCCGGCGGCTCGGCGCCCCCGGACAGCACCCAGGCGGCCTGCCGGGCGGCGCCGTCGGCCACGTACTCCCCCGGCGGCGGCACCAGCACCGGCACGCCCAGCACGGCCGGGGCGATCGCCCGCACCGCCGCCGACCGGGCGCCGCCGCCGACGAGCAGCACCCGCCGCACCTGCGCGCCGGTGGCGCGGACGGCGTCGAGCCCGTCGGCCAGCCCGCACAGCAGCCCCTCGACCGCGGCGCGCGCGAGGTGCGCCGGGGTCGAGGTGGCCAGCGTCAGCCCGTGCAGCGCGCCGGTGGAGTCCGGCCGGTCCGGGGTCCGCTCCCCCTCCAGGTACGGGACGAGCACCAGGCCGCCGGCGCCGGGCGGCGCCGACAGCGCCAGCCGGGACAGCTCCTCGTGGTCGACGCCGAGCAGCCGGGCGGTGGCGTCGAGGACCCGCGCGGCGTTGAGCGTGGCGACCAGCGGGAGGAAGCGGCCGGTGGCGTCGGCGAACCCGGCGACCGCGCCGCTGGCGTCGGCGGCGGGGGTGTCGGACACGATCGACACGACGCCGGACGTGCCCACCGAGCAGACGACGTCGCCGGGCTCGGCGGCCAGGCCGAGCGCCGCGGCGGCGTTGTCCCCCGTGCCCGGGCCGAGGACGGCGCCGGTGGCGGACCGGCCGGCCGGCTCGGCCGGGCCGAGGACCCGCGGGACGGCCGGGCTGCGCCCGAACGCGCGCTCGAGCAGGTCGGGGCGGTACTCGCCGGTGGCCGCCGACCAGTACCCGGTGCCGCTGGCGTCGCCGCGGTCGGTGACGAGGGCGTCGAGGCCCGGCGTCCCGGCCAGCACCCAGGTCAGCCAGTCGTGCGGCAGGCAGACCGCGGCGGTGCGCGCGGCGTGCTCCGGCTCGTGCTCGGCCAGCCAGCGCAGCTTGGTGACGGTGAACGACGCCACCGGCACCAGCCCGACGGCGTCGGCCCAGGCCTGCGGGCCGCCGAGCTCGCGGGTGAGGTCGGCGGCGGCGGCGGCGGAGCGGGTGTCGTTCCAGAGCAGGGCGTCGCGCACGACCCGGCCGTCCTCGTCGAGGCAGACCATGCCGTGCTGCTGCCCGCCGACGGCGACGGCGGCGACGTCGTCGAGCCCGCCGGCCTGCGCCACCGCCTGCTCCAGGGCGGCCGCCCAGGCCGCGGGGGGCACCTCGGTGCCCTCCGGGTGCGGCGCCCGGCCCTCGCGCACGAGGGCACCGGACGCCGCGTCCCGGACGACGACCTTGCAGGCCTGGGTCGAGGTGTCGACCCCCGCGACCAGCGACATCAGCGGGCGCCGAGCAGGTGCTCGACGGCGAGCTGGGACAGGCGCACCTGGCCACCCCGGCGGGCACCGGCGGCGTCGGCGTCGAAGTCCTCGAACGCCGAGCGGTCGGCGAGCAGCTGGTCGAACGACTCGCCCTCGCCGAGGGTCGGCTGCGCCAGCTCCGGCACGGCGGCGTCGGCGAGGGCCTCCTGCACCTCCGGGTCGGCGCGGAAGGCCTGCGCGCGCTCCTTGAGCAGCAGGTAGCTGCGCATGTTCGCCTCGGCCGACTCCCACACGCCCCGCAGGTCCTCGGTGCGCAGCGGCTTGTAGTCGAAGTGGCGCGGACCCTCGTAGCGCGGACCGCCGGACGGGAAGCCGTTCTCCAGGAGGTCGACGGTGGCGAAGGCGCTCAGCAGGTCGCCGTGGCCGAAGACGAAGTCCTGGTCGTAGCGCGGGCCCTTCTGACCGTTGAGGTCGATGTGGAAGAGCTTGTCCTGCCACAGCGCCTGGGCGATGCCGTGCGTGTAGTTGAGCCCGGCCATCTGCTCGTGCCCGACCTCGGGGTTCACACCCACCAGGTCGGCGTGCTCGAGGCTGTGGATGAAGGCGATGGCGTGGCCGATGGTCGGCAGGAAGATGTCGCCGCGCGGCTCGTTGGGCTTGGGCTCCAGCGCGAAGCGCAGGCCGTAGCCGCGGTCCTCGGAGTACTGGGCCAGGGTGTCGATGCCCTCGCGGTAGCGGTCGAGCGCGGCCTTGAGGTCCTTGGCGCCGTCGACCTCGGTGCCCTCGCGGCCGCCCCACAGCACGTAGGTGGAGGCGCCGAGCTCGGCGGCGAGGTCCATGTTGCGCATGACCTTGCGCAGCGCGTACCGGCGGACGCCGCGGTCGTTGGCGGTGAGCGCGCCCTCCTTGAACACCGGGTGGGTGAACAGGTTGGTGGTGACCATCGGGACGACCAGGCCGGTGTCGGCCAGCGTCTGCTTGAACCGCTCGATGGTCTTGGTGCGCTGGCTGTCGTCGCTGCCGAAGGGGATCAGGTCGTCGTCGTGGAAGGTGACGCCGTAGGCGCCGAGCTCGGCGAGCTTCTCGACGGACTCGACCGGGTCGATCGCGGGGCGGGTCGCGTCGCCGAAGGGGTCGCGCGCCGGCCAGCCGACGGTCCACAGACCGAAGCTGAACCTGTCCTCACGGGTGGGCTGCAGGGGCATGGGGATCCTTCCGCCGGGCACCGGGGCGCTCGTCCGGGTGACGCGGGCCACCGCTTTTGTGCTGCGGTAGAACATAAACGATCCGGGCCGATAACCTCAACCCGTGGACGACGGCCGCGCGACGACCGGCGCCCGGCAGTCGACGCTGCGGGCGACCAACCTGGCGCTGGTGCTGCGCGCGGTGTGCGCCGACCCCGGCGAGCTGTCCCGGGCCGGCGTCGCGGCGGCGCTGGGCACCGCTCGCGGCACGGCGTCCCGCCTGGTCGACGACCTGGTCGCCGGCGGCCTGCTCGACGAGGTGGAGCGCGGGCCCGCCGCGCGCCGCGGCCGCCCGGCCACCCCGCTCGCTCCGGGCTCCCGGCCGGCGGGGCTGGGCATGCAGGTCGACGCCGGGCTGGTCGCCGTGCGGGTGCTGGACCTGCGCGGGCGGACGGTGGCCGAGCGGCTGCACGAGGAGGACCTGCGCGGCAGCGACCCGGGGACCACGCTGGCCCTGCTCGGCCGGCTGGGCGCCGAGGTCCTCGCCGCGCTGCCCGACGGCGTCCGGGTGGTGGGGACGGGACTGGCGCTGCCGGGCCTGGTCGACGCCGGGCGGGGCCTGCTGCTGCGCGCGCCCAACCTGGGCTGGTCGCGGGTGCGCCCCGCCGAGGTGCTCGCCGACCTCCTCCCCGGCGCGCCGGTGCCGGTGCTGGGCAACGAGGCCGACCTGGCCGCGCGCAGCGTGGCGGAGGACGCGCCGGGCCGCCCGGGGGCGCACCGCGACTTCGTCTACCTGTCGGGGCAGATCGGCATCGGCGGCGCCGCGGTGCTGGCCGGCCGCGTGATGACCGGCAGCTCCGGCTGGGCCGGCGAGATCGGCCACGTCTGCGTCGACCCGGCCGGGCCGGACTGCCCGTGCGGGTCGACGGGGTGCCTGGAGCGCTACGCCGGCCGGCTGGCGCTGCTGGCCGCCGCCGGGGTGCCCGCCGACGCCGGCCCCGCCGAGCTGCGGTCCCGGGCCGAGGCCGGCGACCCCGGTGCCCGCCGCGCCCTGGACAGTGCGGCGTGGGCGCTCGGCGTCGCGCTGGCCGGGGTGGTCAACGTGCTCGACATCCCCACGGTCGTCCTGGGCGGGCACCTCGCCGAGCTCACCGGCCTGCTGCGCCCGCGGCTGGAGGAGCACCTGGCCCGGCGGGTGCTCTCGGCCCGGTGGCGCCGGCCGGAGGTGGCGGCGGGCGGCACCACGCCGGCCGCGGGGGCGACCGGCGCGGCGCTGCGCGCCCTCGACGCGGTGCTCGAGGACCCGGTGCGGTGGCTGGGCGGGATCCCTCAGCCGGTGTAGTTGACGTGCACGTGGTCGTAGTGGTTGGCCGTGGCGCTGCCCCGGTCCTCCATCTGCGACCACGAGCCGCCGGGCGAGGAGAGCATCTTCTGCTCGTAGATCAGGTAGTCGACGCCGAGCTCGTCCCAGTGCGCGATGTGGTACTGCACGATCGCGTCACCGAGGGCCGTGTCGCTCATGACCATGTAGTCCAGCGCCAGGCCCGAGGGGTGCCCACCGGGGTCGGTCGCGCTGGCGCGGGTGCCGCCGAGGGTGATCGAGGCGGCGCCGGGGACGTTGCTGACCACGGCGTCGGCGGCGGCCTGCACCACCGCGCGCACGGGGCCGGAGGTGTTGGTGATCCGGGCGACCCGCGACGCCGTGGTGCCGGTGGCCGAGGACGACGAGGAGGACGCCGCCGCCGGGGCGGCCTCGGCGGACCCCTGGTCGGCCGAGGCGGCCTGCTCGGCCTCCGCGGCGGCCTGCGCCTGCGCCGCCTCGGCGGCGGCCTGCGCCTCGGCGGCCGCCTGGGCCTCCGCCGCCGCCTGCGCCTCCGCGGCGGCCCGCGCCGCGGCCTCGGCGGCCTGGGCGTCGAGCACGGCCTGGTCGGCGCCGGCCTGCGCCTGCGCGGCGGCGGTCTCGGCGGCCTCGCGGCTGCCGCGGCTGGCCGCGAGGGCCTCCAGCGGCTGCAGGTCCTCCGGCTGCACCGGCGGTGCCTCGGCGGCCGGGCCGGTGCGCGCGGGCAGGCCCAGCGCCTGGGCGACGGTCACCGTCTCCGACGTCCCGGCCTGCGCCTCGGCGGCCGGGTCGGGGGCGACGAGCACGTTGGCCAGCAGTGCGCCGGCGGCCGCCACGCCCAGCAGCAGGGCGGGCCGGCGGACGGGCGGGCGGCGGCGCGCGGGGCCGTCGGGGGTGTCGGGCGAACGGCGGATCTCGGCGGTGGCGGCGTCCGTGCCGGTGGTGCGGGCGTCCATGCGGTGGGGGTGCTCCAGGGGGAGGCACGGCGCGGCCGGGGCGGCGCCGTGGTGGGGTGCGGGCAGGAGGCGGCACGGCCGTCGCGCGCGACGCGGGCGCACCGGCGTACGCCGTCCGGGAGGCCCGGACGGGCGCGGTGCGGCGTCGGGGACGGCCGGGCGCGGTCAGATGCGGGAGCGCACCCGGGTGCGGCGGAGCCGGCGGGGTGGTGCGGTCGTGCTGCAGAAGCGCGCCATCCGGCGGCTCTCCGTTTCTCCCGATGGCCGCCTACCGGGTCAGCTGACGGGTTCGGGCGGGAAGCAGCCCTACCCGCGGCCGGACGGCGTCCGGCGTGCGGGATTCACCCCAGTGGTGCGGTGGGTCCCCGGCTCGCCCCGGAGGGCGACTCGGCGGCATCCGTCCGGACTCCCCGGACGGGGACGCGACGACCGGTCGGACGGCGGCCACGGTAGTGGCCGTTACCGCTCCGTGACAATCTCGGCCCGGGCGAGCGTGACGAGCGTCGCGTCCCCGCCCGGCGTGTCGCCGGCGCCGCGCCCGGCCCGGCTCAGCTGCCGAGCAGCCGGCGCAGCCAGTCGACCTGGGTGCGGACCGACCACAGCGCGACCCGGCCGGGCACGGTGACCGCGACGCGTGCCAGCCGCGCGCCCAGCCGCAGCAGGTCGGCGTACTCGGCCGGGCGGGGCGCGGCGGCTGGACCGCGGCCGGCGGCCCCCGGCGGTGCCGGGGGACGCCCGGCCGGCGGCCCGGGGTCGGGCGCGGGCTCGCTCCAGGCCTCGGCGTCGGGGGTGCCGGACTCGGGCACCAGCAGGTCCAGCGCGGTGCGGCGGCGCGGGTCGCGCAGCGAGGCGAAGGAGGGGATGGCCGGGGAGTCGGGGCCGCCGTCGTCGTCGGCCGGCGGCGCGAGCCGGTCGTCGCGCGCAGGCGTCGCGGCGCGGGGCAGGGTGGTGGGCGGCTCGGGCACGACCCGGCGGATCGCGGTGACCAGTCCCGCGCCGAGGCCGGGGACGGCGGCGAGCTCGCGGCGGGTGAGGGCGGCGAGCGCGGCGACGTCGGTGATGCCGGCGCGGGTCAGCGCGGTGACCGCCCGGGTGGGCAGGCCCAGCGCCTCGATCGTCCCCGCCGTCGCGTCCCCGGGTGAGCTGGTCGGCATGGCGGAGGACCCTAACCGCCGCCGCTCAGCCGGCCGCGCCGGTGTCGGGGGCCGGAGGGGCGCCGGCCGGTGCCGACGACGTCGCCGACCCCGCGGACGACGGCGGGGACGACGCGGGTGCCGACGGCTCCGACGTGGCCGCGTCCGTCGGCGCAGGGTCCGACGGCTCCGGGTCCGACGGCTCCGGGTCCGTGGTCGTCGGGTCGGTGGGCGGGGTGCCCGTGGGCGCGGTGTCGGTCGGCGTGGAGCCGGTCGGAGCCGTGTCCGTCGGCGTGGTGTCGGTCGGCGTGGTGTCGGTCGGTGTCGTGCCGGTCGGCGCCGTGTCCGTCGGCGCGGCGTCCGTGGGCGCGGCGTCGGTCGGTGCGGTGTCCGTCGGTGCGCTGTCGGTCGGCGCCGTGTCCGTCGGCGCGGGCTCTGCGGGCGCGGGCTCCGCGGGTGCGGTGGCCGCCGGTGCGGGGGCCGGCCCGGACAGCGCGCTCTCGGGTGCCGTCCCGCCCGCGCTCCCGGCCGGCGCGCCGCCACCGGGCGCCGGGGCCGGCGCCGAGGGTGCGGTGGCGACGACGAGCGTCACGACGTCGCCGCGCTGCAGCGGGACACCCACCGGGTCCAGGTCGGCGACCGTGCCGGGTTCGACGGCCGTCGTCTCCTCGGTCCGCTGCTCGACGGTGAGCCCGAGCGCGGAGAGGTCCGCGGCGACCTCGTCGGCGGGGCGGCCGACGTGGTCGCTCGCCGTCAGGACGGTCGCGGTGGCCGCCGCCGCGCTGCCCCCCGCGCCGGCGCTGGTCTCCGCGGCCTGCGCCGGGGCCGGGTCGCCGCCCGAGCCGCCCGGCCACAGGAGGACCGCGAGCAGGCCCACCAGCAGCAGCGCCAGCACCGGGGTCAGGACGAGCAGGCGCGTGCGCCGGCGGGCCGCCACGCCGCCCGGCGCGGGAGCTGCCGGCACCTCCGCCGTCTCCACGGGATCGGCCGCGACGGCGCGGGTCGCCGGCGGGGCGGGCGGCGCCGGCCGGGCGGCCTGCTCGATCGTCTCCTCGACGGCGGTGAGGAACGCACCGGCGTCGGGGAGCCGCTCGCCGGGGTCCTTGACCAGCGCGGCGCCGATGAGCGAGCGGACGCGCGGCGGCACGTCGTCGGGCAGGGGCTGCGGGTCCTCGCGGACCTGCTTGAGCGCCACCGTCACGGGGTTGGTGCCGTCGAACGCCGCGTGCCCGGTCAGCGACTCGTAGCCGACCAGGCCGAGGGCGTAGACGTCGCTGGCGGGGCTGACCCGCTCGCCGGCCGCCTGCTCCGGCGACATGTAGCGGGCCGTGCCGATCACCTGGCCGGTGCCGGTCAGCGGCACGCTCTGCGCCGACCACGCGATGCCGAAGTCGGTGAGCTTCACCCGCCCGTCGGGCCGCACGAGGATGTTGGCCGGCTTGACGTCGCGGTGCACCAGGCCCGCGCGGTGCGCCTCGGACAGCGCCGCCGCGGTCTGCCGGAGCACCGACAGCGCGGCGTCGGGCTCCAGCGGCCCGTCGACGGCCAGCAGCTCGGACAGCGGCGCGCCGTCGACGAGCTCCATCACCAGGTAGGCCAGGTGCTCGCCGGTGCCGGCGTCGTCGGACTCGCCGTAGTCGAGGACCGCGGCGATGTTGGGGTGGCTCAGCGCGGCCGCGTGCCGCGCCTCGCAGCGGAACCGCTCGAGGAAGACGGGGTCGTCGGCGTACTCGCTGCGCAGCACCTTGACCGCGACCGGCCGCTGCAGCAGCTGGTCGCGCCCCCGCCACACCTGGCCCATGCCGCCGGTGGCGATGAGCTCCTGCAGCTCGTAGCGGTCCCCCAGCGTCTGCCGGCCGGTCCCCAGCGAGGTCACGTCCCTGGCTCCGTCCCGTGCTGTGCCCGCGAGGGCCGTCCCCCGGATGCCCGCCCCAGCGGGGCGTCTGCGGTGCGCCCGGACCCGTCCTCCGGGGCACCTCCCTCCGGTTCCCGCTGGTCACGGTCCTCAACCCCTCCGGAGGGCGGCGGTCCGCGCGCACCGGTGCCGCGGACCCGCGCACGGGTCGCCGGTGGGGCGGGCGATCAGGCGGCCGGCACGGGAGGTGTGGCCGGACGGCTCCCGACCGCGCGCCGGCGCCGCAGCAGCGCCGGGACGACCTCCGCACCGGCGGTGCCGGCGGCGGCCCAGGCGAGGACGACCAGCCAGGACAGCGGGTCCAGCGGCGTGCAGCCGAAGAAGCGGCTGATCCCCGGCGTCTGCACCACCAGGGCCAGCACGGCCAGCGAGCCGGCCGCGGTGGCGAGCACCAGCGGGCTGCGGCGGCCGGCCCAGGCGGTCTGGCCGAGCTGGGTGGCGATGAGCGCGGCCAGCCCCGCGGTGCTCGCCCGGCGGCGCGACAGCGAGAGCCACGCGGTGGCCCACGCGCCCGTCGCGCCGGCGGCGGTGGCCGCGCCGCGGACGGCGACCTGGCGCCGCACCGCCCGGTCGAACCCGCGGTGGGGGCCGGCGCGCAGCACCGGCGCCAGCGGGTGGCCGGCCAGCGGCCCGTCGTCCTCGCCCGCGGCGGCCGCCCGCGGGCGGGCGACGGCGACGGCCAGCGCCGGGAACATGTCGGTGAGCAGGTTGACCAGCAGCAGCTGGCGGGTGCCGACCGGCGCGCGCCCGCCCAGCGCGGTGCCCAGGACGGTGAAGCTGACCTCGCCGGCGTTGCCCCCGACGAGGACGGCGACGGCGTCGCGCACCCGCGACCACAGCGCCCGCCCCTCGGCGACCGCGTCGACCAGGCGGGTCAGGTCGAGGTCGGTGATCACCAGGTCGGCGGCGCTGCGGGCGGCGGGCGACTCCGCGCCGGCCACGCCGACCCCGACGTCGGCCAGGCGGATCGCGGCGGCGTCGTTGACCCCGTCGCCGGTCATCGCCAGCGTGGCCCCGGCGCGGCGCAGCGCGCCGACGAGCAGCACCTTGTGCTCGGGGGTGAGCCGGGCGAACACCGCCGACTCCTGCACCAGGCGGGCCCGCTCCGCCTCCGACGCCCGCGCCAGCCGCGCGCCGGTGACCACCCGGTCGGCGCCGGGCACGCCGGCCTGCGCCGCGATCGCCGCCGCGGTCTCGGGGTGGTCGCCGGTGGCCACCAGCACCCGGATGCCCGCGGCACCCAGCTGCTCGACCGCCGCGGCCGACGAGCCGCGCACCGTGTCGGCCAGGCCCACCAGGCCGCGCAGGGTGAGCCCGGTCGCCGCGGCCTCGAGGTCCTCCGGTTGCCCGTCCAGCTCCCGGTCGGCGACGGCGAGCACCCGCAGCCCCTCGCCGGCCAGCTCCCGCACCCGGTCCGCGGCACCGCCCGCGTCGGTGCACAGCCCGAGCACGACCTCCGGCGCGCCCTTGACCACCAGCCGGCCCGAGCGCAGTGCGGCGGAGAAGCCGCGCCCGGTGGCGAAGGGCACCGAGGCCTCCGGCTCCCCGTCGGACGCCACGCCGCGGTCGTCGGCGGCGGCCACGACGGCGCGGTCGGTCTCGTGGGCCTCGGCGTCGCCGGTGCCCACCCCGGCCGCGGCGAGGCGGAGCAGGTCCTCCTCGTCGTCCCCACCGCCGGCCAACGGCACCAGCCGCACCACCTGCAGCCGGTTCTCCGTGAGGGTCCCGGTCTTGTCGAAGCAGACGGTGTCCACCCGCCCGAGCGCCTCGAGCACGCGGGCGCTGCGCACCACGGCCCCGCGCCGCGACAGCCGGCGGGCGGCGGCCTGCTGCGCCACCGTGGCGACCAGCGGGAGGCCCTCGGGGACGGCGGCGACCGCGACGGCGACCCCCGCGCCGACCGCCTCGCGCAACGGCCGGCGCCAGAGCACGCCCAGCGCGGTGACCGCGGCGCCGCCGGCCAGGGTCAGCGGCAGCACCGACCGGGTGAGCTCGGCGAGGCGGGCCTGGACGCCCGCGGCCGGAGCCGTGCCCCCGGCCGCCCGCGCGGCCCGCCCGGCCTGGGTGGCCGACCCGACGGCGACGACGACGGCGCGCCCGCTGCCGGCGACCACCGTCGTCCCGTCGAAGAGCACGCAGCGGCGGTCGGGGACCTCGGCGCCCGGCGTCGCGGCGACGGACTTGGCCACCGCCAGCGACTCGCCGGTCAGGCTGGACTCGTCGACCTCGAGGTCCTCGCTCTCGAGCAGGCGGGCGTCGGCGGTCACGACGTCGCCGGAGGCCACGAGGACCACGTCGCCGACCCGCAGCGCGCCCGCCGGGACCTCCTCCGGCCCGCCGTCGGTCTCCCGGCGCACGCAGGCGTCCTGCTCCAGCAGCAGCGACTCCAGGGCGGTCTCGGCGCGCATCCGCTGGACCGCCCCGAGCAGGGCGTTGCCGACGGTGACCCCGCCGACCAGGAACGCGTCGACGGTGTCGCCGAGGACCGCGGTGGCCCCGGCGCCGGCACCGAGGACGGGGGTGAGCGGGTCGGCGAGCTCCGCGGCGACCGTGCGCCCGAACCGGACCGGCACGCGCACGGCCGCCACGCCGGTCCCCCGCCGCCACGCCCGCGCCAGCGGCCCGGGCGGCGCGTCGTCGGCCCGGGGCAGCTCCGCCAGCCGGCGCAGGACGTCGTCGGGGTCGAGGGCGTGCCACGGGGTGTGCACCGACGGCGCGGGCGGTGGACGGCGCGCGGCCCGGATGGCGGTCACGGTGCCGTCGGCCATCGCCCACACGGTCGCCGTCTTGCCCGGCGTCGTCGCCCGGCGCTGCCCGCGGCCGGCCGACCCGACGGCGGCCAGCAGGCCGCCCAGGACGTTGCCGGTCACCGCGCTCTGCACCGAGCGGCGGGCCACCGCCCGCGCGTCGGTCACCGCCCGGACCACCCGGCAGGCGTCGGCCAGACCGGACCCGGTCACCAGGTCCGCGCCCCAGGCCGGTGACCGGTCCGGCCGGACGGGGGCCACCGCGACGTCGGCGGCCAGCAGCGCGGCGGTGCCGGCGTCGGCGACGAGCAGCACGCCGCGGCCGTCGGCCTGCAGGCGGCGCACCACGGCGTGCAGCGACTCGTCCCCCGGCGCCACCTCGTCGGCGAGCCCGGTGACCTCCCGCGCACCGGCGTGGGGGGTGAGCACCAGGCGGGAGCCGGTCGCGGCCGCGGTGGTCAGCAGTGCCTCGGCGTGCGGGTCGAGCTCGGGGGCGACCAGGACGGTGCCGACCCGGCGGCGCCCGTCGTACACGGTCCGCAGCACCGCGCCCGGCGCGTCCGGGGCCTCGCGCGGGTCGCTCAGCCGGGTGCCGCGCCCGCCGCCGTCCGCGGCCGCGTCGGTGGCGAGCAGCCGGGACGCGGCGGTCCAGACGGCGGCGTCGTCCCACCCGTCCGCCTCGGCGGTCGCCTCCAGCACGACCGGCGGGCCGGTGCACAGCGTGCCGCCGTCGACGACGACGCAGTCGACGCGGTCGAGGCGGCGGTAGGCGGCGCCGTCGAGCGGCAGCACGCCGGAGCGGCACAGCAGCAGGTCCAGCGTCGCGGCGAAGGACTCGGAGCCCTGCAGCGCGGCCTTCGGCGAGAGCGCCTTGACCAGGTCGGCGGAGCGGCCGGGCCGGCCGGTGAGGGCCAGGACGGTCAGCGCGAGCGCGGTCGTCGTCGGCCCCAGCCGGGACTGGTAGCGGCCGACGGCACCCGCCGCCAGGGGGACCGGCCGCCGCCCGGCGTCGGCGGGGTCGGGGTCGGGGTCGGGGCCGGGGTCGGGGTCGGGGTCGGCGGAGTCGGGGTCGGCGGCGTCCGGCTCGGGGCGGCACAGCTCCTGCTCGCGCCGCCGCCACACCTGGCGCCGGGCCCGCACCTCCAGCACCTGCAGGGCGGAGGCGGCCGCGTTGATCGCGGGGACCGTGGGGCTCTGGGTGGCCGAGTGCAGCACCGCCGAGAGCCCCTCGAGGGCCAGCCGGGCGCCGAACCGGCCGATCCGCCGCACGAGCAGCTCGGTGAACCAGTCCTGGCTGTCGAGCAGCGTGACCGCCAGCGTGGCGTGCCGGCTGAGCGCGGGGACCGGCAGCGCCCGGCCGGTGAGCGCGGCGGCGACGCCGAGCGCGTCGACCGCCGCCGCGGCCGCCGCGGCCAGCAGCGGCTCGAGGTCGGCGGGGTGGTCGGCCGGCTCGGGCAGGACGCCGCGCCGGCGCCCGGCGGCCTGCACCGACCGCACGCTCTCGACGACGTCCTCCACGTCGACCCGCCGCTGGTCGACGCCGACCAGGACCCGGCCCAGGACGTCGTTGACCGTCGCCCACTGCACGCCCTCGAGGCGCTCGAGCTGCCGGCGCAGTGCGTGCCGGGCCTCGGGCGGGGCGTCCGGGGACGGCGCGGGGACCTCGACCTGCACCAGCCCCCGGTCGGCCCACACGCGCGGCGTCCGGCGGCGGTGCACCGGCTCGAACACCCCCGTGACGACCCCGGCGAGGTCGCGGACCCGCCCGGTGGGCAGCGGATCGGCGCCGGTCACGAGCGTGCCGACCGAGCGGGCGCCGGACACGGCCGCCTGCGCGAGGTCGACCGGCCGCCCGGCCACCCGCGAGGTCAGCCCCGACGCCGTCCGCACCGCGGCCCGCGACGTGCCGGCCAGCAGCCCGGCGGTGAGGAGGGCGGGCGTGGCCGCCACCTGCACGCCCGCGACCGCGACGCGGGCGGTGGCCGACAGGGCGCGCCGGGCGGGGACGGCCCGGCGCAGCACGCTCATCGCACCGCCCCCCGTCCGCGCATCCGCTGTGACTCGCGTCACAGCATCCACCGGATCAGCGCCGTCCACATCCCCCTGCGCGATGCGGGCTCAGACCGCCCACACGCCGGGCAGGACCCGCCAGATGCGCGCGAAGTCAGTCACGCCCGGCTCGTCGCCGTTGCAGCTGACCGCCGCCGCCGTGTGCCGGTCGGCCGAGACCCGCATGATGCTGAGGGAGCCGGCCCAGTCGCCCGCGTGCTCGAGCGCGCCGCCTCGGGCGAGCCCGATGCCCGCGCCGTAGTCGCCGGTGCCGCTGACCGGCGCCGGGTCGGCGAGCCGGGCGGCCAGCAGCTCCTCACCGCCCAGCCGGCCGGTGCGGTACTCGTCGGCCCAGCGCACCAGCTCCGACGGCGTCGCCCGCACGGTGCCGTCGCCCACCTGCTGCCACCGCGAACCGGCGACCCGCCACGGCCCGGTGGCGGTGTCCTTGACGTGGCCGCGCGCCGAGGAGTCGTCGGGCGAGTCGGGATCGGCGACCGTGGGGTCGACCGCCATGACGAGGCCGAGTGGCCCGAACACGCGCTCGGCGAGGAACTCCGGGAGGGGCTGCCCGGACGCCGCGCGGACCACCTCGGCCAGCAGCACGTAGTTCGAGTTCGAGTAGGCGAAGCCCTCCGCCTCCGGCAGCTCCGGATGGGCGGCGATCGCCTGCACCGCCTGCTCCTGCGTGGTCACGTCGGTGATCGCGAACCCGGCGGCCTCGAGGTCGGCGACGTAGTCCGGGATGCCGCTGGTGTGGTGGACGAGCTGGTCGAGCGTCACCTCCTGCCCCCAGGCGGGCAGGCCCGGCAGCCACCGGGACACCGGGTCGCCGAGGGTCAGGACGCCGTCCTGCTCCAGCAGGAGCACGGCCGTGGCGGTGAACTGCTTGCTCACCGAGGCGACGTCGAAGGTGGTCTCCGGGGTCAGCGGGCGGCCGGTGCGCACGTCGGCGACGCCCCGGGCCGCAGCCCAGACGACCTCGCCGTCGACCCCGACCGCCAGGGAGCACCCGGGCTCGTCGTCGGTCAGCACCTCGTCGACGAGCGCCTCGCTGCGGGCGATCTGCTCCTCCAGGCCGGACGACACCGTCGCCGCGGCCTCCTCCCCGGAGGTCGCGGTGGACGAGGTGCACGCCCCGAGGACCGCGACCGCGGCCGCCAGGGCGGCGGCTCGGCGGAGCACGCGACGACGGTAGACCCGCGGCCCGCCCACAGGGAGGTCATCCGGCGTCGGCCCAGGACCGCACGACGGCGACGTCGAGCGGGAAGTCCACCGGGAACTCGCCGAACAGCAGCCGCCCGGCCGAGGCGGCCGCCTGCCGCACCTGCTCGGCGACCTCGTCGGCCAGGGAGACCGGCGTGTGGACGACGACCTCGTCGTGCAGGAAGAAGGCCAGGTGCGGGCGCCGGTCGAGCCGACCCTCGCCGAGACGCCACAGCCGGTTGCGCAGGTCGGCCAGCCAGCACAGGGCCCACTCCGCGCCGGTGCCCTGGACGACGAAGTTGCGGGTGAACCGGCCCCAGGAGCGGCGGGCGCGGTCGGTGTCGCGGCCGCCGGGCTCGGGGGCCTCGCCGAGGTCGGCGTCCCGCTGCGCCCACGCGCCACCGGGCACCGGCGAGCCGCGGCCGAGCAGGGTGGACACCACCGCGCCGCGCTCGCCGGCCCGGGCGGCGTCCTCGACCAGGCCGATCGCGCGCGGGTAGCGGCGGGCCAGGCGCGGCATCACCCGCCCGCTCTCGCCGCGGGTGCCGCCGTAGAGGGCGCCGAGCACGCCGACCTTCGCCTCGGCCCGGGTGGCCACCACCCCGGCGGCCACCATGCCGGAGTAGAGGTCGGCGGCCCGCGCGGCCTCGGCGAGCGCGCCGTCGCGGCTCATGCCGGCGAGCACCCGGGGCTCGAGCTGGGCGACGTCGGCGACGACCAGCCGCCACCCCTCGTCGGCGACCGCCGCCGGGCGCACCTGCACCGGCACCGACAGCGCGCCGCCGCCGGAGGAGGCCCAGCGGCCGGTGACCACGCCGCCCGGGAGGAACACCGGGCGGAACCGGCCGTCGCGCACCCAGGTGTCCAGCCACGCCCACCCGTTGGCCGCCAGCAGCCGGGCCAGCCGCTTGTACTCCAGCAGCGGCGCCACGACCGGGTGCTCGAGGCGCTCCAGCGTCCACGAGCGGGTGTCCTCGACCGGCAGCCCGGCGGTCTGCAGCGCGCGCAGCAGCGCGGCCGGCGAGTCGGGGTTGAGGTCGGGGGCGCGCAGCGCGGTGCGCACCTCGCCGGCCAGCCGCTCGAGCACCGGGGGGCGCAGCCCGGCCGGCGGCCGGTCGCCGAGCAGCGCGGTCAGCAGGCGGCCGTGCTCGTCGGCCCGCCAGGGCAGCCCGGCCCAGGTCATCTCCGCGGCGGCGAGCGCCCCGGAGGACTCCGCGGCGAGCAGCAGCCCGAGCCGGCCGGGGTGGGCCGACGCGGCGACGACGGCCTGCTGCCGGCGGTGCTCGGCGACGGGGTCGAGCTCGTCGGCGGGGTCGGCCAGGTCGAACAGCGCCGGGTCGTCGGCGGTCACCGGCTGCAGCGCCGCCCAGCCCGGGTCCGCCGCCGGCCCGGGACCGGCCAGCGGGGAGCGGCGCAGCACCGCGGCGGCCAGCCGCAGGTCGGTGCAGCGCTGCACCCGCACACCGGCGTCGAGCAGCGCCGGGTACCAGCGGGTGGTGTCGTCCCACACCCAGCGCACCGGGGCCGCCCGTTCGCGGGCGGCGACCCAGCCGGGCAGCTCGTCGGGCGCGAGCCGGGTGACCGCGCCGGGGGGGCCGTCGTCGCCGCACGCGGTGGCCGTCACCGCCGCGCCGTCGCGGCGCAGCAGCACCCGGTCCACCCGCGCAGTCTCGCCGACGGGTGCGACAGCGCCGGGGACCCTGGGCGCGCACACTGGCGGCGTGCCCGTCTCCGCCGTCACGCGCCGGGGCGTGGTGCGCCTGCTCAACACCTCCGCCGGGCGGGTGCTGGTCCTCGCCGGGGAGGTCGACGCGGCCGCGGTGGAGGCGTTCTGGCGCTGCTACGGCCGCGAGCCGGTGCGGGTCGACGTCGTCGACGCCCGCTCGGTCACCGCGCTGTCGCCGCCGGGCCGGGAGCTGCTGACCGGCACCCTGGAGGAGGCCGAGCGGTCCGGCCGCCCCGTGGCGCTGCGGTCCTCCCCCGCCGTGCCGGATCCCCGCTGAGCGGGACGTCCCCGGCTCAGGGCCGGTGGCGGGCGTGCGCCGCGCGCCCGGGCACCGGGGCCAGCCGCCAGCCGGCCGCCCCGGTCAACAGGATCGCGACGGCGGCGGCGACGTAGCACCAGGCCACCGGCCGGTCCCACGCCACGTGCTCGCGGTGCAGCAGCACCACCAGCAGCTCCAGCGCGCCGAACACGGCGTAGGCGATCGCCGCGGTGCGCATCCGCTCCAGGTCCCCGGCCAGCGCGGCCAGGGCGGTGGCGAGGCCGAACGCGACCAGCCAGGCGCCGACCACCCGGCCGGTCAGCGGGGTGAGCGTCCAGGGCCACAGCGTCTCGGCACTCGACGGCGCGACGGAGATCGCGGCGCCCACGGCGAACAGCACGACCGACTCGACGGCGAGGGCCGCCCGCAGCACGGCCGGCACGGGGAACCGCCGCGGCGGGTCGGTGCCGGGCGCCCGCTCCTGGAAGACGAGGGCGACGAGGATCCCGAGCGGGATGAGCACGTACACGGCGGTCCAGAACCACGCCGCGCCGCGCGCCAGGGCCGGCGAGTCGGCGAACTCCGCGGCGAAGTGGAAGCGGTCGGCGTGCACCAGCGTGGCGACCAGCGTGAGCAGGGTGAACACCAGGATGGTGAGCACCGGCACCCGGCTGTGCGCCCACACCGGGTCGCGCAGCGACAGCACGACGAGGGTGAAGCCGGCCGCGTAGCCCGCGCCGAGGAACGCGGCGGTCACCGGCGGCTGGATCGTCCAGGCGAAGGACTCGTCGGTGCGCGTCGACAGGACGAACAGCGCGGTGAACCCGAGCGCGGTCAGCACGCTGAACACCAGCAGCAGCCCGCGCATGACCGGCAGCAGTTCGCGACGACGGTCCGCGGTCGGGCGCACGGCCGTGGTGACAGGGTCCACCGGAGGACCTCCGAGACTCGGTGCACTCCCCCGTGCGCGGCCCATTGGAGCACCGCAGCGCGGGCCTGTCACCGGAGTTGCGCCCGCCCCCGGGACGTGGCCGACGACACGGCCCCGGTTCACCCGCCGTTGGGCGTGGTGACACCGCCCTGCAACAGCGGGAGGGGACCGTGGGACCCGTCCGGACGACGACGTCCCCGATCGAGATCCTCCTGGAGACGCCATGGACAGCACCGCCACCACCGCCCGCCGGCCCGCCCCGCTCGCCACCCGCACCCGCGCGTGGCTGCGCCGCCTCGACGCCTACACCCTCGAGGTCTTCAACCCCGGCCTGCCCTACCGGCCCCGTCCCGACCGGGGCTGACCCGCCCGGGGGACCGCCCCGGCCGCGCCCCCGGCCGGCCGGGGCGGCGGCCGTACGCTGGTCGGACCCGACGGAGGAGGCACCGGGGATGGCGGCCGACGACGGCGCGAGCGCGCCCCAGTCCCAGACGCTCGACCGGGGCCTGCGCATCCTCGAGCACCTCGCCACCGCGACCGCGCCCCAGCCCGTCGCCGAGGTCGCCGCCGCCGTCGGGCTGCACCGCTCCATCGCCTACCGCCTGCTGCGGACCCTGGAGGACCACCAGCTCGTCGAGCGCGACACCGCCGGCCGCTTCCGCCTGGGCCTCGGGATGGCCGCGCTCGCCCGCGGGGTGCGCACCGACCTGCAGGCCGCCGCCCTCCCCCGCCTCGACGCCCTCGCCGCCGAGCTGGGCATGACGGCGTTCCTCGTCGTCCGAGCCGGCGACGAGGCGGTGACCGTGGTGACCGTGGAGCCGCACGACACCGCCGCCCACGTGGCCTACCGGCCCGGCACCCGCCACCCCGTGGACCGCGGCGCCCCGGGGCTGGCCCTGCTCCTGCCCCAGCCGCCCTCCCCCGGCGACCGCGCCGAGCTCGTCGAGGCCCGCCGGCTGGGCTGGGCGAGCTCGCACGGCGAGGTGGTCCCCGGCCTGCGCTCCGTCGCGGCGCCCGTCCTCGGTCCCGACGGTGGCGCCCGCGCCGCGATCGCCGTGGTCTACGTCGACGACGGCGCCGACACCGACCGGCTGGGTCGCACCGTGGCCGCCGCGGCCGCGCAGGTCGCCGCCGCCCTGCGCTGACCCGCCGGTCCCGGGCGGGCCCGGGAACCGCGGACCTGGAGGACCGGCCCACGGGGTTGTGTCCCGGACCACGCACGCCTACGCTCCCACCAGTAAACGAACGCGCCGTTCGGATAGCGAGCACCGGGAGCAGCCCATGGCCGCCAAGCCCTTCGCCTCCTCCGCCGACCTCGGCGTCAAGGAGCAGACCCTCGAGGTGCTCGCCGACGGCGTGTACGCGCTGACCGCCGAGGGCGACCCGAACCTCGGCGCCATCGAGGGCGAGGACTTCCTCGTCTGCTTCGAGGCGCTGGCCACCCCGGTCGCCGCCCGCCGCTGGCTGGCCCGGCTGCGCGAGCACACCGACAAGCCGGTGCGGTACCTGGTGCTCAGCCACTACCACGCCGTCCGGGTGCTGGGCGCCAGCGCCTTCGACGCCGAGGTGATCGTCAGCTCCGAGCAGACCCGGGACCTCATCGCCGAGCGCGGCCGGCAGGACTGGGAGAGCGAGTACGGCCGGATGCCGCGGCTGTTCGAGGAGCCCGAGTCCATCCCCGGCCTGACCTGGCCCACCATGACCTTCCGCGACCGGCTGACCGTCGAGCTCGGCGGCGACCGCGGCGAGCTGGTGCTGGAGTTCCTCGGCCGCGGCCACACCGAGGGCGACATCGTCGCCTGGCTGCCGAAGCAGGAGATCGTCTTCGCCGGTGACCTGGTCGAGTCCCAGGCCGCGCTCTACACCGGCGACGCGTTCCACCTCGACTGGGCCGCCGGCACCCTCGACCGGGTGAAGGCGCTCGGCGCCCGGCAGCTCGTCGGCGGCCGCGGGCAGATCGCGCGCGGCCGCGACGAGGTCGACGCCGCGATCGAGCAGACCCGCGACTTCCTGCTCACCATGCAGCGCACCGTCGGCGACGTGCACCGCGCCGGCGGCACCCTCAAGCAGGCCTTCGAGGCCACCCACGCCGCGCTGGCTCCGCGGTACGGCTCCTGGCCGATCTTCGAGCACTGCCTGCCCTTCGACGTCTCCCGGCTGTGGGACGAGTTCTCCGGGATCGAGCGCCCGGTCATCTGGACCGCCGAGCGCGACCGCGCCGTGTGGGACCAGCTGCAGGGCTGAGCCGACGGGACCACCGCGATGACCACCTCCCCCGACACGCCGGTGCTGGTCCTGGGCGCCGGCCCGGTCGGCCAGACCGCCGCGCTGCTGCTGGCCCGCTGGGGCCTGCCGGTCGTCGTCCTCGACGCGCGGGCCGAGCGCGACCCGGTCGGCTCCAAGGCCATCTGCCAGCAGCGCGACGTCCTCGACGTGTGGGACGCCGTCGGCGTCGGCGCGGAGGTCGCCCGCCGCGGCGTCACCTGGACCACCGCCCGCACCTTCCACCGGGACCGGGAGCTGTTCTCCTTCACCTTCGCCGACCGCGGCCGCTCGCCGTTCCCGCCGTTCGTCAACGTCTCGCAGTGCGAGACCGAGGCGCTGCTCGACGAGCGCATCGCCGCCACCCCGCTGGTCGACGTCCGCTGGGGCCACCGGGTCACCGGCCTCGAGCAGGACGGCTCCGCCGACGGGACCGGTGGCGTGACCGTCACCTGCGCGACCGCCGACGGCGAGGTGCGGCTGACCGGCTCGCACGCCGTCGCCTGTCCCGGCCCGCGCAGCGACGCCGTCCGCTCGATGCTCGGGCTGTCCTTCCCCGGCGAGTCGTTCGCCGACTCCTTCCTCATCTGCGACATCCGCACCGACCTGCCCGGCTGGGAGACCGAGCGGCGCTTCTACTTCGACCCGGAGTGGAACCCCGGCCGCCAGGTGCTCATCCACCCCTGCCCGGACTCGACCTTCCGCATCGACTGGCAGGTGCCGCCGGACTTCGACCTCGCCGCCGAGGAGGCCGGGGGCGCCCTGGACCGGCGCATCCGCCAGGTGATCGGCGACCGCCCCTACGAGGTCGTCTGGAAGTCGGTCTACCGCTTCCACTCCCGGCTGGTCGACCGGATGCGCGTCGGGCGGGTGCTGGTCGCCGGCGACGCGGCGCACCTGGTCAGCCCGTTCGGTGCCCGCGGCCTGAACTCCGGCGTGCTGGACGCGGAGAACGCCGCCTGGAAGATCGCCTTCGTCCGCCGCGGCTGGGCGCCGGAGGAGCTGCTGGAGAGCTACCACGACGAACGGCACGCCGCGGCGCAGGAGAACATCGACGTCACCACCGCGACGATGCGCTTCCTGGTGCCGGGCACCGAGGCCGACGCCCGCCACCGGCTCGACGTCCTCGGGCGGGCCGCCGACGACCCGGCGGCGCGCGCCCAGGTCGACTCCGGCCGGCTGGCCGAGCCCTTCTGGTACGTCGACTCCCCGCTCACCACCCCCGACCCGGCCCGCCCGTTCCCCGGCCGCCCGGCCCGCGGCGACGTCCCGGTGCCCGCCCCCGGCGTGCTGGTGCCCGACTGCCCGGTCACCGTGCCCGGCCGGACCGACGTCGTCCGGCTGCGGCAGCTGGCCCGCGAGGGCGTCACCGTCCTGCTCGGCGACGACGCGCCCGTGCCCGACCTGGCCGGCCTCGGCGACCTCCCGGTGGCCGTCCACCGCCTGGCCGACCTGGACCCGACCCCGGTCCTGCGCGAGGCTCTGGGCGCCCGTCCCGGCGAGGTGTGGGTCCTGCGACCGGACGCCCACGTCGCCGCCGTCCTCACCCGCGGCGCGGACGTCGCCGCCGCGGTCGCCCGGGCCCTCGCCCGCCCTGTTCCCGTCCCGGCCTAGACCAGGAGGCACCCCCGATGGCGTTCTACCGGCAGGTGGGCGAGGTCCCGCCCAAGCGGCACACCCAGTTCCGCCGCCCCGACGGCGGCCTCTACTCCGAGGAGCTGGTCGGCGAGGAGGGCTTCTCCAGCGACTCCTCGCTGCTGTACCACCGCGGCGTCCCCTCGGCGATCGTCGACGCCCGCCCCTGGGAGCTGCCCGACCAGACCCTGACCCCCAACGCGCCGCTGGTCCCGCGGCACCTGAGGCTGCACGACCTGTTCCCGGGCGAGGAGCACAAGGCCACCGACCCGGTCACCGGCCGGCGGCTGGTGCTCGGCAACGGCGACGTCCGCATCTCCTACGCCGTGTCGTCGCTGACCAGCCCGTACTACCGCAACGCCACCGGCGACGAGTGCGTCTACGTCGAGCGCGGCAGCGCCACCGTGGAGACCACCTTCGGCGTGCTCGAGGTCGGCCAGGGCGACTACCTGGTCCTGCCGCGGACCACCACGCACCGCTGGATCCCCACCGGTCCCGAGCCGCTGCGCACCTACGCGATCGAGGCCAGCAGCCACATCGCCCCGCCCAAGCGCTACCTGTCGAAGTACGGGCAGTTCCTCGAGCACGCGCCCTACTGCGAGCGCGACCTGCGGGCACCGGCCGAGCCGCTGCTGGGCGAGGGCACCGACGTCGAGGTCTACGTCAAGCACCGCGGTGCCGGCCCCGGCGGGCTCGCCGGCACCGTCCACGTCGTCCCGGAGCACCCCTTCGACGTCGTCGGCTGGGACGGCTGCCTCTACCCCTACGCCTTCAACGTCGCCGACTTCGAGCCGATCACCGGCCGCGTGCACCAGCCGCCGCCGGTGCACCAGGTGTTCGAGGGCGCCAACTTCGTGATCTGCAACTTCGTGCCGCGGAAGGTCGACTACCACCCGCAGGCGGTGCCGGTGCCCTACTACCACTCCAACGTCGACAGCGACGAGATCATGTTCTACGTCGACGGCGACTACGAGGCCCGCAAGGGCTCGGGCATCGGCAAGGGCTCGATCTCGGTGCACCCCGGCGGGCACAGCCACGGCCCGCAGCCGGGCGCGGTGGAGCGCTCGCTGGGCGCGGAGTACTTCGACGAGCTCGCCGTCATGGTCGACACCTTCCGCCCCCTCGACCTCGGCGAGGCCGGCCTGGCCGCCGACGACGGGAAGTACGCCTGGACCTGGTCGGGCCGGGGCCCCTCGGCATGACGGGCCTGTTCACCGGGCTCCTCGACGACGCCGCGCTGTTCCCGCCCGGCGACGCGCCGATGGCCGCCGCCGTGCCGGCGCACCGCGAGCTGCGGGCCCGGCTCGGGGACCTGGTGGGGCCGTTCGTGGTCCCCGCCGCCCGGCTCGACGAGCTGGCCGCACACCTCGACGACGGCGAGGGGTTCGGCGTCTCCCTGGTCGCGGCGGCCGGCGACCTGCCCGCCGCCACGACCCGGGTCGACGCCGACCCGCGGCTGCGGCTGGCCGCCGTCGAGGTGCCGGTCGTCGCCGACGCGGGCGCCGCGCGGGAGGCGCTCGCCGCGGCCGCCACAGTGGTGCCCGCGGGCGTCCCGGTGGCCGTCGAGGTGCCGCGCACCGCCGGCCGCGACGCGGTCCTCGACGTGCTCGCCGGCACCGGCGCCCGCGCCAAGCTGCGCACCGGCGGCCTGCGGGCCGACCTGTTCCCCTCCGCGGGCGAGCTCGCCGGCACGCTGGCCGCCTGCGTCGCCCGCGGCGTCGCGGTCAAGTGCACCGCCGGCCTGCACGCCGCGCTGCCGCACACCGACCCGGCCACCGGCTCCGCCCACCACGGCTTCCTCACCGTGCTCCTGGCGGCCGACGCGCTGGCCTCGGGGGCGAGCGCGGAGGCCGCGGCGGCGGAACTGGCCCGCACCGACCCCGCCGCCGTGGCCGGTGCGGTGCGCGGCTGGCCGGCCGACCGTGCCGCCCGCGCCCGCGCCGTGTTCACCTCCTTCGGCACCTGCAGCGTGCTCGAGCCGGTCGACGACCTCGTCGCCCTCGGGCTGCTCCCCTCCCTCAACAGGACCTCTGCATGAGCTGGCTCGACCTGCCCGACGACACCGGCTTCGGCGTCGACAACCTCCCCCACGGCGTCTTCTCCACGCCCGGCACCGCGCCGCGCACCGGGGTCGCCGTCGGCGACGCCGTGCTCGACCTCGCCGCGGCCACCGGCGACGAGGTGCACGCCACCGGCTCGCTCAACGCCTTCCTGGCACGCGGGCCGCGGGCCTGGGCGGACCTGCGGGCGCAGCTGACCGGGTGGCTCACCGACGAGGCACACCGCGCCCGGGTGGAGCCGCACCTGGTGCCGCGGTCGGAGGTGACGCTGCACCTGCCGGTCGAGGTCGCCGACTACGTCGACTTCTACAGCTCCCGGCACCACGCCGAGAACCTCGGCCGGATGTTCCGGCCCGACTCCCCGCCGCTGACGCCGAACTGGCAGCACCTGCCCATCGGCTACCACGGCCGCGCCGGCACCGTCGCCGTCTCCGGGACGCCGGTGGTGCGACCGAGCGGGCAGCGCAAGGGCCCCGCCGACGACGCCCCGACCTTCGGCCCCTCGCAGCGCCTCGACATCGAGGCCGAGGTCGGCTTCGTCGTCGGGACCGGCTCCGAGCTGGGCGCGCCGGTGCCGCTGGACGCCTTCGCCGACCACGTCTTCGGCGTCTGCCTGGTCAACGACTGGTCGGCGCGGGACATCCAGTCCTGGGAGTACGTGCCGCTGGGGCCCTTCCTCGGCAAGAGCTTCCTCACCTCGGTGTCCCCCTGGGTGGTGCCGCTGGCGGCCCTGGAGGCCGCGCGGGTGGCCCCGCCGGCCCGGGACGTGGCGCTGCTGCCCTACCTCGACGACGCCGGCACGCCGCCCTGGGGGCTCGACATCGCGATCGAGGTCCGCCTCAACGGGGAGCTCGTGTCCTGCCCGCCGTTCGACCTCGTGTACTGGACCGCCGCCCAGCAGCTGGCCCACACCACGGTCAACGGCGCCTCGCTGCGCACCGGCGACCTGTTCGCCTCCGGCACCGTCTCCGGCCCGGCGAGGGACCAGCGCGGCTCGTTCATCGAGCTCTCCTGGGGCGGGGAGGAGCCACTCACCCTCGCCGACGGCTCCACCCGCACCTTCCTCCAGGACGGCGACGTCGTCACCCTCACCGCCACCGCACCGGGCACCGGCGGCGGCCGGATCTCCCTCGGCGAGGTCACCGGCCGCGTCGAGCCCTCCTCCCTGCCCTGACCCACACCCCCTGTCACCACCCGCCCGACCCGGGCACGGCCGCGGACGTGCCCGAGCCACCCCGCCCGGAGAGGAGTCCCCGTGCCCATCACCACCAAGGTGTCGCTGGTCCGCCAGGCCCCCGGCACGTACGAGACCGCCACCGTCGAGCTCGACGACCCCCGCCAGGGCGAGGTGACCGTCAAGATCGCCGCGTCCGGCCTCTGCCACTCCGACGACCACGTCGCCACCGGGGACGTCCCGGTCGGCATCTACCCGTTCGTCGGCGGCCACGAGGGTGCCGGCGTGGTCACCGCCGTCGGGCCGAACACCCCCGGCTTCGAGGTCGGCGACCACGTCGTCTTCTCGTTCCTGCCCGCCTGCGGGAAGTGCGAGTTCTGCGCGCAGGGGATGAGCAACCTGTGCGACCTGGGCGCCTCGCTGCTCACCGGCGCCCGCGCCGACGACCCGACCAGCTTCCGGATGCGCGAGAACGGACAGCCGGTGGGCCAGCAGTGCGGCATCTCCACGTTCGCCGAGTACACGACCGCCTCCGTCGACTCCGTCATCAGGATCGACCGGGACATCCCGCTCAAGGCCGCCGCGCTGGTCGGCTGCGGCGTGCCCACCGGCTTCGGCTCGGCGGTCAACTCCGCGAACATCGAGCCGGGCGCCACCGTGATCGTCATGGGGATCGGCGGGATCGGCGCCAACGCCCTGCAGGGCGCGGTGCACGCCGGCGCGACGACGGTCATCGCCGTGGACCCGGTGGCGGCCAAGGCCGAGTGGGCGCAGCAGTTCGGCGCCACCCACTTCTTCGAGGGCATCGACGAGGCGGCCGAGTACGCCCGGTCGATCACCAACGGGCAGGGCGCCGACGCCACGATCGTCACCGTCGGCGTCGTCCAGGGCGAGCACGTGGCCCAGGCGCTGGCCAGCGTCCGCAAGGCCGGCACCGTGGTGCTGACCGGCCTGGGCGACCTCACCGCCGTCGGCGCGCCCATCTCCCTCGGCGACCTCACGCTCATGCAGAAGCGGCTGCAGGGCTCGCTGTTCGGCGAGTCCAACCCCCGCCACGACGTGCCCAACCTGCTGCGCATGTACCAGGCCGGCCAGCTCAAGCTCGACGAGCTGGTGACCAAGGAGTACACGCTCGACGAGGTGGCGCAGGCCTACGAGGACATGCACGCCGGCCGCAACATCCGCGGCGTCGTCGTCTTCGACTAGCCGAGCAGCGGGCCCAGGCGGCGGGCGAACCCCTCCGCCAGGCCGGCGGAGGCGGCCAGCGCGGCGGGGGCGGCGCCCCGGACGGTGACGACGACGGCGGCCACCAGCGCCCCCGCCGGCGCCCGCACGGGGACCGCCGCGCACGTCAGGTCCTCGTGCACCTGCCCCGCCTGCACCGCCCACCCGCGCCGGCGGGTCTCGCGCAGCTCGGCGTCGAGGTCGGCCGGCCGCACGACGGTCCGGTCGGTGAGGCGGTGCAGCCGGGCGGGGCTGAGGACCTCCTGCCAGTCGGCCTGCTCGGCCAGCAGCAGCTTCCCGGGCGCGGAGGCGTGCAGGTGGCGCTCGACGAGCTCCGGGGCCTGCAGCGGGTGGTCGGGGTCGACGTCGGCGCAGTGCAGCGTGGAGGACGTGCACAGCACCAGGTGGACGCCCCAGCGCACCTGGCCGCGCAGCTCGGCGACCACCTCGCGGGCCGCGGTGCACAGCGGCGCGGTGGCCGCGGCGCCGGTGAGCCGGGCGGCCTTGCGGCCCATCGCGAAGCCGTGCAGGTCGGGCAGCCGCACCAGGTACTCCTCCCCCACCAGCAGGTTGAGCAGCCGGTAGGTGGTCGCCGGCGGGAGCCCGAGCTCGTCGGCGACCTCCTTCGCCGTGACGCCGGCCCCGACCCGGGCCACCGTCTCGAGGATGGCCAGCGCGCTCTGGACGGCCTTGGGCTGACGCCCGGTGAGCCCCCGGTCGATGGCCGTCATCGCGGCGGCTCGGCCGCGACGCTGCCCGGGAGCACGCTGCTGGCCGTGGCCTGGTCGTACACGCCGACCGCGCGCAGCCGCTCCGGGCTGCGCCACCGCAGCCACAGCGCCCACGCCACCCCGGGCGCCAGTGCGGCGAGGAAGACCGTCGCCGTCGCCTCGCCGTCCCACCGCGCGGCCCCGGCGACGGCGACCAGCAGCCCGGCCAGGCCCACCGCCGCGGCCAGCACGCCACCGAGCAGCGGGAGCACGGTGAGCTCCCCGATCCGGCGCAGGAACAGCGGCATCGCCAGGCACGCCAGCACGTAGGCGACCAGGTAGCCGAAGGCCGAGACGGTCAGCGAGCCGACCAGCACCGACAGCGGCCGGGCCCCGAGGGCGAGCGCGACGACCGGCACGCCGACGACCGCCGGCACCACCAGGGCCAGCGCCCGGTGCGGGGTCTCGAACCGGCGGTGGGTGCGGCCCAGGGTCCGCGGCAGCACCTCCTCGCGGGCCATCGAGAACAGCACCCGCCCGAGCGCGTTGGTCGAGCCGGTGACGCAGGCGAAGAACGACGCGGCGATGCCCAGGTCCAGCAACCGGCGCAGGGGCAGCAGGCCGTTGCGGTCGGCGAGCTCGGCCACCGGCACCGGACTGGTGAGCACGTCCAGCGGAGCGGCGCGCAGGAGCACCACCTGCGCCACCGCGGCGGCGAACACCAGCACCCCCGCCACGGCCGGGGTCCACAGCACCGCGCGGGGGACGGCGACGAGCGGGCGGCGCGCCTCCACCCCGAGCACGGCGGCGCTCTCGAAGCCCATGAACGCGGTGACGCCGAGCACCACGCCCACGGCCAGCCCACCCCAGTGCAGCGGCGCGTCGACGACGGGCGCCGCGGTGTCGGGCGCCCCGCGGGCGACCACCAGCAGCACCCCGAGCACGACGACGACCAGCAGCACCGACACGACCTCGAGGACCAGGGCGACCCGGGCCGACAGCCGGATGCCGCGCACCGCGAAGGTGGCGGCCAGCAGCCCGAGCCCGCCGGCCAGCAGGGCGACGACCGACGGCGTCGGCTCGAGCCCGACCAGCCCGGCGCCGTAGAGCGCCGAGCCGACCAGGGCCGACATCGCGACGGCGGCGTAGCCGATGAGCAGCGCCCAGCCGCCGACCAGCGCGCCGACCGGGCCGAGGCCCTTCGCGGTGTAGCTGTACGTGCCGCCCACCGCGGCCATCCGGCGCCCGAACTGGGTGAGGCACCAGCCGATGAGCAGCACCAGGGCGGTGGCGGCGACGAACGCCGGCAGGGTGGCCGCACCGGCCTCGACCAGCACGATCGAGGGGACGACGACCATCGCCGCCGTCGGGGCCAGCGCCGACACCGACTGGGCGAGCACCTCGGCGAAGCTGAGACGCCGCCGGCGCAGCCCCTCCACCGGCGACCGCGCGGGCAGCCGGACGGCGGTGCTGCGCTGCGCCATGCCACTCCCCTCGACTGCTGCGCGAGGGTAGGGCAGAGCGCGTGTCGTCGACGTCCTCCCCGAATGAGAAAACGTGACCGCCGTCTCCCGTTCGGTGTAACGAGAACGTTTCCGCGTCATGACGGCCGTGTAACCGCGCACCTCGCGGGCCGGGTCAGGCTCGTCAGCCATCGCCCGTCCGCCCGGCAGCTCCCGGCTGCCGCCGCCCCGGAGGTCGCCCATGGCCACCGTCTCCGACCCACCACCGGCCGCGCCGGCCACCGGCACCGCCGAGCGCCACCGGCTGACCGGCCGCCTCGGCGCCGGCGCCATCGTCTTCATGGTGGTGGCCGCCGCCGCGCCCCTGACGGTCATCGCCGGCTCGGTGCCCATCGGCATCGCCGCGGGCAACGGCGCGGGCTACCCCGCGATGTACGTCGTCGCGGCCGTCGTCCTGCTCTTCTTCGCCGTCGGCTTCACCGCCATGACCCGCCACGTGCCGAACGCCGGCGCGTTCTACTCCTACGTCGGCACCGGGCTCGGCCGCGGCGCCGGCCTGGGCAGCGCCCTCGTCGCGCTGATCAGCTACGTGACCGTGCAGGGCGCGGTCTACGGCTACGTCGGGTTCCTCCTCGACGACCTGGTCACCGGCTACGGCGGCCCGTCGCTGCCCTGGTGGCTGTGGACCGCCGTCGTCCTGGCCGTCACCGGCCTGCTCGGCTACCGGCACATCGAGCTGTCCAGCAGGGTGCTCGGGGTCCTGCTCGTCGCCGAGGTGGGCATCGTCCTGGTGCTCGACGCCGCGGTCGTCTTCCAGGGCGGCGGCGACGAGGGCCTGTCCACCGCGCTGCTGCAGCCCGCCGAGGTCCTCTCCGGCGCCCCCGGCATCGGGCTGATGTTCGCCATCGCCGGCTTCATCGGCTTCGAGGCGACCGCGATCTTCCGCGACGAGGCCCGCGATCCCGAGCGGACCATCCCCCGGGCGACCTACCTGGCGCTGGCCATCATCGGGGTCTTCTACACGCTGTCCTCCTGGGCCATCGTGAGTGCGTGGGGCGACAGCGCGATCGTCGACGCCGCGGCCGCCGACCCCGGCGGGATCGTGGTGGCGACGGCCGCGGACTACGTCGGCACGGCCGCGGCCGACGTCATGCAGGTGCTGTTCGTGACCAGCCTCTTCGCCGCGATCCTGTCGTTCCACAACGTGCTCTCGCGCTACGTCTTCTCCCTCGGCAACACCGGCGTCCTGCCCGTCGCCTGCGGGCGCAGCCACACCCGGCACGCCTCGCCGCACGTCGCCTCGCTGATCACCACCGCGGTCGGCGGCCTGCTGATGGCCGTGTGCGCCCTCGCCGGCCTCGACCCGGTGCTGGAGATCTTCACCTGGCTGGCCGGCATCGCCAGCGTCGGCATCGTCGTGCTGATGCTGCTGGCCTGCGTCGCCGTCGTCGTCTTCTTCCGCCGCACCGGGCTGGACCGGCGGCCGTGGCACACCCTGGTCGCCCCCGGCCTCGGCGCGGTCGGCCTGGCGCTGATCCTCGTGCTGCTCGTCCGCAACCTGCCGCTGCTCATGGGCGGCTCCACGGCGCTCGGCGTCGGCGCCGGCGTCCTGCTCGCCGTCGCCCTCGCCTCCGGCTGGCTGCTCGCCCGCGCCCGCCCCCACGCCGCCCGCGACCTCACCGCCGCCACCCCCGCCGACCACGCCCCGCAGATCTGAGGAGGAACCCGATGACCCTGACCGCCCCCCGCTCCACCGCCACCCATCCACTGTCCCGGCTCACCGCCGAGGAGATCACCGCCGCCGCCGCGATCGTCCGCGACGCCGGTCTGGTGCAGGAGAGCTCCAAGTTCGTCTACGTCGGCCTGGTCGAGCCGCACAAGCGCGAGGTGCTCGCCTGGACCCCGGGCGACCCGGTCGAGCGGCGGGCGCGCGTGCTGCTGCTCGACCGCGCCACCGGCAACGGCCGCGACCTGACCGTCTCGATCACCGGTGGCACGGTCGTCGAGGACCTCGAGATCGACGGCGCCGCCGACGGCCAGGTACCGATCCTCGACGCCGAGTTCGAGGCCATCGAGCCGATCCTCGCCGCCGACGAGCGCTGGGTCGCGGCGATGGAGAAGCGCGGCCTGCAGGTGGCCGACGTGCGGGCCGTGCCCCTGTCGGCCGGCTCGTACTTCCCCGACGAGTCCGGGCACCGGATCGTGCGCGTCCTCGGCTTCCACCAGACCGACCCGGCCGACCTCCCCTGGGCGCACCCCGTCGACGGCGTCGTCGCCTACGTCGACATCACCCGCGGGGTCACCACCGCCGTGCACGACCACTTCGACCTGGCGGTCCCGGCCGAGCGCGCCGACCTCGACCAGGAGACCCACCCGCACGCGGTCCGCGACCTCAAGCCCATCGAGATCACCCAGCCCGAGGGCCCGAGCTTCACCGTCGAGGACGACGTCGTCCGCTGGGCCGGCTGGGAGTTCCGCGTCGGCTTCGACGCCCGCGAGGGCCTGGTCCTCCACCAGCTGTCCATCGACGGTCGCTCGGTGGTGCACCGCGCCTCGATCGCGGAGATGGTCGTGCCCTACGCCGACCCCTCGCCGGTGCGGTTCTGGCAGAACTACTTCGACGTCGGCGAGTACCTCTTCGCCCGCTACACCAACTCCCTCGAGCTGGGCTGCGACTGCCTGGGCGAGATCCACTACTTCGACGGCACCCTGGCCGACGAGGACGGGGCGCCGCGGACCATCCGCAACGCGATCTGCCTGCACGAGGAGGACTACGGCGTCGCCTGGAAGCACACCGACCTGTTCAACGGGATGGCCGAGACCCGGCGCTCGCGCCGCCTGGTGATCAGCTTCTTCACGACCATCGGCAACTACGACTACGGCTTCTACTGGTACCTCTACACCGACGGCACGATCCAGCTGGAGAGCAAGGCCACCGGCATCGTGTTCACCTCCGCCTACCGCGGGGAGGACCACCCCTACGCCACCGAGGTCGCCCCGGGGCTCGGCGCGCCGTTCCACCAGCACCTGTTCTCCGCCCGGCTGGACATGGCCGTGGACGGCACCGGCAACACCGTCCACGAGGTGGACGCCGTCCGGCTCCCGGTGAGCGACACCAACCCGTACGGCAACGCCTTCCAGCGGCGGCTGACCCCGCTCACCCGGGAGTCGGAGGCGCAGCGGGTCAGCGACGCGACGGTGGGGCGGACCTGGCACGTGGTCAACCCGTCGAGGACCAACCGGCTCGGGCAGCCCGTGGGCTACGCGCTGCACCCGCAGGCCTCGCCGGTGCTGCTCGCCGACGACGAGTCCTCGATCGCCCAGCGCGCGGCGTTCTCGACCAAGACCCTGTGGGTGACCGAGTACGACCCCGCCGAGCGCTATCCGGCCGGCGACTTCGTCAACCAGCACCCCGGCTCCGGCGGGCTGCCGTCCTTCGTCGCCGACGACGCCCCGCTGGAGGACACCGACGTCGTCCTCTGGCACACCTTCGGGCTCACCCACTTCCCGCGCCCGGAGGACTGGCCGGTCATGCCGACCGACTACACCGGCTTCACCCTCAAGCCGGTCGGCTTCTTCGACCGCAACCCCGCGCTCGGCCTGCCGCGGTCGACCTCGTCGCACTGCGCGTCGCACGGGTCGTGACGGCCGCTGCCGTCGCCGCCCGGCCGGAGGCACCCGCCCTCGGCCGGGCGGCCGCCGCCCTCGCCGTGGCCGGCGGCCTGGTGCACCTGCTGCTGCTCGACGTCACGTCCCTGGCCTCACTGGCCATGGCCGCGACGGCGGCGGTCTGCCTGCCCTGCGCGTGGCGGCTGTGGCGGCGGCCGAGCCGCTCGGCGTGGCAGGTGACCCTGCTGGCCGACGTCACGATGCTCGCCCTGCACGTGCAGCTGCTCGCCGGGCCGGCCGGCGGCGGCACGGGGCACGCGGCCCACTCGGGCGCCGCTCCCGGCGGCCTGGCGTGGACCGGGCTCGTGCTCGTCGCCGGGTCGCTGGCAGCCGGCGTCCTGGCCCTGGTCCGCGACCGCCGGACGGGGCCCCGGCGGGACCTGCTGCCGTCGGCCGGCACCCAGGGCTGAGCCGGCCCCAGGGGAGGTCGCGCCCGTGCCGGACCCACTGGACCTCGCGCTCGGCCTCGTCACGGCCGCGTCGTCGGCCTCGACCGCCCGCGCCACGGCCGACGAGGTCGTCGCCGAGCTCCGCGACCAGCCCGGCGTCGCCGCCGTCGCGGTGCACGTCCGCGAGCCCCTGAGCGGACGGCACCTCGCGCTCGCCTCCGACGGCTACCCGGGCCCGGTCCTCGACCACCTCGGCGGTCCGGGGTTCCTGGAGGACGACGTCGGCTACCGGCTGCTGGTCACCGACCCCACCCGCCGGGCGCGGTGCTGGCGCGACGTGGAGGGCTACACGTCCACGCCGTCGGTGCGCGACGTCTTCGGCCCGGCGGGGTTCTGCGGCGGGGCCACCGCACGGCTGGTCACCAGGGACGGCCGCTGGACCGGTGACCTGCACGTCAGCGCGAGGACCGAGGCCGGCCCCGCACCCGACGTGGTCGCCGCGCTGCACCACGCCGCGCCCGCCCTGGCCGCCGCGGTGGACGGCACCCGCTGGCTCGGCGTGCTCTCCACGGCCCTCGCCCCGGGCGAGGCGGCCTGCCTGGTCCCCCGGGAGGGCGGGCGGCCACACCCGCTGCCCGGCCGCGTCCCCCTGCCGGTCGACCCCGGGCTGCTGCGCGCCGTGCGAGCCCGGCGCCGGGACGAGGCGGACGGCACCTGGTACTGGCGCGGCCCGCCGGGCTGGTACCGCGTGCGGCTGCTCGCGGTCGCCGGCGGGACCCTGGTCGCCGGCCGGCCCGGGGACCTGCCGGGCGGACTGACGCCCCGCGAGCTCGAGGTCCTCTCGCTGCTCGCCGAGGGGGCGTCCAACCACGCGCTGGCGCGCCGCCTGGGCATCAGCGAGCGGACGGCCGCCCACCACGTCGAGCACGTCCTGGCCAAGTGCGGGGCACCCAGCCGGGCCGCGGCCGCGGCCCGCGCGGTGCGCGACGGCTGGCGGCTGCTGCCCGGCTGAGCGCCCGGCTGCGTGCCCGGCTGAGTGCCCGTCCGTGCCGGGTGCCCTGCGTCAGGCCGTCGGCACGGCGTCCACCACCGGCGACAGGGCGTCGACGACGTCCTTCTGGTGCGGCTGCAGGTCCATGCCGCCGATCGCCGACAGGAAGTCGAGGAACGGGTCCTCGACCCCGGTGCGGACACCGCTGAGCTGCTCGATGGTCGCCAGCCCGCAGAAGGGCACGTACGCCGCGGAGTAGCCGCCCTCGTGGACGACGAGCAGCCGCCCGCCGGCGGTCTCGGCGGCGATGTCGCCGACCATGCGGGTCATCTCCCGGTAGGCGTCGGAGTGGAGCATCTGCCGGCCCAGGGGGTCCAGCGCGCTGCTGTCGAAACCGGACGCCACGAACACGAACTCCGGGGCGAAGCGCCGCAGCGCCGGCACCACCAGGGTCTCCATCGCGTAGAGGTAACCGCCGACGCCGGTGCCGGGCGGCAGGGGGACGTTCAGGTTCGTCCCCGCCCCCGCGCCCTCCCCGGTTTCGTCGCCGGCGCCGCTCTCGTGCGGGTAGTAGGAGTCCTGGTGGAGCGAGACGGTGAGCACGTCGGCGTCGCCGTAGAAGGCCTGCTGGGTGCCGTTGCCGTGGTGGACGTCCCAGTCGACGACCGCGATCCGGCCCACGCCGTGCACCGCCTGCAGGTGGCGGGCGGCGATCGCCACGTTGCCGAACATGCAGAACCCGCGGCCGCGGTCGCGCTCGGCGTGGTGGCCCGGCGGGCGCACCAGCGCGTAGGCGTTGTCGACGGTCCGGGCGTGCACGGCCTCGGCGGCGACGACGGCCCCGCCCGCGGCGAGGCGGGCGATGTCGTAGCCGCCCGGGCCGAACGGGACCAGCTCCCCGGCGTCACCGCCACCGGCGGCCGACATCTCCTCCATGCGCCGCACGTACTCCTCGTCGTGCACGCGGCAGAGCTCCTCGACCGTGGCCGGCCGGGCGTCGAGCCACTGCAGCTGCTTGGACAGCCCCGAGGCGTCGAGCAGGTTCTTCAGCCGGCGCTTGGTGCGCGGGTTCTCCGCGTGCTCGTCCGGCTCGATCCACCCGCCGGCGGGGATGAAGGCCCCGGCCGAGCGGGTGTCCCACCACATGTACTTCTCGTCCCACAGCGCACCGGTCGCCATCGCCGTCTCCTCCCGACTGGGCCCCTCCCCGGGCAGGAGACAACCCCGGGGCGGCCGGGTCCTCAATGGGCGCTTGTGCCCATCCCCCCGGTGCGCGCCGCACCTTGTCCGCCCGCCGGGCCGACACGAGACTCGCGGGGTGAGCAGCCGACCGCCGGGGACCGTCCCCCCGCTGTCCGACGCGGAGACCCTCGCGCTGGTCGACCCGGTCACCTACGAGACCGGCCCGCCGTTCGACCTGCTGCGCCGGCTGCGCGCGCAGACCCCGGTCGTGTGGGTCGAGGAGCCGGCACTGCACGGCCAGCCGGCCGGTCCCGGCTTCTGGCTGGTGCTGCGGCACGCCGACGTGGAGCGGGTGCTGCGCGACCCGGCGACGTTCTCCTCGTGGCTGGGCGCCACCCAGGTCCGCGACGCCGCCGACCTGGCGTGGGTGCGCCGGATGATGCTCAACACCGACCCGCCCGACCACTCGCGGCTGCGGCGGCTGCTGTCGCGCTCGTTCACCCCGCGCGCGGTCGCCGCGCTGACGGAGGCGATCGGGGCCGCAGCGGCCGGCCTGGTCGAGCGCACGGTCGCCGGCGCCGCCGAGGGCCGGTGCGACTTCGCCAGGGACGTCGCCGCCGACCTGCCGCTGCTCACCCTCGCCGACGTGCTCGGCGTGCCGGCGGAGGACCGCTGGCTGATGTTCGACTGGTCCAACCGGGTGATCGGCTGGCAGGACCCCGACTACGCCACGTCGGCCGCCTTCGACGGCACCGGCGGGACGGCGATGGCGCGGGAGGCGCTGGCGCTGCGCCCGGCCCCCGGCCCGGACGGGCGGATGCCCGACCCGCGCACCCGCGCCGGCATGCCCGACCTCTACGCCTACGCCCGGCTGCTGGCCGAGGAGAAGCGCCGGGCACCGGGCGCCGACGTCATGTCGGTCCTGCTGGCGCAGGTCGACGACGACGGCGGCCAGGTGAGCACGGAGGAGTTCGAGAACCTGTTCTGGCTCTTCGCCGTCGCGGGCAACGAGACGCTGCGCAACGGCCTCCCGGGCGGGCTGATCGCGCTGCTGCAGCACCCCGAGCAGCTGGCCGCGGTGCGCGCCGACCCGTCGCTGCTGCCCGGCGCGGTCGAGGAGGTGCTGCGCTGGTGGACCCCGGTCATGGTGTTCCGCCGCACCGCCACGACCGACGTCGACCTGGCCGGCGTGCGCGTCTCGGCCGGGGACAAGGTGGTCGTGTCGTTCACCTCGGCCAACCGCGACGAGGCCGTGTTCGCCGACCCCGACCGCTTCGACGTCGGCCGCGCCCCCAACCCGCACCTGTCCTTCGGCCACGGCCCGCACTTCTGCCTCGGGGCGCAACTGGCCCGCGTGCAGATGCGCGCGCTGTTCGCCGAGCTGCTGCGGCGGACGCGCACCGTGCAGCTCGACGGGCCCCCGGCGCTGCTGCGGTCGAACTTCCAGCGCGGGGTCAAGCGGCTGCCGATCCGCTGGGCAGCCGCCTGACCCCGGGACGCCTCAGCTGCCCGCGGCCACCGGCGGCCAGGTCTTCGCGACCATGGTCAGCACGTCGTAGGTGGCCACCGGCTTCCCCTCGCCGTTGACGACGACGGCGTCCCAGCGCACCTCGCCGTGGTCGGCGCCGCCGCGCGGGGTGATCTGCTTGGCCGTCAGCGTCACCGTCAGCTCCTCCCCCGGCTTGACCGGGGTGAGGAACCGCAGGTCGTCCACGCCGTAGTTGGCCAGCACCGGGCCCGGGTCGGGGTCGACGAACAGCCCCGCCGCCCAGGACACGATCAGGTAGCCGTGCGCGACCCGGCCGCCGAAGAGCGGGTTGGCGCGCGCGGCCTCCTCGTCCGTGTGGGCGTAGAAGGTGTCGCCGGTGAACTCGGCGAAGTGCTCGATGTCGGCGAGCGTCACCGGGCGCGGGCCGGCGGTCACCGAGTCGCCGATGCGCAGCTCGGCCAGCGACTTGCGGAACGGGTGGACGCCGTCGTCGCGCCGCTGCGCGCCGGTCACCCAGCGGCCGCCGATGGCCGTCAGCGCGTCGGGCGAGGCCTGCACGGCGGTGCGCTGCATGTGGTGCAGCACGCCGCGGATGCCGCCGAGCTCCTCTCCGCCGCCGGCGCGGCCGGGGCCGCCGTGCACCAGCACCGGGAGCGGCGAGCCGTGGCCGGTGTTCTCCCCGGCATCGTCGCGGTCGAGCACGAGGATCCGGCCGTGCGCGTGCGCGGCGCCGAGCACGAAGGCCCGCGCGAACTCCCGGTCGTGGGTGACCACCGAGCCGACCAGGCTGCCCTGCCCGCGCGCGGCCAGCTCGACCGCCTGGGCGACCCCGTCGTAGGGCAGCACGGTGCTGACCGGGCCGAACGCCTCGACGTCGTGCGGCTCGGCGGCGGCCGGGTCGTCGCAGCGCAGCAGCAGCGGCGGGAGGAACGCGCCGCGGTCGCGGTCGGCGCCCACCACGTCGAAGTGCTCGGGGTCGCCGGCCACCAGCTCGGCGACCCCGCGCAGCGCCTTGAGCGCGCGCAGCACCTCCTCGCGCTGGTCGAGGCTCGCCAGCGCGCCCATCGTCACGCCGTCGGCCCCCGGCGCGCCGACGACGACCTGGGCCAGCCGCTCGCGGGTGGCCTCGACGACGTCGTCGACCAGCTCCCGCGGCACGAGGGCGCGGCGGATCGCGGTGCACTTCTGGCCGGCCTTGACCGTCATCTCGGTGACCAGCTGGTCGACGAACAGCCCGAACTCGGGGGTCTCCGGCGTCGCGTCGGGGCCGAGCACCGAGCAGTTGAGCGAGTCTGCCTCGGCGTTGAACCGCACCGAGTTGGCCACGACCGCAGGGTGGCTGCGCAGCTTGCGGGCGGTCGCCGCCGAGCCGGTGAAGAAGACGAGGTCCTGCCCGGCCAGCCCGTCGAGCAGCCCGGCGGGGCTGCCGGCCAGCAGCTGCACCGACCCCTCGGGCAGCAGCCCGGACCCGACGATCGCGCGGACCACGGCCTCGGTCAGGTAGGCGGTCTGGCCGGCCGGCTTGACGATCGTCGGCACGCCGGCGAGGAAGGCCGGCGCCAGCTTCTCCAGGAACCCCCACACGGGGAAGTTGAAGGCGTTGACCTGCACCGCGACCCCGCGCAACGGCGTGTACAGGTGCTGGCCGGCGAAGGTGCCCCGCCGGCCCAGCGGCTCGACCGCGCCGTCGAGGACGACCGTGTCGTCGGGCAGCTCGCGGCGGCCCTTGCTCGCGTAGGACAGCAGCGTGCCGAAGCCGCCGTCGACGTCGACGGCGCTGTCGCCGTCGGTGGCGCCGGTGCGCCGGGACAGCGCGTAGAAGGCGTCCTTGTCGGCCATCAGCCGCAGGCCCACCTGCTTGAGCAGCCCGGCGCGCTGGTGGAAGGTCAGCTCCCGCAGCGCCGGGCCGCCGACGGTGCGGGCGTGGTCGAGCATCGCGGCGACGTCGAGGCCGGTGCTGCTGATCCGGGCGACGGTCTCGCCGGTGACGGCGTCGGCGATCGGCGTGCCCTCGTCGGGCGCGGCGTACCACCGGCCGGCGGCGTAGCTCTCGAGCAGGGGTGCGGTCATGCGGGTCTCCAGGGGTCAGCGGGCCCGCAGGCCCTCGAAGGTGGTGGTGACGAGCGCGTCGGCCAGGGCGTCGACCGAGAGGCTGCCGCCCGGGCGGTACCACTCGGTGAGCGAGTTGACGGTGCCGAACAGCAGCCGGCTGGTGACGGCGGGGTCGACGTCGGGGCGCACGTCGCCCTCCTCCTCGGCGGCGCGCACCAGGTCGGTGACGACGCGGTCGAACTCGCGGCGCCGCTGCAGCGCCGCCTGCTCGACCGGGGAGTTCCCGCGCACCCGCAGCAGCAGGGTGACGAACGGCAGCTCGGCGGCCAGCACCCGCACCGACCCGCGCACGACGTGCTCGAGCCGGTCGATGGCCGGGCCGGTGGTGGCCGCGGGCTCCTCGGTGACGGCGAACAGGGCGTCGAGCGCGCGGTCGAGGGCCAGCCGCAGCAGCTCGACCTTGCTGGTCACGTGGTGGTAGATCGCCGACTTGGTGACCCCGAGCCGCGCGGCCAGCTCCTCCATGCTCGTGGCGTCGTAGCCGCGCTCGTTGAACACCGCGACGGCGACGTCGAGCAGGCTGTCCAGCGAGTGCCCGGGCCGCCCGCGCCGCACCCGGGTCTCGGTCACGCCCTCGCCCGGGAGTCGACCATCCGCTGCAGCTTGCCCATCGACCGCGGCAGCGTCTCCGGGTCCACCACGAGGACCTCGACGCTCGAGCCGACGGTCTCCTTGACGCCCTCGGCGACCTCCCGGGCCGCCGCGTCCCGCCGCTCGGCCGGGCAGTCGGGCCGGGCCTCGACCCGGACGACGAGGTGGTCGAGCCGGCCACGGGTGACCAGCTCCAGCCCGAAGTGCGGCGAGAGCCCCGGGGTGCGCAGCACGACCTCCTCGATCTGGGTGGGGAAGAGGTTCACGCCGCGCAGGATGATCATGTCGTCGGTGCGGCCGGTGACCTTCTCCATCCGCCGCATGCCCGGCCGGGCCGTGCCGGGCAGCAGCCGGGTGAGGTCGCGGGTGCGGTAGCGGACGACCGGCATGGCCTCCTTGGTCAGCGACGTGAACACCAGCTCGCCGACCTCGCCCTCGGGCAGGACCTCGCCGGTGACCGGGTCGATGACCTCCGGGTAGAAGTGGTCCTCCCAGACGTGCAGGCCGTCCTTGGTCTCCACGCACTCCTGGGCGACGCCGGGGCCCATGACCTCCGACAGGCCGTAGATGTCGACGGCCTGGATGTCGAGGCGCTCCTCCATCTCCCGGCGCATCTGCTCGGTCCACGGCTCGGCGCCGAAGATCCCGACCTCGAGGCTGCTGGCCCGCGGGTCGAGGCCCTGCTTCTCGAACTCGTCGATCAGGGCGAGCATGTACGACGGCGTCACCATGATCACGCGGGGCCGGAAGTCGGTGATCAGCTGCACCTGGCGGGCCGACATCCCGCCGGAGATCGGGATGACGGTGCAGCCGAGCTTCTCCGCGCCGTAGTGCGCGCCCAGCCCGCCGGTGAACAGGCCGTAGCCGTAGGCGTTGTGGAGCGTGTCGCCGGGCCGGCCGCCGGCGGCGCGGATGGAGCGGGCCATGACGGTGGCCCAGGTGTCGATGTCGCGCTCGGTGTAGCCGACGACGGTCGGCCGTCCGGTGGTGCCGGAGGAGGCGTGCACGCGGCGCACCTGCTCCTGCGGGACGGCGAACATGCCGAAGGGGTAGTTCTCCCGCAGGTCGGCCTTGCTCGTCGTCGGGAACCGCGCCAGGTCGGCGAGCTCGCGGCAGTCGTCGGGGTGCACGCCCGCGTCGTCGAAGGCCCGCCGGTAGTGCGGCACGTTGTCGTAGGCGTGCCGCAGCGACCACCGCAGCCGCTCCAGCTGCAGGGCGCGCAGCTCGTCGACCGACACCCGCTCGGCCGGGTCCAGCGTCCCGGGCTCGGGGGCGACACCGAGGCGCCGGGGCGTCTCGCTGGTCAGGACCGTCATCTCGGCAGGCCTCCGGGAGGTGCGCGGGCGTCGTCGCCGGGCGGCCGGCACCCGCCACGGGGACGCCATTACCGACCGGATGGTCAGGTATCGGACTCCCCCCGGCCGGGTGCTGTCAAGCCCTCCCGTGCCCGGGTTGTGCCGGCCCGCGGCGTCGTGCACACTGATACCGACCATCCGGTCAGTAATTGACCTCCCGCCGTCGCGAACGAGGGACCCCGATGTCAGCGCCCACCCTGGACCGCACCGCAGCCGGCACCCCCGACGAGGCGTCGCTGCAGGAGCGGTTCGACGCCACCGTCGCCGCCGAGCACCGGATCGAGCCGCGCGACTGGATGCCCGAGGGCTACCGCAAGACGCTGGTCCGCCAGATCGCCCAGCACGCCCACTCCGAGATCATCGGGATGCAGCCCGAGGGCGACTGGCTGCTCGCCGCCCCGAGCCTGCGGCGCAAGGCGATCCTGCTGGCCAAGGTGCAGGACGAGGCCGGCCACGGGATGTACCTGTACTCGGCCGCCGAGACCCTCGGCGCCGACCGGGCCGACCTCACCGACAAGCTCATCGAGGGCCGGCAGAAGTACAGCTCGATCTTCAACTACCCGACGCTCACCTACGCCGACGTCGGCGTCATCGGGTGGCTGGTCGACGGCGCGGCGATCTGCAACCAGGTGCCGCTGTGCCGCTCCTCCTACGGGCCCTACGCCCGCGCGATGATCCGCGTCTGCAAGGAGGAGTCCTTCCACCAGCGGCAGGGCTACGAGCTGCTGATGACGATGGTGCGCGGCACCCCCGAGCAGCGGGCCATGGTGCAGGACGCCGTCGACCGCTGGTGGTGGCCCTCGCTGATGATGTTCGGCCCGCCCGACGACGACAGCCCCAACTCGGCGCAGTCGATGGCCTGGGGCATCAAGCGGCACAGCAACGACGAGCTGCGCCAGCGCTTCGTCGACATGACCGTGCCGCAGGCGCGGTTCCTCGGCGTGACGCTGCCCGACCCGGACCTGGTGTGGGACGAGGCGGCCGGGAGGCACCGCTTCGGCGCCATCGACTGGGCGGAGTTCAAGCGGGTCATCAGCGGCGAGGGCCCGATGAACGCCGTCCGCGTCGCCCGCCGCCGGGCCGCCCGCGACGACAACGCCTGGGTGACCGAGGCCGCGGCCGCGTACGCCGCCAAGCACGCCGGGGAGCACGCCGGGAGCGCCGCGTGAGCACCGACGTCACCGCCGAGGGCGGGCACGGCGCCGTCCCGACCGGGCCGGAGGTGCCCGTCGAGCCGCAGGCGTCGACCGCCCGGCGCGACTGGCCGCTGTACGAGGTGTTCGTGCGCGGCAAGCGGGGCCTCAACCACGTGCACGTGGGCTCGCTGCACGCCCCCGACGACGAGATGGCGGTGCACGCCGCCCGCGACGTCTACACCCGCCGCAACGAGGGCGTGAGCATCTGGGTGGTGCGGGCGGCCGACATCACCGCCTCCAGCCCCGACGAGAAGGACCCGATGTTCGCCCCCAGCGGCGACAAGGTCTACCGGCACCCGACGTTCTACGACATCCCCGAGGACGTCCCCCACATGTGAGAAGGACCCCCTCTCCCCCCGCCGCCCTCGTACCTCGGGCGGCGGGGCCCTGAGAGGGGGCCGACCGGCTGGGCGCGTCCACCACGGAAGGAACGGTTGAGATGGGGCACGAGGAGACCGTCTACGACGCGCTGGACCACGCGCACGGCGGCGAGGGGCACTGGGCGTTCGGCACCGGCTTCGACGAGCCGCTGGCCGGCGTCGACACCACCGTCCCCGACGGCGTCGACCGCACCGACCTCGGCACCTACTGCCTGATGCTCGGCGACGACGCCCTAGTCCTCGCCCAGCGCCTCACCGAGTGGGTGACCGCCGCGCCCGAGCTCGAGGAGGAGGTGGCGATCGCCAACGTCGCGCTCGACCTGCTCGGGCAGGCCCGGCTGCTGCTGGCCCGTGCCGGGTCGGTGGGCGTGCTGGGCCGCTCCCGCGAGCGGGCGTCCGCGTCGATCCCGGACGAGGACGCGCTGGCCTACTTCCGCGACCCCGACGAGTTCCGCTGCACCGCGCTGGCCGCCGCGGACAACGGCGACTTCGGGCAGACGATGGTCCGCCTGCTGGTGGCCGCCACCGTCCGGCTGGCGGTGTTCGCCCGGCTGCGGGACTCCCGCGACCCGGTGCTCGCCGCGATCGCCGCCAAGGGCGTGCACGAGCTCACCTACCACCGCGACCATGCCGCCCGCTGGGTGCTGCGCCTCGGCGACGGGACGGCGGAGTCCTCCCGCCGGGCGCAGGACGGCGTCGACGCGGTGTGGCCGCTGCTGGCCGACGTGTTCACCGCCACCGACGTGGAGCGGCGGCTGGTCGCCGCCGGCGTCGCCGTCGACCCCGCCGACGTCCGCGCCGAGGTGCGCGACGTGCTCACCACCGTGCTGGAGCGCGCGACGCTGCCGGTGCCCCCGTGGCCGGCCGACGCGCCGCCGCGCGGCCGGCTCGGCGAGCACGGCCCCGAGGTGGCCGCGCTGCTGGAGACCCTGCAGGGCCTGGCCCGCCAGCACCCGGCGGCCACCTGGTGACGGCGGTGAGCACCGACCCGCGGGCGGTCGCCGAGACCGTCACCGACCCCGAGCTGCCCACGCTCACGCTCGCCGACCTCGGCGTGCTGCGCGACGTGCGGGTGCACGAGGGCACCGTCGTCGTCGACATCACGCCCACCTACAGCGGCTGCCCGGCGATGGGCGTCATGCGCGCGGACCTGCTGCACGCGCTGCACTCGGCCGGCTTCGACGACGTCGAGGTCCGCACCGTGCTCTCCCCCGCGTGGAGCACCGACTGGATCACCGACGTCGGCCGCCGCAAGCTCGCCGCCGCCGGCATCGCCCCGCCCGGCCCGGCGCCGCACCGCCCCGCCGGCCCCGTGCCGCTGCAGCTGGGCCCTCCCCGGCGGACGGCGTCCTGCCCGCTGTGCGGCTCCCCCGACACCGAGGAGCTCAGCGAGTTCGGGTCGACGGCGTGCAAGGCGCTGCGCCGCTGCCGGAGCTGCCGCGAGCCGTTCGAGCACGTCAAGGAGATCTGAGTTGAGCGCACCCACCCGCCGCCGGCCGCAGTTCCACCCCCTGCGGGTCGCCCGCGTGGAGCAGCTCACCGACGACGCCGTCGCCGTCACCTTCGACGTCCCGCCCGAGCTGGCCGAGGACTACGCCTTCCGGCCCGGGCAGGCGCTCACCCTGCGCCGGGTCGACGGCGACCGCGACGAGCGCCGCTCCTACTCCATCTGCGCGCCGGTGGGCGCCCCGCCGCGGGTCGGCGTGCGCGAGGTCCCCGGCGGCTTCTTCTCCTCCTACCTGGTGCACGAGGTGCGGCCCGGTGACGCGATCGAGGTGCTGCCGCCGTCGGGCACCTTCACCGCCGACCTCTCGCAGCCGGCCGACCACGTCTTCGTCGTCGCGGGCTCCGGCATCACCCCCGCGCTGAGCCTGGCGAGCTCGGTGCTGCGCGACGGCGAGTCGACCGTCACCGTCTTCTACGGCAACCGGCGCACCAACACCGTCATGTTCGCCGACGAGCTGGCCGACCTGAAGGACCGCTACGGCACCCGGCTGCAGCTGGTGCACGTGCTCTCCCGCGAGCCCCGCGACGCCGAGCTGACCACCGGCCGGCTCGACGCCGAGCGGCTGCGCACGCTGGTGGACACGTTCGTCGACGCCGGGCAGGTCGACCACTGGTGGCTGTGCGGCCCGCACGGCATGGTCACCGACGCCCGCGAGCTGCTCACCGGCCTCGGCGTCCCGCCCGAGCGGGTGCACCAGGAGCTGTTCTACGTCGACGACGTCCCGCCGCAGCCGGTGCGCGGCGACGACGAGACCGTCGAGGGCCCCAGCAGCCAGGTCACCGTCGTCCTCGACGGCCGCTCGACCACCCTCGCCCTCCCCCGCGACGTCCCGGTGCTCGACTCCGCGCAGCGGGTCCGCTCCGACCTGCCCTTCGCCTGCAGGGGCGGCGTCTGCGGCACCTGCCGCGCACGGGTCACCGACGGCGAGGTGGAGATGCGGCGCAACTACGCGCTGGAGGCGGCCGAGGTCGAGGCCGGCTACGTGCTGACCTGCCAGACCCTGCCGCTGTCCGACGCGGTCACCGTCGACTTCGACGCGTGACCCCGGTCGACGCCGGCGAGAGCGCCGTCCTCGACGTCGTCGTCACCGCGGCGATGACCGTGGACTTCGACGAGCTCGGCCCGGTGCACCCGGTCTACGCCACCTACGCGATGGCCAAGCACTTCGAGGAGGCCGGCCGCAAGCTGCTGCTGGCCCACCTCGAGCCGGGCGAGGCCGGCGTCGGGACGGCGGTGTCGGTGGAGCACCTGGCGCCGGCGTGGGTGGGCGACCGGGTCCGGGTCACCGCGACCTGCACGCAGGTGCAGGGCAACCGGCTGACCTGCGCGCTGACCGCCGTCGACGCGCACGGCCGGCTGCTCGGGCGCGGGACGACCGGGCAGGCGGTGCTGCCCGAGGACGTGCTCGCCGCCCGGCTGGCCCGCCCGCACCCGGCGGCGTGACGGGGCCGGGCCGCCGGCTCACTGCCGGCGGCCGGCCTCCTGCCCGCGCAGCGACTCGTCGCTGAGCAGCACCGCTGCCGCCTCCACCGTCCGGGGCTCGGCCGTGCCGGACGACGGAGGGCCCGACCCCTCGCCACCGGACGCCGCCGGGTCGGACGCCGCGATCGCCGCGGCCGGTGCCGGGTCGGCCCGCAGCGGCTCGGCCTGCGGGCGCGGCGCCACCGGCACGGCCTGCGGGGAGGCGGCGCCCCACTCGCGCTCGACGTCGGCGAGCAGCGCCTCGAGGTAGGCGCGCAGCTGCGTGCGGCACGCCTGCCCGAAGGCCTGCAGGTACCGCACCTGCTCCTGCAGCTCCTCCTCGGTGCGGGTGTCGACGCCGGCGGGCTGGGCCGCGGCGGCCGCGGTGCCCTGGGCGGCGGCGATCCGGGAGGCGGCCTCGTGGGCGGCCTGGATCATCGCGCCGACCTTCTCCCGCGCCTCCCGCACCTGCTCCTCGTAGTGCTCGCGCGCCTCGGCGGTCATCACCCGGCTGATCGCCTCGGCCTCGGCGACGTACTGGTCGGCGGTCTGCTGCGCGGCCGCGAGGATGCCCACGGCCTGCGCCGAGGGGGCCTCCGCCCGCGGGGCGTCGTCGTCGAGGCGGGCCTGCAGGGCGTGCACCCGGTCGCGCAGCTCCGCCTTCTCCGCGTGCAGCCGGGACAGCTCCTCCCCCACGCGCTCGAGGAAGCGGTCCACCTCGACGTCGTCGTAGCCCGGGCGGAACACCGAGGACCGGCCGAACCGGACGTCGCGGACGTCGGCCGGGCTCAGTCGCCGGCCGACGGGGCCGGCGGGCTCGGGGGTCGTGCTCATGTCGTCACCTCTCCGTGCACATCGGGTCCGGGGCGGCTGGGTGCGAACACCTCGGTGCGGATGCGCTCCTCGGGCAGCCCCTGCTGCCGCAGCCTGTCGACGGTGTCGTCGACCATCGCCGGCGGGCCGGCGACGTAGGCCTCCCTGCTCCCCCACGGCCCCGAGCGGGCGACCACCGCACCGACGTCGCCGTGGGCGAACTGCGTGTGCTCGTCCTCGGAGACGGCGACGGTGACGGTGAGCCACGGGTTGTCCTGCGCCAGCCGGGTGAGGTCCTCGCGGTCGTAGAGGTCCTCCTCGAGGCGGACGCCCACGAACAGGTCCACCCGCCGCTGCGCGCCGCCGTTGCGCGCGACGTGGTCGACGATCGCCTTGAGCGGCGCCAGCCCCGTCCCGCCGGCCACCAGCAGCAGGTCGCGGTCGGAGTCGGGGTCGAAGCGCATGTGGTCCACCGGGGGCCCCAGGCGCAGCACGTCGCCGACGTGGACCTGCCGCACCAGCGCGGTGCTGACCGGGCCGCCCGGCTGGGCCCGCGCGTGGATCTCCAGCTCGCCGTCGGGCCGGCAGGCGTTGGCCGGCGAGTAGTAGCGCCACAGCCGGGGCCGCAGCTCCGTCTCCAGCGAGATCGACTCCCCGGGGCGGTAGGGCAGCGGGACCTTCGACCGCAGGCGCAGGACGGCGGTGTCGACGGTGCGCCGCTCGTGGGCGACCACCTCCGCGTCCCACCACGGCGGCTGGTCGGACATGTCCTCGGCGGCCTGCACCATCACCTGGGCGACCAGCTCGTAGGCCGCCGTCCAGTCCGCGGCCAGCGCCTCGTCCCACTCCTCGTCGAAGTGCTCGAGGGTGGCGAGCAGGCTCGCGCCCACCGCGGGGTAGTGCTCGGCCACCGTGCCGAACTTGCGGTGGTCGCGGCCGAGCTGCTGCAGGATCGGCACGAGGGCGTCGAGGTCGTCGACCCGGGCCACCACCTCGCCGAGCGCGGCGAAGAGCCGGTCGCGCTGGTGGGCCATCGAGACCGGGAACAGCTGCCGGGTCTCGGGGTGGGCGAGGAACAGGTGCGCGTAGAACCACAGCGGCGCCTCGTCCCCCGCGGCCGCGGCCTTCGCGAAGTTGGCGCGCATCGCCGGAATGTCCACGCGGGCCCCCCGTGAGCCTGGCCTCGGCCGGCCGGGTGGCCGGACCGTCGTCCGGGCACTGTAACGACGATCACAACGGACGGCCAGAGTCGTACCGGTACGGCAGCAGTCGCCGTGCGCAGTCCCTCCTGGCAGGGTCGGGAGCCGCGTCCGTCGACCGTCCGAGGAGGACCGATGCTGTCCGACCGTTCCCGACCCGTCATCGAGGCGACGCTGCCGGTGGTCGCCGAGCACGTCGGCGAGATCGCCCAGCGGTTCTACGCGCACCTGTTCGGCGCCCACCCGGAGCTGTTCGACGGCGTCTTCAACCGCGGCAACCAGGCCACCGGCGAGCAGCAGGTGGCCCTCGCCGGGTCGGTCGCCGTCTTCGCGAGCACGCTGGTGCAGACGCCCGAGCAGGTACCCGAGCGCCTGCTTTCGCGCATCGCGCACAAGCACGCCTCGCTCGGCATCACCCCCGCGCAGTACGACGTCGTCCACGAGCACCTGTTCTGGGCCATCGCCGACGTCCTCGGCGACGCGGTGACGCCGGAGGTCGCCGCCGCGTGGGACGAGGTCTACTGGCTGATGGCCTACGCCCTGATCAACCAGGAGCGCGGCCTCTACAGCGCCCGCGGCGTGCGCCCGGAGACGGTCTGGCGCGAGTGGGAGGTGACCGAGAAGGTCCAGGAGACCGCCGACGTCGTCACCTTCCGGGTCCGGCGGGTCGACGACCGGCTGGTCAGGACCTCGCTGCCCGGCCAGTACGTGACGGTGCAGGTGCCGATGCCCGACGGCGTGCGCCAGCCGCGGCAGTACAGCCTCACCCGGGCCGACGACGGCGAGCACCGCCAGTTCTCGGTCAAGCGCGTGCACGGGGACGGCAGGCCCGACGGCGAGGTGTCCACCCACCTCTGCGACCGGGTCGGCGTCGGCGACCGGCTGACGATGTCGCTGCCCTTCGGCGACGTCGTCCTCGACGACTCCGGCCGCCCGGTGGTCTTCGCCAGCGCCGGCATCGGCGTCACCCCGATGGCCGGGATGCTCTCCCACCTGACCGCGGCGGGCTCCCACCCGCCGATCACGCTGCTGCACGCCGACGTCGACGAGGAGTCCTTCGCCCTGCGCGAGCAGGTGCTCGGCGACGTCCGGCGGCTGTCCGGCGCGCGGATCCACGTCTGGTACGAGCGCGGGGCCACCGGCACCCTGCCGGTCGACGGCGTGCACGCCGGCGTCATGGACCTCGACGCGGTGGACCTGCCCGACGACGCTGTCTACTACCTCTGCGGACCGCTGCCGTTCATGCGGGCGGTGCGCAGCGCGCTCATCGACCGGGGCGTCCCCCCGCGCGACGTCCAGTACGAGGTGTTCGGCCCGGACCTGTGGCAGGCCGACTTCCAGTCCGAGCCCTCGCCCGACGCGGCGCACGCCGCCGCGGGCTGACCGGCCTCAGTCCCCGCGGCGGTCGCCGCCGGCGGCGCCCTCGAGGATGCGGTGCGGGTCGGCGGTGGCCGCCAGGGCCGCCAGCCGGTCGCGCGCGGACGGCGTGGGCGTGCGGGCCAGCACGTCGGGCACCGCGGCGAACCCGTGCGCCGGTTCGCGGCCGGCCAGGTCGGTGTCGAACGCGTCGGCCAGCTCCGCCGCGGCCGCCCGGGTGGCCGCGCGGTCCTCGGCGCCGGTGCCGCCGACCAGCCGCACCGCCAGCCGGGCGTCGCGGTGGCAGACGGCGCTGGCCCGCTCGGGGACCCAGCCCAGCGCGCCGCCGAGCAGCCGCACCTCCACCGTGCGGGGCCGGGCACCGCGCACGGCCCGCAGCAGCGCGGCGGCGGCGTCGTCGGGGACCCGGTCGGGCAGCAGCGAGGACCCGATCCCCGCCTCCTGCTCCCGGGTGGCCAGCCCGGCCGGGCCGCGGGGCGCGATCTCGGAGTCCAGCGGGCGCGCGGTGGCCGCCAGCGGGCGCAGCAGCCCGTCGAGCACCTCGACGCCGTCCTCGGTGTCCCCCGCCCACGCGAAGCGCACCGTCACACCGCACTCGCCGGAGCGCGGCCGGGTCAGCAGCAGCGAGGTTCCGGCCTGAGCCGGCAGCGTGGGCGTCCACGCCCGCCAGGCGTCGAGCACCCGCTCCGCGTCGGCCGCCGCCCAGCGCAGCTGCCCGCCGTAGCGGGGGCCGGCGGCCAGCAGGTCCAGCTCGACGGCGGTCACCACCCCCAGTGCCGCGCCGCCGCCGCGCACGCCCCAGAACAGCCCGGGCTCCTCGGCCGGCGTGACCCGCCGCAGCGCGCCGTCGCCGGTGACCAGTTCCACCGCCCGCACCCGGTCGCCGGCCAGGCCGTAGGTGCGCGCCAGCGGGCCGACGCCGCCCCCGGTCACCGTGTCGGCGACCCGCTCGGCCGCCGAGCCGCCGGTCAGCGGGGTCAGGCCGCGCCGGCCCGCCTCCCCGGCCAGGTCGCGCCAGCGCACGCCGGCCCCCACCCGGGCCCAGCCCGAGGAGGACACGGTCACCTCCGTCAGGCGGTCGGGGTCGACCAGCAGCCGCCGCGCCCGTCCGGCCCCGCGCCCGGGCCCGCGGACGGCGAGCCCGACGCCGTGCCGGCCGGCCAGCCGCACCGCCGCGGCGACGTCGGCGGCCTCGGCCACCTGCACGACCGCGTCCTCGCGGACCTCCGCCGCGGGCGAGAGCCGGGACCGCAGCGCGGCCGACAGGTCGGGCGGGAGGACGGCGGGCAGGACGGGTGCGGAGGTCACGGGGGTTCTCCCAGGTGCGCGGCGACGGTGCAGCGCAAGCGTCGGCCGCCGTCCTTGGTGCGCCCTTGCCGGGCGCTTGGGCGCCAGGTCAGCGCACGGTCAGCGCACGGTCGGCCGCCCGGGGGCAGGTCACGGACCGGACTCGATGGAGTGGCTACACCACCACGGAGGCGTTCCGGTTCCTAGGCTGCCGCGCGATGACCGGCACCTCGTTCCGCGTGCTGGGACCCGTGGAGGTGCGGCGCGACGGCACCCTCCTCGCGCCCCAGTCCCCCAAGCACCGCGCCGTCCTGGCCGCCCTGCTGGTCGACCCGGGCCGCACCGTCCCCGTCGACCTGCTCGTCGACCGGGTGTGGAGCGGCCAGCCGCCCGCGGCGGTGTCGGCCACGCTGCAGTCGATCGTGTCCCGGCTGCGCCGCGAGCTCGAGCCCGACGTCACCGGCGGCCGGTGGACCCTGCTGGTCACCCGCGAGCCCGGCTACCGGCTCGAGGTCGCCCCCGAGGACGTCGACGCCGTCCGGTTCGTGCAGCTGCTGCGCACCGCCCGCGACCTGGCCGCGCGCGGCGACGTCGAGCGGGCGCGCGAGGCGGTCACCGAGGGGCTGGCGCTGTGGCGCGGCCCGGCCTACGCCGACGTGTCGGCCACCTTCGCCGTCGAGGAGTCCGAGCGGCTCGAGCAGCTGCGGCTGGCCGCCCGCGAGCTCGCCGCCGAGCTGGACCTGCGGCTGGGCCGGCACGCCGAGATCGTCGACGACGTCCGGGAGCTGCTGCGCGCCGAGCCGCTGCGCGAGGGGCTGCGCGCCTCGCTGATGCTGGCGCTGTACCGGTGCGGCCGGCAGGCGGAGGCGCTGGAGGTCTACGAGGAGGGCCGGCGGCTGCTCGCCGACGGGCTCGGCGTCGACCCCGGCCGGCCGCTGCAGACGCTGTACGGGCAGATCCTGCGCCAGGACCCGGCCCTGGCCGCGGCCGGCGCGCCCCGTCCCGCGCCCGCCGCACCCGCCGCCGCGCCGGCGGCGCCCGCGCCCGAGCGGCCCGCCGTCCGGCTCGGCCGCCCGCTGCCGGTGCCGCTGACCGCGTTCGTCGGCCGGGACCGCGAGCTCGCCCAGGTCGCCGCCGCGCTGGCCGGCCCGCGGCTGGTGACGCTGGTCGGCCCCGGCGGCAGCGGCAAGACCCGGCTGGCGCTGGAGGCCGCCCGGCGGCGCCCGGACGGTGGGCCGCCGGCCGCGCTCGTCGAGCTGGCCGGCGTCACCGACCCCGACCTGGTCGCCGCGCAGGTGGCCACCGTCCTCGGCGTCACCCTCGCCGGCGGGGACCCGCTGGGCGCCGTCGCCACCGCCGTGGCCGACCGGCCGTTGCTGCTGCTGCTGGACAACTGCGAGCACGTGGTGGAGGCGGCCGCGGCCGCCTGCGCCGAGCTGCTGCCGCGCTGCCCGGAGCTGCGGGTGCTGGCCACCTCGCGGGAGCCGCTGGGCCTGCCCGGCGAGGCGGTGCTGCCCTGCGGGCCGATGCCGGCCGGCGCCCCCGGCAGCGACGCCGAGCGGCTCTTCCTCGACCGCGCCCGGCTGGCCGCCCCGCACCTGGCCGACCCGTCGGAGGCGGACCTGGCGCAGGTCCGCGAGCTCGTGGCCGCCCTCGACGGGCTGCCGCTGGCGGTGGAGCTGGCCGCCGCCTGCCTGACCACCCTGCCGCTGGCGGAGGTCGCCGGGCGGGTCGACGACCGCTTCGCCCTGCTGTCGGGCGGCTGGCGCACCGCCGTGCCGCACCAGCGCACCCTGGCGGCCACGGTGCAGTGGAGCGTGGACCTGCTCTCCCCAGCGGAGCTGGCGGTCTACCGCGCCGTGGCGGTGCTGCCGGGCACCTTCGGCCCCGACCTGGTCGAGGCCGTCGCCGGCCCGGAGGTCGACGGCGGGGCGCTGGAGCTGCTGCGGGTGCTGGTGGCCAAGTCCCTGGTCGAGCTCGACCACGGCGCCGGCCGGTACCGGATGCTCGAGACGCTGCGGCAGTACGCCGAGCAGGGCCTCGACGAGGCGCAGGCGCGGCGGCTGCGCGACCGGCTGACCGGCTTCGCCGTGCAGCTCACCGAGCGGCTCGAGCCGACGCTGCGCCGTCCGGAGTGGACCGCCAGCGCCCGGCGGCTCGACGCCGAGCAGCCCGCGCTGCGCGCCGCCCTGGGGCACGCGCTGGCCACCGGCCAGGGCGAGGCGGCGCTGCGCATCGGCTCGGCGCTGTCGTGGTGGTGGTACCGCCGCGGGCACGTCGCCGAGGGCCGCCGCTGGCTGGCCGCCGCGCTGGAGGCGACCCCGGACGCGCCGCCGCAGGTGCGCAGCGGCGCGCTGCTCGGTGACGCGCTGCTGGCCTACCTCTCCGGCGACGTCCCCTCGATCTGGGCGCGGACCAACGAGATCGTCACCTCCGCCCCCGACGAGTCCGACGGCGTGCTGGCGCTGGCGCTGGTCCTGCGCGGGTTCGTGCGGGCGCTGATCGGCCAGCCCGACCCCGACGCGCAGACGCCGCAGGACATCGCCCGCGGCCTGGAGCTGGCGCAGGCGTCGGGCATCGAGTGGGTGCAGGTCGAGATCGCCATGACGCTCGGGCAGTTCTCCCGGGTCGCCGGGGACGTCGACGGCGCGCTGGACCACCTGGCCCGCGCCGAGCGGCTCGCCGTCGAGCTGGGCCACTCGTGGGCGCACTCGTCGGTGCTGTGGATCCGCGCCAAGGTCCTCACCGACGTCGGCCGGCCGGCCGAGGCGCTGGCCGACCTGTGGCAGATGCTCGAGCTCACCCACCGCGAGGGCGACGCCACCGGCACCCTCGCCGGGCTGCTGGCCGCCGTCGGCACGGCCACCGCCGCCGGCGAGCCGCACACCGCCGCGGTGCTGCTGGGGGCGGTGCAGGCCAACGCCCGGCTGGTCGGCTACGACCCGCTGCGGATGGACCCGCTCGACGGGCAGCGCTACGTGGCGGCCACCCGGGAGGCGCTGCCCGACGACGAGCTGGTCGCCGGGCAGTCCGAGGGCGCGGGGCTGGACCTCGGCGGCGCCGTCGCGCTGGTCGGCCGGCTGGCGCAGGAGGCGCAGGCCGGTGCCCGCCGGCTGCCTCAGCGGCGCAGGCCGGCGTAGAGGCGGGCGAGGTCGGGCAGCTGGAAGTGCGCGTTCAGGCCGCTGGGGTTGGGCAGCACCCAGGTCTGCGCGCCGCCGATCGAGGCGTCCTGCCGCCCCCACCCGGCGCGCGGTGACCCGGTGGCCAGCCGCCAGGCCGTGATGCCCAGCACGGCGACGGTGCGCGGGCGGTACCCGGTCACGAGGACGGCCAGTGCCGCGGCGCCGTCGCGCAGCTCCTCCGGCGAGAGCTCGGCCGCCGTCCGGGTGGGCCGGTCCACCAGGTTGGTCACCCCGAGGCCGTGGCGCAGCAGCTCCCGGTCCTCCTCGGGGGCCAGCCGGCGCGGGGTCAGCCCGGCCAGGTGCAGCGCCGGCCAGAACCGGTTGCCCGGCCGCGCGAAGTGGTGCCCGCGGGCGGCGGAGAGCAGCGACGGGTTGATCCCGCAGAAGAGGACGTCGAGGTCGGGCGCGACGACGTCGGGCAGCGGCTTGCCCGGGGGCTGCTCGCCGTTGCGCCGCTCGTCCGCCGTCAGTCCCGCATCGCGCGGACCGCCAGGGCCGCCGCGCCGTAGAGCGCCGAGCTGGCCACCGCCCGCACGGTGGTGGTCCGGCCCGACCCGGCGGCCGCCGCGAGCGCGGTGACCACGTCGAGGAGGTTCGCCGCGGCGACCAGGGCCAGGTTGCGGTCGACCTCCTCGGGGGTGCGGGCGGTCAGCGCGGTGGCCGAGACGGCCAGCGCGCGGCTGCCGAACAGGCGCTGCAGCTGCAGGCCCTGCGGTGTCGGGGGGACGCCGTAGCCGGCCGCGACCGCGCGCGGGGCGAGGACGCTGAGCGCCCCGAACGCCACGCCGGCGGCTCCCAGCGCCCGCGCCGCCGTCTGCTTGGACATCCCTGCGATGGTCGTGGCCACGTCGTCTCCCGTCAGCGGCCCGGGCGGCCGACCTGTTCCGGCCGCGTGCGGCGAGCCAACCAGCCACCCGGACGTCGCGCACCCGGGAGGCCGCGCGGACACACTGGCCCTGGTGCCGCACCGCCCGGCCGCTGGAGGTGCCCGCTGTCCACCGACCTCGTCCCGGCCGACCGGGAGACGCCGTACGGCCGGGTGCACAGCCGCTCGGTGGGCCGGCCCCGCGCCGGCGTCGCCGAGGTCGCCGTCGTGCAGGGCATCGGCGTGTCCGACTACCTCGTCCCGGGGCTGCGGGCGCTGGGGACCTGGACCCGCGCCCACCTCGTCGAGCTGCCCGGCTTCTCCGGCAGCGGGGAGCCGCCGCACGAGCTCGACGTCGTCGAGTTCGGCGACGCCGTGGTCGCCTGGCTCGCGGCCGCGGGGCTGGAGCGGGTGGTGCTGGCCGGGCACTCCGGCGGCACGCAGGTCGCCGCCCGCGCCGCGCTGCGGAACCCGCCCGGCGTGCGGGGGCTGGTGCTGGCCGGCCCGACGGTCGACCCGCGGTACCGCAGCCTCGGCGGCGTGCTGCGCGCCTGGTACCGCAACCACCGGCTGGAGCCCCCGGACCTCGACGAGGCCCACCGGCCCGAGCGGCAGCGCGCCGGCACGCGGCGCATCGTGCACGCCCTGCGGGCCCACCTGGCCGACCGCCTCGAGGACGCCGTCCCGCGCGTGCCGGTCCCGGTGCTGGTGCTGCACGGCCGCGAGGACCGGATCTGCACCGAGGAGTGGGCCCGCGCGCTGGCCGGCCTCGCCCGCGACGGCCGGTTCGCCTCGGTGCCCGGGGCGCACAGCTTCGTGTGGACCGCCCCAGGGGCGTGGTCCGGCCCGATCCGCGCCCTCGCCGCGGAGGTCGGCTGACGCCGCCGCTCAGCCGAGCAGGCCGGCGGCCTCCCGGGCCACCTCGGGCGGGACGACGTGGCCGCCGTCGAACTCCCGGTAGGTGACGTCGTACCCGTCGTCGCGCAGCGCGGGCACGACCCGTCGGCTGGTCCGGTCGACCGGCAGCACGCCGTCGGCGGTGCCGTGGGACACGAACACCGGCGGCCGGCCGCTGCGCGGGCCCGGCGGGAGGAACCCCGGCGAGAACGCCACGACGCGCCGGAACAGCCGCCCGTTGGCCAGGCCGAGGCCCAGCGCGTAGGACCCGCCGTCGGAGAACCCGGCGACGGCGACCCGCGCGGGGTCGACCGGGACGGTGCGGGAGACCGCGGCCAGCGCCCGGTCGAGCACGGCGACGTCGGGGCCGTAGCCCCCGGCGACGGCGTCCCAGGTCGGGCCGCGGGAGGCCGGCGCCAGGAGCAGCAGCCCGTGCTCGCCGGCCGGCACCTCCAGCAGCCCGAGCCCGGCCTCGGCGTCCCCGCCCGCGCCGTGCAGGACGACCACCAGCGGCGCCGGCACCCCGACCCCCGCCGCCGGGACGTGCAGCAGGGTGTCCCGGGTCTCCTCCAGGCCCAGCGCGCGGGTCCCCGGGGCCGGGACCGGCCCGTCGCCGGCGCCCGGGAGGCGCGCGGTCAGGAGGGCCGCGTCCCCGTCCCCCGGCAGCAGCCGGGCGCCGCACCCGGCGAGCAGGCCGGCGCCTGCGGCGAGCAGCACCTGGCGGCGGGTGGGCACTCACGCCCGGTACCCGGGGGTCCGGTCGACGACCTCCCGGCGCGACCTGCGAGCATCCAGCCCGTGCTGCGACGGGGGGCAGCGGGGCTCCCCCGCGAGGTCGGCGTGCTGGCGGTCGTGGCGTTCGTCGTCGCGCTCGGGTTCGGCATCGTCGCCCCGGCCATCCCGCTGTTCGCCCGCTCCTTCGGCGTCGGGACGACGGCCGTGGGCCTGGCGGTGAGCGCCTTCGCCTTCTTCCGCTTCGTCTCCGCGTTCGGCGGGGGCTCGCTGGTCGAGCGCGTCGGCGAGCGCCTGGTGCTCGCCACCGGGCTGGTGCTGGTCGCGGTCACCACCGGCCTGGCCGGGCTGGCGACGTCCTTCCCCGTCTTCCTCGCGCTGCGCTCGGCCGGCGGCATCGGCAGCGCGATGTTCACCGTGGCCGCCCTCGCGCTGCTGCTGCGGGTCTCGCCCCCGACGCACCGGGGGCGCGCCGCGGCCACCTACCAGGGCGGGTTCATCCTCGGCGGCATCGCCGGGCCCGCGGCCGGCGGCCTGCTGGCCACCCTGTCCCCTCGGTTGCCGTTCCTCCTCTACGCGGGGTTCCTGCTCGTCGCCGGCGCGGTGGCGCTGGTCCTGCTGCGGGCACCGGACGTCGTCCGGTCCGGCGCCCGCGAGGACCCCACCGGGCCGCCCGCCGAGCCGCTGCCGCTGCGGGCCGCGCTGCGCTCCCGGGCCTACGTCGCGGCGCTGGTGGTCAACCTCGGCATCGGCTGGGTCCTGTTCGGCGTCCGCAACTCGCTGGTGCCGCTGTACGTGACCGAGGAGCTCGGCCGCAGCGCGGCGTGGGCCGGCGCCGGCCTGCTGGCCGGCTCCGCGGCGCAGGCGCTGGCGCTGCTGCGGTCGGGCCGGCTGGCCGACACCTGGGGACGGCGGCCGAGCCTGCTGCTGGGGACGGCGACCGGCACCGCGGCGCTGGCGCTGCTCGTGCTGCCCCCGCAGACCGGCGTCTTCCTGCTGTCCATGGCGACCTACGGCCTGGCCGCCGCGCTGCTGGCCAGCGTGCCGGCCGCGCTGGTCGGCGACGTGAGCCCGGCGCGGGGCGGCCGGGTCGTGGCGGTGTTCCAGATGGCGGCCGACCTCGGTGCCGTCGCCGGCCCGCTGGTGGCCGGCTGGCTCACCGACGTCGCGTCCTACCAGGTGGCGTTCGCGGCGAGCACCGCGGTCGTGGCCGCCGGGCTGGTCGCGGCGCTGGCCCTCCCCCGCGCGGCGCCGCGGACCTGACCGGACCGCGGGGCCCCACTGCCCGGTGAGCAGTCGGTGCCGTCCGGCCCGGCGTGTCGGCCCGTGTCACCGACCACACGTGCTCACTGGGGCCCTGGCCGCCCGCGCCCGCGTCAGGCGGGCACCGGTACGGCGGGGGCGTCCCAGTCGACGGCGTGCGCGCGCATCCACGCCGTCGGGTCGCGGTGGCGCAGCACCAGCGGCATCACCAGGTCGCGCACGAGGCGGCCCACGGCCGGCGGCGACTTGGCGCTGCTGGTGGCGAAGCCCTGCGCGACGACCCGCTCGGCGCGGGCCCGCCGCAGGTCCTCGAACGCCCGCAGCGCCTCACCGACCGGCAGGTCGCGCAGGCAGCGGGCCAGGACGACGGCGTCCTCCACGGCCAGCGACGAGCCCTGACCGGCGGCCGGGGAGGTGGCGTGCGCGGCGTCCCCGACGAGCACCGTGCGCCCGCGGTGCCAGCGGCCCACGCGGGGGACGTCGTAGGTCGTCCAGCCGCGCAGCGGCCCGGGGGTGGCCTCCACCAGCGCCACCACCGGGGACCGGTCGTGCCGGTGCAGGTCGTAGAGCCGGGCCCGCCACTGCAGGTCGGAGGTGCCGGCCACCTCCTCGGGCGCGGGCTCGCGCGTCAGCGGCGGGTTGGCGAACCACCAGGTGCCACCGGTCGGCGCGGCCAGGTAGCCGGCGAAGCCTCGCCGGCCGAAGACCATGGTCAGCCGGCCCACCTCGGCGTCGTCCGGGGTGTGCGTGGAGTAGCCGGCGGTGTTGAGCACCGGGACGAAGCGGGGCGGCGGGCAACCGGGGTCGACGACGGTCCGCACCGTCGAGCGGACGCCGTCGGCGCCGACGAGCAGGTCGGCGGTCTCGGTGCGGCCGTCGGCGAACTCCGCGGTGACGCCCGCGCCGGTGTCGTGCACACCGGTGAGCCGGGAGCCGTAGCGGACCTCGATCCCGCGGCGCAGCGCCTCGGCGTGCAGGGCCCGGTAGAGGTCCGAGCGCCGCAGCGAGACGCCGGGCGGCTGCCCGGGCCCGCTGGTCGGCACCGAGCCGAGGACGCGGCCCGCGGCGTTGCGGAACTCGATGACGGGGGTCGGGAAGCCGGCGTCGCGGACGACGTCGTCGGCGCCGACCGCCCGCAGCGCGTCGAGCCCGTTGACCTGGACGCCGAGCCACGCGCCGACGTCGCCGGCCGGCGCCGGGTGGGCCTCGTGGACCGTCGCCTCGATCCCCGCCCGCTGCAGCGCCATGGCCGCCACCGGCCCGGCGACCCCGCCGCCGACGACGATCGCCCGTGTCATCCGCGCACCTCCGGTCCGGCGCCCGCCGTCGGGCGCGTACCGGCATCCCCTCACACGGCGCGGCCGGATCCAACCCCTCCGTGCGCGCAGCCGGTGCGCGGCGGCGCGCCGCTCTGCCAGCATCGGCGCATGACCGGTCTGCAGCGTGCCGCGCTCAGCGACGTGGAGATCCCCGCGCAGCCGGGCGGCTCCCCCCGGCTGCGCGGCGTCTTCGGCGTCCCCGGGGGCTCGGGCCCGTGGCCCGGGGTGGTGCTCCTGCACGAGGCCTTCGGCGTGGACGGCGTCATGCGCCGGCAGGTGCAGCGGCTCGCCGACGCCGGCTACCTGGCGCTGATGCCCGACCTGTTCAGCGACGGCGGCGCCCGCCGCAGCCTGGTGCGGACGTTCCAGGCGGTGGCCGCTGGCGAGGGCCGCCCCTTCGCCGACCTCGAGGCCGCCCGCGCGCACCTGGCCGCGCTGCCCGGCTGCACCGGCCGGCTCGGCGTGCTGGGGTCCAGCGTCGGCGGCGGCCTGGCCCTGCACGTGGCCGCCCGCGGCTTCGACGCGGCCGCCGCCTTCTACGCCCGGCTGCCGGAGGACCCGCACACCGCTCTGCTCGGCGCCTGCCCCGTCGTCGCGGCCTACGGCGGCGCCGACCCGGGGCTGCGCGGCACGGCCGCCGAGCTGACGGCGGTGCTGGGCAGGCTCGGCGTCCCGCACGACGTCCGCGAGTACCCCGGCGTCGGCCACGGGTTCCTGCACGACGCCCCGGTCGGCCCCCGGCCGCTGCGCCCGCTGCTGCGCAACGTGCTGCGCATCCGGCCCGACCCGGCCGCGGCCGCCGACACCTGGGCCCGCACGGAGGCCTGGTTCGCCACCCACCTCGGGGGCTGAGCACCTCAGGGGCTGACGCCGGCCTCGGCCAGCACCTCCCGCGCGCGCTCCTCGATCTGCTCCGGGGTCAGGGCGGTGTCGCGCAGCTCGGCGTAGGCCTCGGTGAGCCGCGCGTTGGGGACGGTGAACTCCAGCGCGATGCCGTCGGGGTCGCGGAGGTTGAGGTGCCAGCCGAAGGCCATCTCCCGGACCGGCGTGTACGTCGCCCCCATCGCCGCCAGCTGCGCCTCGCGGGCGGCCAGCTCCTCCCGCGAGGCGGCGACGAGGCCGAGGTGGTCCAGGCCCGGACGGGTCTCGTCGAAGCGCCCGCCCCCGTCGCCGTGCCGGGCCAGCGAGAGCGTGAAGCCGCTCGCCGGGTGCACCAGGACGCGGACGTCGCCGAAGTCGGCGAGCCGGACCAGGTCGAGGACCGCGCAGTAGAACCGCTGGCTGCGGTCGAGGTCGGTGACCGTGAGGGTCAGGTGGTCGACCGCCGGGGCGGTCACCGGAGCCCTCACCGGGGCCCTCACCGGGACCACCGCCGCGGCAGCAGCCGCGGGTCCAGCGGGGCGCCGAGCCAGAAGGCGAACCACCTCAGCTGCACCCCCAGCGGCGTTAGGCTCCGGGCCGGTGTCGTGGTCATGGCGTCCTCCCGAGGGGCTCCTGCCGGACGAGCGTGTGGCCGGCGGGCACCCCGTCGCGTCGGGGGAAACCCCCGACCTGGTCGGCCGCGCGGCCGAGCTCGACCGGATCGGGCGGCTCCTCGACGGCGCCCGCGCCGGCCGCCCCGGGCTGCTGGTCGTCGAGGGCGAGGCCGGCGTCGGCAAGACGGCGCTGCTGCGGGCTGCCGCCGCCCGGGCCGGGAGGTCCACCCGGCTCGTCGCGCGCGGCATCGAGTCCGACGCGGCGCTGCCGCACGCGGTCCTGGGCGAGCTGCTCGCGCCGCTGCGCGCCCTGCTCGGCGAGGTGCCGCCCGGTCAGGCCGCGGCCCTGGCGGCGGCGCTGGGCTGGGGTCCGGCCGACGTCCCGGGCGACCGGCACCTGGTGGCGGCGGGGACGCTGTCGCTGCTGGCCGCCGCGGCGGGGACCGGCCCGCTGCTGGTGGTCGTCGACGACCTGCAGTGGGCCGACCGCGAGTCGGCCGGCGCGGTGCTCTTCGCCGCGCGCCGGCTGCACGGGGAGCGCGTGGCCGTCGTCGTCGCCTGCCGCCCGGGCACGGACCTCGCGGCCGGCGCCGACACCGCGCGCCTCACCGGCCTCGACCCCGGGGCGGCCCGCGCGCTGCTGGCCGGCACGGTCGCGGAGCCCGTGGCCGGCCGGCTGGCCGACCGCCTCGGCGGCAACCCGCTCGCCCTGCTGGAGGTCGCCGCCGCGCTGACCCCGGCCCAGCGGGCGGGCACCGAGCCCCTCCCGGCGCTGCTGCCCGCCGGCCCGGCGCTGGCCGGCGCGCTCGAGCCGGAGGTCGCCGCGCTGTCCCCCGGTGCGCAGCAGGCGGTGCTGCTGCTCGCCGCCGCCTACGACGGCCGGGCCGGTGCCGTGGCCGCCGCCCTCGGCCGGGCCGGCGTCGACGCCGAGGCCGCCCTGGACGACGCCGAGGAGCGCGGCGTCGTCGTCCGCGCCGGCGACGCCCTGGACTTCCGGCACCCGCTGCTGCGCACCCTCGTGTGGCGCCGCGCCTCCCCCGCCGACCGCCGCCGGGCCCACCGGCTGCTGGCCGAGACCGCCCGCAGCGGCGACGACGTCGTCGGCACCTGGCACCGGGCGCTGGCCACCACCGGCCCGGACGAGGCGCTGGCCGGGCAGCTGGCGGAGGTGGCCGGCCGGGCCCGCGCCCGGCGCGGGTACGCCGCCTCCTCGGCCGCGCTGGAGCGGGCCGCCGCCCTGACCGCCGACGCCGGCCGGGCGGCGGAGCTGCTGGCCGCCGCCGTCCGGGACGCCGCCGTGGGCGGGGACACCGCCCGCGCCCGCGCGCTGGCCGGCGAGGTGCTGCGCGCCCCCGCCCCGGCCGCGGCCCGCGCCGGGGTGCTGCACGTGCTCGGCCGCGTCGAGCAGGACTCTGGATCGGTGCCCGCCGCCCGCGACCTGCTGCAGGCCGCGGGCGAGCTCGCGACGGGCCGCACGGCGGCCTGGGTGCTCACCGACCTCGCCGTCGTCCAGCACCGCCTCGGCGACGTGACCGGGATGCAGGCGACGGCGCGGCGGATCGCCGCGGCCGACCCCCGCGACTCCCTGCAGCAGGTGCTCGCGGCGTGGGTCACCGGGGTCGCCGCGCTGCACGCCGGCGACCCCGACCGCGGCCGGCCGCGGCTGCGGGAGGCCCTGGAGGGCATGGAGGCCGATCCGGAGCTGCGCGCCGAGCCCCGGCTGCTGCCGCTGCTCGTCCTCGCGGTGGGCTGGCTGGCCGACCCGCTGGCCGCCGTCCCCGTCGTGGAGCGGCGCATCCGGGAGGCCCGGGCCCTCGGCGCCCTCGGGGTGCTGGTGAGCGTGCTGGCGATGACCGCCCACGGCCGGGCCGAGATGCTGGGCGACCACGCGGGCGCCTACGCCGACGCCGGGGAGGCCGTGGAGCTCGCCGGGCAGCTGGGCTACGTCGCCGACGCCGCCCCGGCCCTGGAGCTGCTGGCGTGGGAGGCCGCCGCCCGCGGCCGGCACGAGGAGGCGGCCGCGCACCTGGAGCGCGCCCGCGAGCTGGTCACCCGGGCCGGGACCGCGGCCGTGGCGGCCCACCTGCCGGTCCAGGAGGCCTTCTGCGCCCTGTGCCGCGGGGACCTGGCGACGGCCGCCCGGCTGCTGGAGGCCCGGCTGGCCGCCGACGGCGGGGCCGGCCCGCTCGGCGAGCCGCTCGGGGTGGCCCCGCTGCTGGTCGAGGCCTGGGCCGGGCTGGGCCGGCGGGCCGAGGCCGCCGCGCTGGCCGCCGAGTACGAGCGGGTGTCGCGGTCCCCGCTGCCGCCGACCGCGGCGCTCGTCGCCCGCTGCCGGGCCCTGGCCTGCCCCGACGACGACGAGGCCGCGGCGCTGTTCGAGCGCGCGCTGGCCGCGCACGCCCTGGCGCCGGACGCCTTCGAGACCCCGCACACCCGGCTGCTGTTCGGCGAGCGGCTGCGCCGGGCGGGGCGGCGCACGCGCGCCCGGGAGGAGCTGGCCGCGGCCGCGGACGCCTTCGCCGCGATGGACCTCGTGCACTGGGCCCGGCGGGCCGAGGACGAGCTCGCGGCCACCGGCCGCACCGCGCGGCCGCGGCGCCCGCTGCCGGAGGAGCCGCTCACCCCGCAGGAGACCCGGATCGCCGTCCTGGCGGCGGAGGGTGCGTCCAACCGGGAGATCGCCGCGGAGCTGTTCCTCAGCCCGAAGACCGTGGAGCACCACCTGACCAGCGTCTACCGCAAGCGCGGGCTGCGGTCCCGGGTCCAGCTGGCCCGGCTGGTGCCGCCGGGCAGCTGAACGGCGCGTCCCGGGCCGCGTCTCAGGCCACGTCGTCCCGGCCGGCGAGCCGGTCGACCCAGCGGTCCACCGGGCGGGGCTGCTCGCCGGGGGCCAGGGGCTCGGCCGGGGCGAGCACCCACAGCACCGCGTAGAGCACCAGGCCGACGCCGCCGGCGAGGGTGAGGGCCACGAAGGCGGCCCGCCAGATCACCGCGTCGACGCCGGTGTAGTCGGCCAGGCCGGTGCTGACGCCGCCGAGCATCGCGCCGGAGCGGGTGCGCCGCAGCTGGGGACGGGGGGTGGTGGGGATCGATGTCATGGCACAGAGCCTCCCGGCCGCCGGGTCCGCGGGGTATCCGGAGACGCCCGGACCCGTCCCTGGTCCTGCGGCTCGGGGGATCCCCGGGCGGTGTGTCGGGGGACGGCGTGCCGGGTGGCGGGAGTGGGCAGACTCCCGGGCATGGCTGACGCGAGCGACGGGGCCCCGGCGCAGCGCGCGGGCGTCGACGCCCGCTCCCCGCACCACATCCCGCTCCGGGAGTGGGGGCACGTCCTCGGCCGGGCCGCCCGGCAGGCGTTCGGCGAGCGGCTGATGGTGCAGGTCTCGGCGGTCGCCTTCTTCGCCCTGCTGTCGATCGCCCCGGTGCTGGTGACGGCGCTGTCGATCTACGGCGCGGTCAACACCCCGGAGCAGGCCCTCGACCAGCTGTCGGACATGGCCGCGGTGCTGCCCGACGACCTCGAACCCCTCGTCGCCGACCAGCTCACCAGCATCACCACCGCGTCGGGTCAGGTGCTCACCTGGCGCGGCATCAGCGGGCTGGTGGCGGCGCTGTGGACGGCGACGACCGCCGCCACCTACCTCGTCGACGCGCTCACCCTGGCCTACGACGAGAGGGAGACCCGCGGCTTCCTCCGGCGCAGCGGGCTCGGCCTGGCCGTCGTGCTCGGCGGGGCGGCGCTGCTGGGCGGGGTGATCGCCGGCGCTGCCCTCCTGTCGTCGGCGGTGGCCGCGGCACCGGGCCCGGTCCGCGCCCTCGAGCCGGTGCTGACCTGGGCCGCCCTGGCCGCGCTCGTGGTCCTCGTGCTCGCCGTCCTCTACCGGGTCGGGCCCGACCGGCGGCAGGCCCGCTGGCGCTGGATCAGCGGCGGCGCGGTGCTCACCACGGTCCTGTGGCTGGCGACGTCGGCCGGCCTGTTCGCCTACGTGCAGAGCCTCGGGGACTACACGGCCACCTACGGCTCCCTGGCCGGCGTCGCGATCAGCATGGTGTGGTTGTGGCTCACCGTGTTCCTGGTCGTCCTGGGCGCGACGGTGAACGCCGAGGCCGAGCGGCAGACCGAGCGCGACTCGACCGTCGGGCCCGAGCGGCCGCGCGGCGAGCGGGGCGCGGTGGTGGCCGACGACGCCCCGCCCTTCCGCGGCGAGCCCTGAGCGGCCCGGTCGGGCCCCGGCGTCCCCCGGGGCTGCCGGGTGGGCAGTCGCGGTCGGCGACACGCGCCGCCACGCCGCGCCGGGCGGCACGGACTGCGCACTCGGCGGCCTGCGCACTCGGCGGCCTGCGCACTCGGCGGCCTGCGCACTCGGCGGCGCGGACGGGCCGACCGGTCAGGCGCCGGCCACCCGCGGCGCCACCTCGGTGCCCAGCAGCTCGATGCCGCGCAGCAGGTCGGCGTGCGCCAGCCGCGGGTTGGTCATCTGGATCGACACCCGGTCGACGCCGCCGAGCTGCCCGGAGATGCGCACCAGCTTCTCGGCCACGGTGTCGGGGTCGCCGGTGAAGAAGGCGCCGTCCGGGCCGCTGGTGGCGTCGAACTGCGCGCGGCTGGGCGGCGGGAAGCCGCGCTCCCGGGAGACCTTGGTGAACATCTCGTGCCAGCCGGGGTAGATCGTGTCGGCCGCGGCCTGCGTGGTCTCGGCGACGAAGCCGAACACGTGCAGGCCCACCCGCAGCCGCTCCGGCGGGTGCCCGGCCTGCTCCCCGGCCTGGCGGTAGAGGTCGACCAGGGGCGCGAACTGCCGGGGCTGGCCGCCGATGATCGCGACCATCAGCGGCAGGCCGAGCAGCCCGGCGCGGACGAAGGACGTCGGGGTGCCGCCCACGCCGATCCAGACCGGCAGCGGGTCCTGCAGCGGCCGCGGGTAGACGCCCTGCCCGGTGAGCGCCGGGCGGTGCCGGCCCGACCAGGTCACCCGCTCCGAGGCCCGGATGCGCAGCAGCAGGTCGAGCTTCTCGTCGAAGAGCTCGTCGTAGTCGGCCAGCGACAGGCCGAACAGCGGGAACGCCTCGGTGAAGGAACCGCGCCCCACGACGAGGTCGATGCGGCCCCGGCTGATCAGGTCCAGGGTGGCGAACTGCTGGAACACCCGGACCGGGTCGGCGGCCGAGAGGACCGTGACCGCGCTGTTCAGCCGGATCCGCGAGGTGCGGGCGGCCGCGGCGGCGAGGATGACCGGCGGAGCGGAGTCGTAGTACTCGGGACGGTGGTGCTCACCGATGCCGAAGGAGTGCAGCCCCACCCGGTCGGCGGTCTCGATCTCCTCCAGCAGGTCGGCCATCCGCTCCTCCGGCCCGATGGCGCGGCCGGTGGCCGGGTCGGTCACCGCCGCCACGAAGCTGTCGATGCCCAGGTGCACGGCGGTCCTCCTGCAGTCGGAACGGGTGGTCGAGCGTTCAACGACCAGTGAACCAGCCGGGCGGTCCGGGCCGCCCGGCGCGGCGGGGACGACGACGCCCCTCCGGCCGCGGGGACCGGAGGGGCGTCGGGGCAGGAGGACTCAGGCGGCGCGCACGGGGCTGCCCGCCGCCGCGTCCTCCCCGCGGCGGGCGCGGAGGCCGGCGAGGTGCCAGGAGGTGCAGTCGGGGCAGCTGGCGATCCAGACGTGCCGGGGGTGACGGTGACAGACGGCGCGGTCGGCCATCGAGCTGCTCATGGCGGTCGTACTCCCTGCCGCCGGCGCTGCGGCGGCTCGTGACTCGTGGGACGGCTGGTGCAACGTCGCCATGCCACTCGCCCATCCGGGTGTGCGCGACGACACCATCGGGTGCTTCGGACCTGCACGTTCGGCAGAACGTGACGAGGACGACACCACTCTTTGGCGTCAGGGGGGCACCTCACCACACCGGAGAGTGCCGATCCTGGGCGCATGTCCGCTCGACTCGTCGCTGCCGGCACCGCCGCCGGCCAGCAGCCGTGGTCCCGGCCGGCTCCCGCGCAGGAGCAGCAGGCCGACTCCCCGTGGTGGCGTTCGGCCGTCGTCTACCAGGTCTACCTGCGCTCGTTCGCCGACGGCAACGGCGACGGCATCGGTGACCTGGCGGGGCTGCGGGCGCGGCTGCCGTACCTGTCGTGGCTCGGCGTGGACGCGCTCTGGATCAACCCGCACTACCCCTCCGGCGGCGCCGACGGCGGCTACGACGTCGTCGACTACCGGGCCGTGGACCCCGAGTACGGCGACGTGTCCGACGTGGAGGCGCTGGTCGAGGACGCCCGCCGGCTCGGCCTGCGCGTGGTGCTCGACGTCGTCCCCAACCACACCTCCGACCGGCACCCCTGGTTCCGGGCGGCGCTGGCCGACCCCGACGCCCCCGAGGCCTCGCGGTACCACTTCGCGCCGCCGTCGGAGGAGCCGCCGAACAACTGGCGGTCGCTGTTCGGCGGCCCGGCGTGGTCGCGCACCCCGGACGGCCGCTGGTACCTGCACCTGTTCGCCCCCGAGCAGCCCGACCTCAACTGGCGCGACCCCGTCGTCGCCGAGGACTTCGAGCGGACGCTGCGCTTCTGGCTCGACCGCGGGGTGAGCGGCTTCCGGGTCGACGTCGCCTACGGCCTCTACAAGGACGCCGGCCTGCGGGACAACCCCGGCGAGTACTCCCCCACCCTGTTCGGCCACGGTCCCGAGCAGGCGATGACCTGGAACCAGCCCGAGGTGCACGACGTGTGGCGCCGCTGGCGGGCGATCTGCGACAAGTACCCGGACACCATGCTGGTGGGCGAGGTCTGCCTGGCCGACCTCGAGCAGGTCGCGCTGTACTCGCGGCCGGACGAGATGCACCAGTCGCTGTCGTTCCGGCTGCTCAAGTCGCGGTGGGAGACCCCCGCCTTCGCCGAGGCCATCGGCAGCGCGCTCGACGCCTTCGGCCGGGTGGGCGCCCCGGTGTCGTGGGTGCTGGGCAACCACGACAAGGACCGCATGGTCACCCGCTTCGGCGGCGGGGAGACCGGCCTGGCCCGCGCCCGCGCCGCCGCGCTGCTGCTGCTGGCCCTGCCCGGCTCGGCCTACGTCTACGCCGGCGACGAGCTCGGCCTGCCGCAGGCCCACGTGCCCGACGAGGCCAAGCGGGACCCGATCTTCCTGCGCAGCAACGGCGCACGGGCCGGCCGCGACGGCTGCCGCGTGCCCATGCCGTGGAACGCCACCGCCGGCGTCGGCTTCTCCCGCGACCGCTCGGCCAAGCCGTGGCTGCCGGTGCCCGCGGAGTGGAAGCGGCACGCCGTCTCCCGGCAGACCCGCGACTCCGACTCGGTGCTGCACCTCTACCGCCAAGCGCTCTCCGTCCGCGCCGAGCACCCCGCGCTGGGCACCGGCGAGGCGACGGTGAGCACCCGCGGCGACGTGCTGACCGTGCGCTGCACCGGCGGCGGCCGCACGGTGCGCTGCGTGGTCAACATGGGCACCGGCACCGCGCTGGTCCGCTCGCGCGGGCAGGTGCTGCTCGAGTCCGGCCCCGGCGTGCACACCTCGGCCCGCTCCGTGGCGCTCCCGCCCGACACCGCCGTCTGGATCGCTGAAGACTGACGGGGTGCCTCCCCGTCGCTGCCCCTGCGGATCCGGACTCACCTACGCGGAGTGCTGCGGCCGCCTCCACGACGGGACGGCGGCCGCGGCGACCGCCGAGCAGCTCATGCGCTCGCGCTACAGCGCCTTCGCCGTCGGCGACCCGGCGTACCTGCTGGCCACGTGGGACCCGGCCACCCGGCCGCACACGCTCGAGCTGGACCCGGACGTGCGCTGGACCGAGCTGGAGGTGCTGGGGACGACCGGCGGCGGGCTGTTCGACGCCGAGGGCACCGTGACCTTCCGCGCGCACGCCCGCGCCGGCGGTGAGCAGCACGTGCAGGCCGAGCGCAGCCGGTTCCGCCGGGTCGACGGCCGCTGGGTGTACGTCGACGGCGACCCGGCGTGAGCCTCGACGTCCTGGTGGCGGGCGCGGGTCCCGCCGGCCTGTCCGCCGCGGCGAGCTGCGCCGCGGCGGGCCTGCGGACGGCGCTGGTCGCGCCGTCGCTGCGCGTCTGGCCGGCCACCTACTGCCTGTGGGCCGACGAGTTCGACGCCGCCGCCGGCCCGCTCGGCCTGGACCCGGCCGCCGCCGCGGCTCGGTACTCCCCCACCGTCGTGCGCACCGCGGCCGGGGGCGAGCGGCGGCTGGCGCGCGGCTACGCGCGGCTGCGCAACGACGTCGTGCACGCCGCGCTGCTGGAGCGGTTCCGCGCGTCCGGCGGGACGGTGGTCCCCGACCGGGTGACGGCGGTCGCCGGGCGGACCGCCGTCCTCGCCGGCGGGGCGGGCCTGACCGCGCGGGTGGTCCTCGACGCCCGCGGCAGCGGCCCGGGGACGGCGCAGCAGCGGGCCTGGGGCGAGGTGGTCGCCGGCCCCGTCCCCGACCTGGTGCCGCCCGGGGGCGCGCTGCTCATGGACTGGACGGCGCTGGCCGCCCCCGGCGCACAGCCGGCCTTCCTCTACGGCCTGCCCCTCGACGACGGCACGGTGCTGCTGGAGGCCACCTCGCTGGCCGCCCGGCCGCCACTGCCGCTGCCCGGCCTGCGCGACCGGCTGGCCGCCCTGCTCGCCGCGCGCGGCCTGCGCCCGGCCGGGGCGGCCGAGCGGGTGGCCATCCCCCTCGACGGCGCGCCGCGCGGCGCCGGGACGGCCACCCGCCTGGGCGCCGCCGCCGGGCTGGTGCACCCGGCCACCGGCTACAGCGTGGCCTCGTCGCTGCGGCTGGGGCCGCAGGTGGCCGCGGCGCTGGCGGCGGGCCGCGACCCGCACGCGGTCGTGCGCGCCGCGCGGCCCCGGACGAGCGCGGCGCTGCTGGCGCTGGGCCGCGAGGTGCTGCTGCCCCTGGACGCCGCCGCCACCGACGCGTTCTTCGCCGCGTTCTTCACGCTGCCCGAGCGGGCGTGGAGTGCCTACCTCGACGTCGGGTCGCCGTCGCCGGCCGTGGCGGCGGCGATGGCGCGGGTGTTCGCCGCGCTGTCCCCCGCCCAGCGCGCGCGACTGCTGGGCGGGGTGGCCCGGGGGGCGCTGCGGCTCACGCGGGCGTGGGCGGCGGGGTCGGGTCGATGACGGCGGCGTGCTCGGGCAGCACGCCGGTCCGCTTGCGCTGGCGCAGCAGGTACCAGGCCAGCCCGACGGCGACGATCGCGCCGATGAACAGCGGCGCGGCCCACTGCAGGTACCAGTGCTGCGGGCCGGTGGCGTTGTAGATCTCGCGCCGCGGCCAGGCCAGGTTCACCGCCATGCCGGTGCCCCACGCGACGGCGAGCACGTTGACCGGCAGCCCCCAGCGGCCGAGGGAGAACCGGCCGGGCTGCGCCGGGCCCGGCCAGCGGCCGCGCAGCCGCGCCACCAGCATCGGGCCGGTCACCAGCAGGTAGGCGAGGTAGATCATCACCACGGCCATGCTGGTCAGGGCGGTGAACACCTGCGGTTGCCGGACGTTGAGCAGCAGCACGCCGACCGCCAGCGCCCCGACCAGGACGGCGGGCACGACCGGCGTGCGGCGCCGCGGGTCGACGTGGGCCAGCCGCATGCCGGCCGGCAGGGCGTTGTCGCGGGCCATGGCGAAGGTCATCCGGATGGCCGCGGTGTGCACCGCCAGGCAGCAGACGGTGACCGCGACGACGATGCAGACGAGGAACACCTTGCCCAGCCCCGTGCCGGCCACCGAGAGCAGGACGTACTGCAGGCCGCCGCTGCTCGAGGACAGCTGAGGGTCGGTGAGCGAGGGGGCGGCCATCAGGCCGAAGAGCAGGATCAGCCCGCCCAGCACGAACGACGCCGTGATCGCCCGCAGGATCGCCCGCGGCGCGGTGCGGGAGGGCTCCTTGGTCTCCTCGCCGAGGGAGCTGGCGGTGTCGAAGCCGTACATGACGTAGCCCGAGGCGAGCGCGGCGACGAGGAAGGAGCCGAGGTAGCCCAGCGGCTGCCCCTCGCCGCGGCCGCCGGTGTCGAGCAGGACGTCCTGCGGCCCGCGGGTGACCGCCAGGGCCAGCACGGCGACGATCAGCACCGCCGCGACCAGCTCGATGAACACCCCGGCGCTGTTGATCCGCGACATCAGCCGCACGCCGAAGGCGTTGACCAGCGTGGTGGACGTGATGAGCAGCCCGCCCAGCAGGACGGCGTTGACGGCGACGTCGTAGGTGCCGGTGCCGTCGCCGACCACCTGGAAGCCCGACCACAGCTGCGGCAGCGTGATCTGGTAGGCCAGCGCCGTCGCCGCCAGCGTCACGATCGAGGCGGTGAGCATCACCCAGCCGGCCAGCCACGACGTCGTCGCGCTGCCCAGCCGCTTGGTCCAGTTGTAGAGCGACCCGGCCACCGGGTAGCGGGCGGCGAGCTCGGCGAAGCACAGCGCCACCATCAGCTGGCCGGCGAAGACCAGCGGCCAGGACCACACGTAGGCCGGCCCGCCGGCGCCGAAGCCGAAGTAGAACAGCTGGAACGTGCCGGTGAGGATCGAGATGTAGCTGACGCCGGCCGCGAAGCTGGAGAACCGCCCGATGCTGCGGTCCAGGTGCTGCCGGTAGCCGAACTCCGCGAGGTGCGGGTCGCCGTCGTCCGAGGGGGGCACGTCGAGGGGCCTTTCCAGGAGTGGGGTGCTGGGGCCGCACCACTGTCGCCGACGGCACGGACCGTGGCGAGCCGGGGACACCGGCCCGGAGGGGTCGCGCCGGGCTACCCTCCCCGCCGATGAGCGCCTCCCCGCCCGGCACCGGCTCCCTGGCCGGGTTGCTGCGGCGGTGGCGGGAGCGGGCGGCGCTCAGCCAGGAGGAACTCGCCGCCCGGGCGGGGCTGACCGCCAAGGCGGTGAGCGCGCTGGAGCGCGGGGAGCGGCGCCGGCCCTACCCGCACACCCTGCGCGCGCTGGCCGACGCCCTGGGCCTCGACGACGCCGACCGCGCGGCGCTGACCGCGGCCGCCCGGCCCGGCGCCACGACCGACGGGCCACCCGCGCCGGTCCCGGTGCTGCCGCTGCCGGCCGCGCCGCTGGTCGGCCGGGACGCCGAGCTCGCCGAGGTCGCCGGGCTGCTGCGGTCGGGCGCGACCCGGCTGCTGACGCTCACCGGCCCCGGCGGCGTCGGCAAGACGACGCTCGCGCTGGCCGCGGCGCGGGCGCTGGCACCGGACTTCCCCGACGGCGTCACGCTGGTCGAGATCGCGCCGGTGCGCGAGGCCCGGCTGGTGCTGCCCGAGCTCGCCCGCGCGCTCGGCGGCCGGCAGCTGGCCGGCGACGTCGCCGACGCCGTCGCCGCGCGGCTGGGCGGGCGCCGGCACCTGGTCGTGCTGGACAACGTCGAGCACGTCCTCGACGCCGCCCCCGACGTCGCCGCGCTGCTGGCCCGCTGCGGCGGGCTGGCCGTCCTGGCCACCAGCCGTGCCGCGCTGCGGGTGCGCGCCGAGCGCGAGCGGCCGCTGGGCCCGCTGCCGGTGCCGGAGCGCCCCGATGCCGCGACGGTGGCCGCCTCGCCCGCCGCGCGGCTGTTCCTCGACCGGGCGGCCGCCGCCGGCCGCACGGTCGCCCTCGACGACGCCGCGGCCGACGTCGCGGCGATCTGCCGCCGCCTCGACGGGCTGCCGCTGGCCCTCGAGCTCGCCGCGGCGCACGCCCGCTACCTGCCGCCGTCGGCGCTGCTCGGCCGGCTCGACGACGCCCTCGGCGCCGGGCGCTCCCGGGACCTGCCCGAGCGGCAGCGCACGATGCGCGCGGCGCTGGACTGGAGCCACGAGCTGCTCACCGCGGGCGAGCAGGCGCTGCTGCGCCGGCTGGCGGTGTTCGCCGGCGGGTTCGACCTCGACGCCGCGCGGGCGGTCGCCGGCGGCGCCGACGTCGTCCCGCAGCTCGGCGGGCTGGTCGAGCAGTCGCTGGTGGTCGTCGAGGACGGACCGGCCGCCCGCTACCGGCTGCTGGAGCCGGTGCGCCAGTACGCCGCGACGCGGCTGGCCGCCTCCGGCGAGGCCGACGCCGTCGCCGAGCGGGCCACCGCGGCGGTGCTCGACCTCGCCGACGGCGCCCGGGGCGGGCTGACCGGTCCCGGGCAGGGGTCCTGGCTCGACCGGCTCGAGCGCGACCACGGCAACCTCGCCGCCGCGCTGGGCCGGCTGGTGGCCGGCGGGCGCGCGGCCGACGTCGCCCGGCTGACCGAGGCGACCTGGCTGTACTGGGCGGTGCGCGGCAACGCCGCCGAGGGGCTGGGCTGGGTGGCGCGGGTGTCCCGGGACGGGCTGGCCCCCGCCGACGACGCCCGGCTGCTGCTGGGCCTGGCCGCGCTGCGCTACGCGTCGGGAGACATCCCGGGGACCCGCGCCGCCGCCGACGACGCCGCCCGGCTGGCCGCCGTCGCCGGCGCCGGTGACCTCCGAGCCCTGGCGCTGGTGCTCACCGGCTCGGCCGCCGTCTTCCTCGGCGACCTGCCGGCCGCCGCCGGTGACCTCGGCGAGGCGCTGCGGCTGGCGGAGGAGACCGGGCAGGCCTGGGCTCGGGCGCACGCGGTGACCGCCCGGGGTCAGCTGCTGCTGCAGTCCGGCGACCACGCCGCAGGAGCCGCCGAGCTCGCCGTCGCCGAGCGGCTGGCGCGGGAGCTGGGCAGCCCGTTCACCCTGGCGACGGTGCTCAACGTGCAGGCCTCGCTCGCGCAGCTGGCCGGCGACGAGGACACCGCGCTGGCCCGGTGGACCGAGGCCGCCGACCTCGCCGCGGAGGTCCGCACCACCTGGACGCTGGCGTACACGCTGCCGGGCCTCGCCGTCGTCGCCGCCCGGCGCGGGTCGCCGGAGCTGGCCGCCCGGCTGTTCGCGGCGGGCTCGGCGACGGCGGAGGCGGCGTCGGTGGCGGTGGCGTTCCCGCCCGACGTCGAGCTGGCCCGGCTGGTGCTGCCGGAGGTGCGCGCCACGCTGGGCGAGGAGGCGTTCGGGCGGGCCTGGGACGCCGGCCGGCTGCTGCGCCCCGGCGACGTCCCGGCCCTGGCCCGGCAGATCGGCCCGGCGGTCAGCGGGTCCCGCGCACCCGGCTGACGTAGCGGCGGTACTGCCGGGCGAAGACCGTGCGCAGCAGCACGCGGACGGGGAACGGGACGACGTGCAGCATCATCTGCCGCTCCTCGGGACTGCACTCCTCGAGCAGCGCGCCGAAGAGGATCGGCAGGTCCTTCGTGGCCATGGTGCCCTCGCCGTGCTGGCCGAGCCGGGCCCACTCCTCCTGCGTCACGTGCCGCTCGGCCAGCGGGAGGATCTCGCGCTCCTCCTCCGCGAGGTGCTCGAGCAGGACGGCGCGCAGCGCGTCGAGGGTGCCGGCGACCTCCTCGGCCACGGCCGGCCGGGCCTCGACCTCCCAGCGGTCCAGGGCCGGGCCGAGCTGCTCGGTGAGGTGCTCGACCTGCTCGTGCTGGGCCTCCATGCGGTGGACGACCGCGGCGTCGGGCGGGCAGCGCTCGAGCAGCGTGGGCCAGAGGAGGTCGTCCTCGCCCGTGTGGTGGAGGTGCAGCCCCTGCAGCACGAGGCGGGCGTGGGCGGCGAGGACGGCGGCGCGGTCGGTGTCGCCCGGCGCGACGGCGCGGATCAGCTCCGGCAGCAGCCGGAACTCGCGCCGGAAGGCGCGGTGGACGACGTACATGTCGCGGACGTCGGCCATCGGGACGGGGGTGGGGAGGGTGTCGGTCATGGCAGCGAGCCTGTCGGCGCCCCGCGGCACGGGACACCCACAGCGCACCCACGCCTCGCCCACACTCCGGGACAGCCCGGTCTCCGCCAGCGGGTGGATCCTGCCCGCCGACCTGCGGAAACTGTCATACCCCGGCCGTAGGTTCGGGGTCGTGCAGCAGGTCGCGGAGTACGTGTCACCCGTCGAGCGGGCGCTCGCCGGGTGGCTCGTCGAGCAGCCGGTGCGCCTTGCCCGCCTGCCGGTGAGCCTGCTCTCCGACGAGCAGGCCGCCGCCGAGCTCCAGCGGCTGCAGGCCCGCAAGGCCATGGAGGCGGCCTACGAAGCCGAGCTGGTGCTGCGGCTGGCCGAGGCCCGCCCCTCCGACGACGACCCCGCACCCGGCACGCCCGGTGCCAGGCGGCGCGGGTCGTGGGCGCCGGACACCGAGCTGCCGGGGGTGTCGGAGTTCTTCACCGCCGAGCTGGCGGTGGTGCTCAACTGCGGGCGGGGTACGGCCAACCACCTGGCCACCCGTGCCTGGACCTACCGCGAGCGGCTGCCCGCCACCTGGGCGGCGCTGGCCGCCGGGGAGCTGGACGAGGCCCGTGCGAAGGCGCTGGTCGACGTGCTGCAGCACACCGCCCCGGCCCTGGCCCGCCGCATCGAGGCCGCCGTGCTGCCCGAGGCCGCCGGCCTGACCGTCGGCAAGCTGAAGAAGCGCGCCCTCGAACTCCTGCTGGAGGCGGACTCGGAGGCCATCGACGAACGGCGGAAGACCGCCGAACGGCGCTCGGACGTGCGGGTGTACCCCTCGGCGTCGGACGGGATGAGCACGCTGGCCGCCGACCTACCGGCCGATGTGGCCGCGGCCTGCCACGCGACCGTCGATGCACTGGCCCGGATGGTGAAGGCCGACGGTGACCCGCGGCCGATCGGGCACCTGCGCACTCTGGTGTTCGCCGATCTGCTGCAGCGCCCGTGGGACGACAGCCGCCCGCCGGTGACCGCGCACCTGCAGATCATCGCGTCGCTGGCGTCGCTGGCCGGCCGCTCGGACCAGGCCGGGGAGGTGAACGGGCTGCCGATCACCGCCGCCCACCTACGGGCACTCCTCGCCCAGCTCGACGCCCTCGGCGTGCAGGCCCCCGACGGCGGCACGGTGACGGTCGCACTCACCGAGGACAACGGCACGCTGCGGGTCACCGCCACCCTCGATCGGCTGCGCCGGCTGGCCGCCCGCGGCTGCCCCGACCACCCCGGCGGTGACGAGGCCGGCGACTGCGGGTGCGCGGTGCTCGACCGGCCCGCGGGCCGGGACGGCTACACCCCCTCAGCCGCTCAGCAGGCGTTCGTGCGCACCCGCGACCGCACCTGCCGGATGCCCACCTGCGGGCAGCGGGTCGGCTGGGCCGACGCCGACCACGTCCTCCCCCACGTCGAGGGCGGGCTCACCGACTGCGCGAACCTGTGCTGCCTGTGCCGCTCGCATCACCGGGTGAAGACCTTCGCCCGCGGCTGGCGCTTCGAGATGGCCGCAGACGGGACGCTGACCGTCACCACCCCGTCGGGCATCACGAGGACCACCCGACCACCTGGCCTCCGGCGACCAGCACCACCGGACCCCGAGCCACCGCCGGCAGACGAGCCGGCCGACGCGGACGACGACCCGCCGCCCTTCTGAGCGGTGCTCGAGGGTCGACCGGTCGACGAGCCGACCATTCACCGGGTCGACGTGCCGACCACTCGACTCGACAACTGATCGACGAGCCGACGACTCGACTCGGCGACTGGTCGACGTGCGGACACCTCGACCAGTCGCCGCGTCGACCAGTCGCCGGGTCGACATGGCGACAGAGCGGTTCCCCAGTGGCGCCGGGGAACCGGCCCGGGGTCAGTGCTCCGAGGCGTGGTGCCGGAACCGCCGCCACGGGTGGCGGCGGGACGGCGCGGGCTCCTCGGCGGGCTCGCCGGCCTTCGCGGCCGCCCACGGCGCGACGCACACGTCGTCCTCCCCCATGCCCTTACCCATGCCCTCACCCGTGCCCGCCGCGTCGTCGGGGGCCGGCCGGGGTGCGGCCGCGGCGCCCCTCGATCCCGCGCCCGACGCCGTGGCACCCCGGCGGGCGCAGTCGGCCAGGCGCTCGCGGGTGAGCGAGCGTTGCAGCCCGAGCGGGTCGCCGCGGTGCCCGCGGGCGGCGACGTCGTGCTGCGCCTCCCACTGGGCGATCAGCTTCTCGTCCGGCGACATCTCCGGCCGCCGGTCGTCGCCGGGTGTGGGGGTGGTGGGTGTGGCCATGGCCGTCCTCCTGCCGGTGCCCGCCCGCCGCCCGGGCGCCGTCCCGCTCGACCGGTCCTCGCGGCCACCGGGGTCCAGTGCACGCCGCACCGCCGGACGGGGGCAGGGTCGGAGGTCCCTGCGGCACGCGGCGCTCGGACCCCGGCGGTCAGACCTCCTCGGTCTCCAGCCGACCCGACGAGCGCTGCACCAGGCCCCCGACGACCACCAGCGACACCAGCAGCGCCAGGGCGCCGATCACCACCCAGGCCGGCAGCTCCAGCAGTGCGTCCAGCGCGGCCACCACCGCGGCCAGCAGCGGCCACCACCACCCGTGCCCGGCCTGCCCCGTCATCGCCGACGCCGTGACGCTCGCCGCCACCAGGTAGACCGCCACCCCGCCGGCCACCAGCAGCCGGGTCCCGGCCGGCACCTCCCCGGCCGCGGCCTCCACCACGGCGAGCTCCAGGCCGGCGCCCACCGACGCCAGCGCCAGCGTCAGCGGCAGGTGCCCGAAGACGTAGACGTCGTGGGAGTGGGCGCCGTTGGACTCCCCGGCCTCCCCCAGCAGCTTCTTCGCCCGCGCGCCGGCGAGGTCGAAGTAGCTCCACCACAGCGCCGCCGCGAGCACGAACCCCAGGACGGCCACCGGCAGCGCGGCCCCCGACCACTTCGCGTCGTAGAGGCCGTGCGCGACGGCGGCCACCGGCTCGCCGAGCACGAGGATGACGAACAGCGCGAACCGCTCGGGCAGGTGCTCGACGTGCAGCGGCACGTCGGCCGAGGACCGCGTGGCCAGCAGCGGCACGAGCGCCTCGGCCAGGACCGCGGCGGCCCACAGCGCGTAGGCGGCCGGCCGCGGCACCGCCAGCGACACCGCCCACAGCGTCGCGCCGGCGCCGGCGCCGAGCAGGTACAGCCGGGTGATCGGACGCGCCTCGGGCACGTGCACGTGCGCCCGGCGGTACTGCAGGAGCAGCAGCACCCGCAGCGCCACGTGGCAGAGCACGAACGCGGTGAACCGCTCCCCCGTCGCCTCCGACGCCGACGCCGCCAGCCCCACGACGGCGGCCATGCTGGCGAGCTTGTACAGCCGGTAGACGACGTCGTCGTGGTCGAAGCGGTTGGCGTAGAGCGTCGAGCTCACCCACGACCACCAGACCGTGGCGAACAACCCCGCGAAGACGAGGAACCCGTGCGGGGTGACGTCCTCGCGCAGCGCGATCGCCAGCTCGGCCACGACGAGGACGAACGCCAGGTCGAAGAACAGCTCCAGCCGCGAGGCGGAGCGGTGGTCGTCGGTGCGCAGCCGCGGCGGCCGGACGGGGTCGCCGCCGCGGCCGCCGAAGAGGGTCCGGACGCCGGCCATGTGGCTCCCCCCGTCGGGGCCGGTCAGGGCGCGGCGGTCGCGTCCGGCACGGGCCTCGACCGGCTCAGCTTCCGCCAGATCCAGCTCGACGGCACCCGCTGGCCGGTGACCAGGTAGTCGGCGACGCCGTCGAGGAACATCGTGGCCTCCACCTCCCGGTGCACCGCGGCCCGGCCGGCGAAGAGGAGCTCGTCGCCGGGCTCGAGCACCAGGCCGCCGTCGGGCGCGAGCAGCGCCTGGTCCCCGCGCAGCGCCATCAGCGGCACGGCCAGCAGCGTCTCGTCGCGGTCGGCGGGGTCGCGCAGCAGGTCGCACAGCCGGAACCGCCCGCCGGCCAGGTGGGGGTGCAGCGCCGGCGCCTCCTCCGGCGTGAGCCGCACCTTCCACAGCGCCTCGAGGTGGGCGCCGCACGCGCCGAGGAGCCGCTCGATGAGGCCGGCCGACCACTCGTCGGTCTGCCCGGGCAGCTCGCGCAGGAACCGCCACAACAGCGGCGTGCTGAGCCGGGCGTAGGCGTCGTGCGCGACCACCTCGGTGGGCACCAGCAGCGCGTCGACGTCCATCGCGGCGAACAGGGCGGCGTCGGCGGGCTGGTTCTGGCGGGCGGCGACGAACAGGTCGGGGTTGAGCCGCCGCGCCTCGGCCACCAGGGAGAGGTTCGTCGTGTCGTTGTCGGTGGCGGCGACCAGGCCGACCGCCGAGGCGGGGTCGGTCCGCCGGATGATCTCGGGGTCCGCGGAGTCCCCGACGATGGTCGGCTCCTCCTCCGGCGAGGGGTCGACCGTGGTCACCTCCAGGCCCTCCGCGCGCAGGTCGGTGGCGAAGTGCCGGCCGAACCGGCCGTAGCCGCAGACCACCCACCGGCCCGGAGCGGGCGCCTTCCCGCGGGGCGGCAGCTCGGCGCCCGGGCCGCTCTCCAGCCAGGTCATGAGCTGGTAGGAGGCCGGGGTGCGCAGCGCCAGCCGCAGGTGGTCGCCGAACCGGTCGAAGGGGTTGATGATCGTCGGGGACCCGAAGCCGGACATCCGCTCGGCCACCGTCGCCGACGTCGTGCGGGCCACCACCGGGAGCTCCGGTCGCAGCAGCGCCGCGGCCATCGTGACCGCGAGGTTGGCCTCGTCGTCGCCGGTGACGGCCAGCACGCCCTCGCAGTAGGGGTGGCCCAGCCCGGCCACCCCGAGCACGTGCGGGTCGCGGGCGTCACCGACCACCCCGGGGACGTCGGCGCGGTGGCCGGCGATCTCGAGGGCGTCGATCCGGTTCTCCGAGCAGTCGACGACGGCGAACCGGCGGCCCAGGGCGTCGAGGGAGCGCGCGAGCGTCTCGCCGGCCTGCCCGAAGCCGCAGATCAGCAGGAACGGCTCGCGCAGGGCGCTGACCTTGCGGGACACGTGCCGCAGGGCCAGCGCCTGGCGGAACGCGCGGTCCTGCAGCAGCGCCAGCAGGGACCCGATCGCGTAGGCCCAGCCGACGACGGTCAGGTAGATGGTCCCGGTCACCCACAGCCGCTGCCCGTAGCTGAACGCGTACGGGATCTCGCCGAAGCCGATCGTCGTCGCCGTGTAGCTCATGACGTAGAAGGCGTCGAACAGGCTGAGGCGGGCCGGCCGGCCCTCCGGGTCGACGCCCGGGATCAGCGAGAGCCCGAGCACGCTGACGAAGAAGATGACGATGAGCGTGATCAGCGGCGCGCGCATCCGCCGGAGGACGACGAACACCGTCGCCGACCCCTCCGCGCGCGGCACCACCGGGGCCCGCCGGCGCCGGCGCCGGCCGCGGGTGGTGACCGGGGGTGGCGGGGCGGACTCCACGGCGGTCAGTGGCGCTGGAAGGACACGGTCTCGACGACGAGCAGCACCACCGAGACCACGTTGGCCAGCAGCGCCCCTCCGGAGAGCGAGACCATGCTCGCCGTCGTCACGTCGGTGAGGCCCTCGGCGGAGACGTGCACCGCCCAGGCCCAGGTGATGGTGGCCGCGACCAGCTGCAGGTCGGCGACGAGGCTGGTGGCCAGGTGGACCGCGCCGATCTGCGTGCGGTCGCCGAACTTCAGCACCGTGGCGATGAGGCTGACCACCAGCGCGGCGAACAGCTCGTAGACGTTGTGCAGTGCGGGGTCGGAGATGTCCCCGAGGAAGAAGCCGAAGTTCAGCGTGGCGGCGAGCAGCACGAAGAACCCGAAGACGACCTTCTCGAGGTTCATGCGGCTCCCGCGGCCTGCCCGGTGGTGACCGCGCCGACCCTAGCGCCGGACACGCACCGGCGCCGGGGAGACCGGACTCCCCGGCGCCGGGCGGCTCGGCGGCTCAGTGGCTCAGTGCGTCACTGGCTCAGCGGTTCGGCGGCTCAGCGCAGGTGGTGCACCTCCGCCAGGCCGTACACCGGCGTCGGGATGCCGGCCTGCCGGGCCTTGAGCTGCAGCGCCAGGTAGAGCGAGTAGTGCCGCGACTGGTGCAGGTTGCCGCCGTGGAACCACAGCCCCTCCTGCCGGGTGGGCTTCCACATGTTGCGCTGCTCGCCCTCCCACGGGCCGGGGTCCTTCGTGGTGTCCGAGCCCAGGCCCCACACCTTCCCCACCTTGTCGGCGACCTCCGGGGAGATGAGGTCGGCGGCCCAGCCGTTCATCGAGCCGTAGCCGGTGGCGTAGACGACGACGTCGGCCGGCAGCTCGGTGCCGTCGTCGAGCACCACGGCGTCCTCGGTCAGGTGGTCGACCTGCCCGTGCACCAGCTTCACGTCGCCGTTGGCCACCAGGTCGGCGGCACCGACGTCGATGTAGTAGCCCGACCCGCGGCGCAGGTACTTCATGAACAGGCCCGACCCGTCGTCGCCCCAGTCCAGCCAGAACCCGGCCTTCTCCAGCCGGTCGTAGAAGTCGGCGTCGCGCTCCTTCATCTGCTCGTAGGCCGGGATCTGGAACTCGTGCAGGATCCGGTAGGGCAGCGAGGCGAAGGTGAGGTCGGCCTTCTCGGTGGTCATGCCGCCGGCCACCGCCTGCTCGCTGTAGAGCGCGCCGAGGCCGATCTCCATGAGGCTGTCGCTCTTCACGATGTGCGTCGACGAGCGCTGCACCATCGTCACGTCGGCGCCGTGCTCCCACAGCGCGCCGCAGATGTCGAAGGCGGAGTTGTTGCTGCCGACGACGACGACCTTCCTGCCGGCGTACTCGTCGGGGCCGGGGTGGGCCGAGGAGTGGTGCTGCTCGCCGCGGAACACGTCCTGCCCGGGCAGCACCGGCACGTTCGGCTTGCCGCTCATCCCGGTGGCCAGCACCAGCTGCTTCGGGCGCAGCGTGAGCTCCTCGCCGTCGCGCACCACCTCGACGGTCCACTCGCCGGCCGCCTCGTCGTACTCGGCGCGGCGCACCTCGGTGCTGCCCCAGTACGGGATCTCCATGACCTTCACGTAGGACTCGAGCCAGTCGGCGATCTTGTCCTTGGGCGAGAACACCGGCCAGTTGTCCGGGAACGGCAGGTAGGGCAGGTGGTCGTACCAGACGGGGTCGTGCAGGCAGAGGGACTTGTAGCGGCTGCGCCACTGGTCACCGGGACGGGCGTGCCGGTCGACGACGAGCGCGGGCACGTCGAGCTGGCGCAGCCGGGCGCCCAGCGCGATGCCGCCCTGCCCGCCGCCGACGACGAGCACGTACGGCTGGGTGGTGCGGCCGAGCTCGGTGGCCTCCCGCTCCCGGCGCTCGGACCACGTCTGCCGCTGCCGGTTCACGCCGTGCTCGGCGCCCATCGGCCGGCCCGGGCCCCGCGGCTCCTCGTGCCCCTTGAGCTCGTACAGGGTGGTGAGGAACGTCCACGCCCGCGGCTGCCCGTCCTCCTCGACGAGACGCACGAGGCCCTTGCCGCGGCCGACCGCCGTCTCGAAGGTGAACCAGGCGGTGGTGACGCCGTCGGCCTCCTCCGGCTCCTCGGTGACGGTGAAGCCCGACGGGTCGGTGCGGTCCAGCGTGGCGGTGAGCAGGTCGGCCACGCCCGCGCGGTGCTCGACGGTGGTGATGTTCCAGCTGAAGGCGACCAGGTCGCGCCAGTAGCTCGTGGAGGCGAACAGGCCGGCGGCGCGCTCGACGTCGCGGGCGCGCAGGGCGTCCTCGAGCGCCGCGAACCAGTCGGCCGCGCGCCGTGCGGGGCTCTCCGGGGGTGCGTCGAGCGTCTGCGTCACGGAGGGACCTCCTCGTGGTCAGGACGTGGTGTGATGTCCAGCACAGCGCCCCGCGGGCCGGAGCGGGAGCGTTGCAGCGGATTGCACGCCCGAGGAGGCGCCGGTGCCCCCGTGGTCGGCGGTCGCGCCCGGTACCGACCTGTCCACGCACGCCCGGGTGCTCTCCCGCGTGCACGACGCCGTCCTCGCCGGCGGGCGCCCGCCGGTGCGGCCGCGCGGGGTGGTCGAGCGGTCCTGGTCGCGCGTGCTGGGCCTGGGCATGGACCCCGACCGCCCGCGCCGCCGCGACCCGCTGCCCGCCGACGCGGTCGAGGCGCGCCGCCACGGCTCGGGCCTGGCGCTGGTCGTCGACGAGCTGCGCCGGGTGCTGGTCGGCGTCGCCGACGCCTCGCAGGGCCTCGTCGTCGTCACCGACGCCGACGGCGTCGTGCTGTGGCGGGAGGGCGCGGTGGCCACCCGGCGGCACGCCGACCGGCTCGGCTTCGCCGAGGGCGCCACCTGGACCGAGTCGGCGGTGGGCACCAACGCGATCGGCACGGCCCTGGCCGAGGCCGCGCCGGTGCAGCTGTTCTCCGCCGAGCACTTCGAGTCCGCCCAGCACCCCTGGTACTGCTCGGCCGCGCCGGTGCACTCGCCGGTCACCGGGGAGCTGCTCGGCGTCGTCGACGTCAGCGGCCCGGCGCTCACCCTCCACCCGGCCATCGGCGCGCTGGTGGAGACCTCGGTGCGGCTGGCCGAGTCCGGGCTGTGGCGGCGGCACGAGCAGCACCTCGACCGGCTGCGGCGCAGCGCCGAGCCGGTGCTGGGGACGGTGCGGGGCCCGCTGCTGGTGGTCGACGACGACGGCTGGGTCGCCGCGCGGTCGGGCATCGCCGCCGGCCCGCGGGTGGCCGTCCCGCGCGCCGGGCGGCCGGTGGCGGTGCCCGGGCTGGGGCTGTGCACCCCCGAGCGACTGGGCGAGGGCTGGCTGCTGCGCCCGCCGGAGTCGCGCGCGCCGGTCACCGCCGAGCTCGACCTGACCGCCGCGCCGGTGCTGCGGGTCTCCGGCGGCGAGGACTCCTGGTCGGCCGCGCTCACCCGGCGGCAGGGGCAGGTGCTCGCGCTCGTCGCCGGCGCCGGGCGGCGGGGGCTCGACGCCGCCGCCCTGGGACGCGGCCTCTACGGCGACGACGGGCACGTCGTCGCCGCGCGCGCCGAGGTGTCGCGGCTGCGCCGCGTCGTCGGCGACCTGGTCGCCACCGGCCCCTACCGGCTGGCCGACGGCGTCGCGCTGACGGTGCGTACCGGTCCCGGCGGCGGGTAGCCCCGCCCCGAGTCCCGTCCCGAGTCCCGAGGAGATCCCGTGGCCGACACCGTTCCCGTGCAGGACGTGCTCGCGCACCTGGGCGAGGTCGACTACCCCGCCGACAAGGACGCGCTGCTCGACGCCGCCCAGCGGCACGGCGCGCCCGACCAGGTGCTGCGCACCCTGCGCACGGTGCCGCCGGGGGTCGACTTCGCCAACGTCGACGAGCTCGTCCGCTCGCTGCGGCCGACCTCCGTCCCCCGCTCCGACACCGAGGGCCACGCCGCCGAGGCGGCCCGGGCCGACGCCCGGGCGGCCTTCACCGGGCACCCGGACGACGCCGGGTCCGGGAGCGGGGGGACCTCCGGCTGACGCCGGCCGCGCCGGGGTCCGGCCTCCCCCGGAGGGGCGGCCGGCACGGCGCGGTGGCTGCCCGGTGTCGTACCCGGCTGTCAGCATGTCCGCGTGCTGCTCGCCGACGTCGTGGCCGCCTCCGCCGAGGTGGCGGCCACCCGCGCCCGCACGGCGAAGGCCGCCGCGATCGCGGCCGCGCTGCGCGCCGCCGGGCCGGGCGAGGTGGGGCCGGTGGCCGCGTGGCTGGCCGGCGAGCTGCCGCAGGGGCGGGTCGGCGTCGGCTGGCGCACGCTGTCCCGGGCGCTGCCCGACCCCGCGCCCGCGCCGTCGCTGACCGTCGCGGCGGTCGACGCCGCGCTCACCGCGCTCGCGGCCACCACCGGTCCCGGCTCCACCGCCCGCCGGGAGGCACTGCTCGGGGAGGTGCTGGCGGCGGCCACCGCCGGGGAGCAGCGCTTCCTCGTCCGGCTGCTGGGCGGCGAGCTGCGCCAGGGCGCGCTCGAGGGCGTCCTGCTCGACGCCGTGGCCGCCGCGGCGCGGGTGCCGCCGGCCGCGGTGCGCCGCGCGGCGATGCTCACCGGCCGGCTCGACGAGACCGCCGCCACCGCGCTGACCGGCGGGGAGCCGGCGCTGGCCGCCGTCGGCCTGCGGGTGGGCCGCCCGGTGCGGCCGATGCTGGCCAGCCCCGGCTCCTCGCTCGAGGCGGCCCTCGGCGACCTGGGCGGGGAGGTCACCGTGGAGCACAAGCTCGACGGCGCCCGCGTCCAGGTGCACCGCGACGGCGACGTCGTGCGGGTGTGGACGCGCACGCTGCGGGAGGTCACCGACGGGGTCCCCGAGCTGGTCGAGACGGTGCGCGCGCTGCCCTGCCGCACCGCCGTCCTCGACGGGGAGACCCTCGCCCTCGACGACGACGGCCGCCCGCGTGCGTTCCAGGACACGATGAGCCGCTTCGGCAGCGACGAGGCCGACGCCGGCGTCCTGCTCTCGCCGTTCTTCTTCGACGTGCTGCACCTCGACGGCCGCGACCTGCTCGACGAGCCACTCGCCACCCGCCTGGAGGTCCTCGACCGGCTGCTGGGCGCGGAGGAGGCCGCGCCGCTGCGGATGCCCGGGGTCCGCCGGCCCAGCGCCGAGCAGGCCGCCGAGGTCCTCGACGGCGCGCTGGCCGCCGGTCACGAGGGCGTGGTGGTCAAGGCCCTCGACGCGCCCTACGCCGCCGGCCGGCGCGGCCGCGCCTGGCAGAAGGTCAAGCCGGTGCACACCCTCGACCTCGTCGTCCTCGGCGTGGAGTGGGGGTACGGCCGCCGCAGCGGGAAGCTGTCGAACATCCACCTCGGCGCCCGCGACCCCGACGGCGGTGCCCCGCTCATGGTCGGCAAGACGTTCAAGGGCATGACCGACGAGCTGCTCGACTGGCAGACCCGCACCTTCCCCGGGCACGCGCGCGCCGAGCACCCGTGGGGGCTGGAGCTGCGGCCGGAGGTGGTGGTCGAGGTCGCCCTCGACGGCGCCCAGCGCAGCACCCGCTACCCCGGCGGTGTCGCGCTGCGCTTCGCGCGGGTGCTGCGCTACCGCCCCGACCGCAGCCCCGCCGACGCCGACACGGTCGACGCGGTGCGCGCGCTGCTGGCGGGGGGCTGAGGCGGTGCTCACCCGGAGGAGTGGCGCCGGCCCGGCTGGGCTCACGGGCACCGAGGGCACGGCCGATGGGACGGCCGTGACCGGTCTCGCCGTCGAGCAGGACGCCGCCCCCGGAGGCGACGCGGAGCCCACCACGGGTGCGCTCACCGCGCTGCGGGCGACCCTCGACGAGCTGGAGACCCTGTCCCGCTTCGCCGCCGGGTCCGCGCCGGAGCGCGCCGAGGCCGCCGCCGAGGCCGCCCGCGCCCTCGGCCGCCCGGATCTCGAGCAGCGCGCCCGGCTGGTCCGCGCCGACCTGCAGCGCCGCCGGGGCGCCGTCGCCGAGGCCGGCCGGACCGCCTCGGAGGTGCACCGCTGGGCCAGCGAGACCCGCGACCGGTACCTGCTGGCCCGCAGCTCCTTCGTGCTCACCGCCGTCCTCCAGGAGGTCGGCGACCTGGCCGGCGCCCTGGAGCACGCCGTCTCCTCGGTCGACCTGCTCGACGAGACCGCCCTGCCGGCGCTGCGCATCGACCACCTGGTGCGGCTGGCCGACGTCCTCGGCCTGGCCCGCGACCCCGCGGCGCCCGAGCGCTACACCGCCGTGCTGCGGCTGGCCGAGGAGCTCGGCGACGTCGACCGGCAGCTGCGCATCCTCAACAACCGCGCCTACACCGACACGCTGGCCGGCCGGTTCGACGACGCGCTCGAGTACAGCGACCGGCTGCAGCAGCTCGCGCGGGCGCACGGCCGCCCGCTCGACGTCGGTGACCTCGACACCGTCGCCCGCGCGCTGATGGGGGCCGACCGGCTGGTCGAGGCGGAGGCGGCGCTGCGGCTCGGCCTCGCGCCCGAGGTGCTCGACACCTCCTCCGACGGCGACGCCGGCGCGGACTTCCTGCTCACGCTGGCCGAGGTGCAGCGCCGCCGCGGCGAGGTCGAGCGCGCGCAGGACACCCTGGCCGAGTGCGTCCGGCGCTGCGACCTGCACGGCCTGACCTCGATCCGGGTGCGGGCCCGCGCCGAGCAGGCCGAGCTGCACGCCGCGCGGGGCGACCACCGGGCGGCGTTCGAGGAGCACAAGCGCTACGTCGCCGAACTGGTGGAGCTGCAGTCGGCGCAGCGCGAGGCCCGCGCCCGCGCGCTGCAGGCGGTGTACGAGACCACCGAGGCGCGCCGGCAGAGCCGCCGCTGGCGCGAGCTGTCGCTGCGCGACCCGCTCACCGGCCTCTACAACCGCCGCTACGTCGACGAGGAGCTCCCCCGGATGCTCGCCGACGGCGCCGGCCGGCTGTGGGTGGCGCTGCTCGACCTCGACCACTTCAAGCGGGTCAACGACACCTGCTCGCACGCCGTCGGCGACGAGGTGCTGCGCGCGGTGGCCACGCTGCTGCAGGAGACCGGCGCCCCCGGCGGCCCGGGCTCGTTCGCGGCGCGGCTGGGCGGCGAGGAGTTCCTCCTCGTCCTCCCCGACGTCGACGCCGGCGCCGCGGCCGCCCACCTCGAGACGGTGCGCCGCGCCGTCTCCGCGCACCCGTGGGACGGGCTGACCCGCGGGCTGCCGGTGACGGTCAGCGTCGGCGCGGCCGGCACCGCCGAGGTGACCGACCGGACGCCGGCGCAGCTGCTCGGCCTCGCCGACGCCCGCCTCTACCGCGCCAAGCGGGCCGGCCGGGACCGGGTCGTCGTCGACGGCTGAACGCGGCAGGCTGGCCGGGTGACCGCCGAGCAGACCCCGATCAGCCGCTTCCCCCTCGCCGACCCCGCCGGCCTGCCGGCCGACCTCGCCGAGCGCTACGCCGACGTGCAGGAGCGCTCGGGCTTCCTGCCGCACGTCTTCGCCGCGCTGGCCTGGCGTCCGGAGGAGGCGCGCGCCTTCTTCACCATGCACGACGCGCTCATGGACAAGGACACGCCCGGCCTGTCCACCGGCGAGCGGGAGCTGATCGTGGTGGCCACCAGCGCGGCCAACGACTGCGCCTACTGCGTCGTCGCGCACGGGGCGATCGCGCGCATCCGCACCCGCGACCCGCTGCTGGCCGACCTCGTCGCCGTCGACTGGCGCAAGGCACCCCTCGACGAGCGCATGCACACCGTGCTCGACGTCGCCGTCCGGCTGGCGACCGACCCGGCCGCGGTCACCGCCACCGACCTCGACCGGCTGCGCGCCGCCGGCCTGTCCGAGGACGACGTGTGGGACGTCGGCGCGATCACGTCCTTCTTCGCGCTGTCCAACCGGCTGGCCCACTTCGCCGCGATCCCGCCCAACCCGGAGTTCCACCTGCTGGGCCGCCTCCCCCGCTGACGGCCGGGCGGCTCACCCGGCCGGGGCCGGGCTCACCCGGCCGGGGCCAGGCTCCGGGCGAACCGGGAGATGTCGGCGATCGTGGCGTCGTAGACGTCCCCGACGGCGGTCTTGAAGATCAGCTCGCCGCCGTGCGTGAGCCCCAGGTTCACCCGCCCGGTCGCGCGCACGCCGGCCGCCTGCAGCCGGCGGTAGTAGGCGATGCCCTCGTCCCGCAGCGGGTCGAGCTCGTTCACCGTGACCACGTGCGGCGGCATCCCGGTCAGGTCCTCGACGGTGGCGAAGTACGGCCAGGCCAGCGGGTCGCGGCGGTGCTCGTCGGCGGGGTCGTAGGCCGACACGAGGAGGTCCATCATCAGCGTGTTGAGGAACCAGCCCTCGTTCTCGACCAGCGAGGGCAGCTCGGCGCGCTTGGCGTCGTCGTCCCAGCCGTAGCCGCCGGAGATGTAGGGGACCATCGCGTAGACCCCGGCGACGGTGTCCAGCCGGCCCTCCCGCTTCGCCAGCAGGGCCGAGGCCAGGCACAGGTTCGCCCCGCCGGACTCCCCCTGCAGCACCAGCGAGGTGGCGCCGATCTCGTCGCGGTGGGCGTGCAGCCAGGTGAGCGCGTCGGCGCAGTCGTGCAGGCCGGCCGGGAAGGGGGCGTGGCCGTCGGTGGTCACGGCGTTGCGGAAGTCGACGGCGACGACGGCCAGCCCGGTGGCGGCGAGGTCCTCGCACCAGCGGGTGTGCAGGCGGTTGGCGCAGTCGAGGATGGTCATGCCGCCGCCGTGCAGGTAGACCAGCCCGGGCAGCCGCCGCCCCTCGCTGCCGGCCGGCCGGAAGACGTACAGCGGGATCGCGGTGCCCTCGCGGCCCGGGGCGGTGACGGTGGTGCGGGTGACGTCGTCGCGGTGGGTCTCCTCCGCCGCGACCGCGGCGTAGAGCTGCTCGAAGGCGTCGTGGGCGCCGCGGACGAAGGCCAGCCGGTCCTCCAGCGGGGCGTTCCGCGGGAGCGGAGGCGGCGCGGCGGGGGCGTCGAGGCCGTACCGGGCGAGGGCCTCCCGCAGCCCGCGGTCGGCGCGGTCGTCGGTGCGGTACTCGGCGGCCGGGTCCCCCAGCCGGCCGGGCTGGGGGGTGGTGGTGCCGGTCGTCGGGTCGGACGTCGTCGTCACGGTTCCTCCTCGGGCGGGGGTCGGGGACCGGACGACGGTAGTGGCGGGGGTCACACCGGGGCCATGTCCCGGCCGGCGGTGGTGCGCGGAACCGGCCCGTGACGGATCCGTGACCTGGCCCTACGGTGACCGGGCCGGCCCACGGTGGGCCGGCGGAGGAGGAGATCCGTGCGCACACCCCGGACAGCCCGCACCACCGCCGTGCTCGTCGCGGCAGCCGCCCTCGTCGCCGCAGCAGGCCCGGCCGCCGCCGCCCCCGGCGCGCCGGGCACACCCCGCTACACCGACGGCAGCACCTCCGGGGGCGACCCGTACTTCCCGGCCGCGGGCAACGGCGGCTACGACGTGCAGCACTACCACCTCGGCCTGTCCTGGTACCCCGGGGCGACGCCCGCCGAGAGCCGGCTCGACGGCACCGCCGTGATCACACTGACCGCCACCGCCGACCTCGCGAGCTTCTCCCTCGACCTGCGCCGGCTGACGGTGTCCTCGGTGCTGGTCGACGGCAAGCCCGCCCGCTACTCGCAGCTGCCCCCGGGCGAGGACGGCCTCGGCGGCGAGCTGGTCGTGCAGGCCGCGCCCAAGCTCAAGGCCGGCACCACGCACGAGGTCACCGTCGTCTACTCCGGCTTCCCGGGGCGGCCCACCGACCTCGAGGGCTCGCTCTACGGCTGGGTGACCTTCGCCGACGGCGTCCTGGTCGCCAACCAGCCCGACGGCGCACCGACCTGGTTCCCGGTCAACGACGTCCCGTCGGACAAGGCCACCTACGACTTCCGGATCACCGTGCCCCAGGGCAAGACGGCGATCGCCAACGGCGAGCCGGTGGGTCAGCCGGTGACCGTGGACGGCCGCACCACGTTCACCTGGCGCGCCACCGACCCGATGGCCAGCTACCTGGCGACGGCGTCGATCGGCGACTACACCGTCAGCACCCAGGTGGGCCCGGACGGGCTGCCGATCCTGAACTACGTCGAGACCGGGCTGACCCCGACCCGGCGGGCGACCACCGAGGCGAGCCTCGCGCTGCAGCCGGCGATGATCGACTACTTCGACGACCTGTTCGGGCCCTACCCGTTCACGTCCTTCGGGGCCATCGTCGACGACGACACCGTCGGCTACGCGCTGGAGACCCAGACGCGGCCGGTGTACTCGCGGCAGGCCTCCGAGGGCACCGTGGCGCACGAGCTGGCCCACCAGTGGCTCGGCGACAGCGTCAGCCCCGAGCGGTGGGCCGACATCTGGCTCAACGAGGGCTTCGCCACCTACGCCGAGTGGCTGTGGTCGGAGGAGCGGGGACGGGAGACGGCGCAGGAGCTGTACGAGGCCGTGTACGCCACCCCGGCCGACGACGAGTTCTGGTCGCTCGTCGTCAGCGACCCCGGGCCCACCGGCCTGTTCGCCGCTGCGGTGTACGACCGCGGCGCGGCCACGCTGCACGCCCTGCGGAACGAGATCGGCGACGAGGCGTTCTTCGTGCTGCTGGAGCGGTGGGCGACCGAGAACGCCGACAGCACGGTGACCACGGCCGACTTCGTCGCCCTGGCCGAGGAGGTCAGCGGGCAGCAGCTCGACGGCTTCTTCACCGACTGGGTGGGCACTCCCGCCAAGCCCGTCGGGTACTGAACCGGACGCCGGGGGCGGGCAGGATCGTCGTCATGCCCGCCCCCGGCACCCCCCTCGAGCACCTCGGCTTCCTCACCATCGGCTCCTTCGACCCCGCCGACCCCCGCGCCGGCCACGAGGCCACGCTGCGGGTGGTCGAGCTCGGCGAGCGGCTCGGCCTCGACAGCGCCTGGCTGCGCCACCGGCACCTGCAGTACGGCATCTCCTCCCCGGTCGCCGTCCTGGCGGCGCTGACCCAGCGGACGTCGCGGATCGCCCTCGGGACGGCCGTCACCCCGCTGGCGTGGGAGAACCCGCTGCGCCTGGCCGAGGACCTCGCCACCGTCGACGTGCTCTCCGGCGGGCGGCTCAACCCCGGCGTGAGCGTCGGGCCGCCCATGCACTGGGACGACGTCAAGGGCGCGCTCTACCCCGACACCGCCGACGCCGAGGACTTCACCCACACCCGCGTCGAGCGGCTGCTGCGCTTCGTCGCGGGCGAGCCGGCCGCCACCTTCTCCGGGCGCGAGGGCGTCGTCGAGGAGTGGTCGGACCGGGTGCAGCCGCACTCCCCCGGCCTGCGCGGCCGGATGTGGTACGGCGGGGGCAGCACCCGCTCGGCGCGGTGGGCCGGCCAGGCGGGCACGAACCTGCTGACCAGCAGCGTGGTGCGCGCCGAGGACGACCGCACCGACTTCGCCGCGATCCAGGCCGGGCAGATCCGCGCCTACCGGGACGCCGGCGGCACCGGCCGGGTGTCCCAGGGCCTCGTCGTCATCCCCACCGACGGCGCCACACCCGGGCAGCGCGAGCGCTACGCCGCCTACGTCGAGGCCCGCACGCCCCGCACCGCCGTCCCGCAGGGCCCGGCGCGGCTGCTGTTCGCCCCCGACCTGCTGGGCACCAGCGAGCAGATCGCCGAGGCGCTGTACGCCCACGAGGGGTTCCGCGAGGTCACCGAGGTGGTCTTCGCGCTGCCGTTCAGCTTCGCCGAGGCCGACTACGAGCAGATCCTCACCGACGTCGCCACCCGCCTGGGCCCGCTGCTGGGCTGGTCACCGGCGGCCTGACCCCGCCCGCGGCAGCACCACCGACCAGGCGCCGGCGGCCAGCCGCCAGGTGCGCGCCGGCACCGGCGGCAGCAGGTCGCCGTCGGCGTCGAGGGCCACCGGCTCCCCCGACACGGCCACCTCCCGGCCGCGGGCGCGGACGACGTCGTCGCGGTCGACGTGCCGCCCGGTGGTGAGGGCCAGCGCGTAGGCGGCGCGGGCTGCCGGACCGGTGGCCGCGCTGACCACGACGTCGGCCAGGCCGTCGCCGGGGTCGGCCCCGGGCGCCAGCGCCGTCCCGCCGCCGATGGTGGGGCCGTTGCAGACGCCGACCATGAGCAGCGGCGTGCCGCCGTCGGCCGCCCAGCCGGCGGGGGCGGTGACGACGGCGCCGTCGACGGTGACCCGCAGCCGCTGCTCGGCCCCGGCGAGCCCGGCGACCGCGGCGCCGATCGGGTAGGCCAGCGCGCCGAAGCGCTCCTTGAGCCCGGCGGCCTCGTCCGCGGCCCGCACCCCGATGCCGGCGTGCACGGCGTTGACCACCACGCCGCCGGCGTCGTCGCGCAGCAGGTCCAGGCGGCGCGGGTCGCCGTCGAGGACGCACCGCGCGGCGTCGGCCGGGTCGTCGGGCAGCCCGAGGGCGCCGGCGAGGTCGTTGCCGGTGCCCAGCGGCACGACCCCCAGCGGCTCGGCGGGGTCGAGCGCCCCGGCGCGGTCGAGGGCCGCCACGACCGCGTGCACCGACCCGTCGCCGCCGGCCACCACCAGCCGGCGGCCCGCGCGGGCGGCGACGACCCGGTCGAGGTCGGCCGCGTCGGCGGTCGCCGCGACCTCGACGGCGGCACCGGCGCGCAGCACCTCCAGCACGCTCGTGAGGCGCTCCTCGTCGGCGCTCCCGGCGTTGCGGTTGGCCACCACCAGCAGGTCCACGGGGTGCACCCTCCCAGCCCGCGCGCCGCCCGGGCGTCCCCCGGGCAGGATCGCCACCGTGACGAGCGACGCCGACGACCGGCTGGGGGCCGTGGTGGCGGGCCTGCGGCGGCGCGGGAGCCTCAAGTGGACCCGGCACCCCGAGGCGCTCGGCGCGTGGGTGGCCGAGTCCGACCTCGGCACCGCGCCCGCGGTCACCGCCGCGCTGCAGGACGCGGTCGCCCGGGGGCTGTTCGGCTACCTGCCCGACTGGCTCGCCGACGACGTCGCCGCCGCCTTCGCCGGGTTCGCCCGCGACCGCTACGGCTGGGACGTGCCGCCGGAGCGGGTGCGGCCGCTGCCCGACGTGCTGGCCGGGCTGGCCGCGGCCATCACCCACCTGTCCCGGCCGGGCTCGCCGGTGGTGCTGCCCACGCCGGCGTACATGCCCTTCCTCGAGGTGCCGCCGGCGCTGGGCCGGGAGGTGCTCGAGGTGCCGATGGCCCGCGACGGCGACCGCTACGTCTACGACCTCGACGCGCTCGACGCCGCCTTCCGCGCCGGCGGGCACCTGCTGGTGCTGTGCAACCCGCACAACCCGATCGGCCGGGTGCTCGAGCCCGCCGAGATGCTCGCCGTCGCCGAGGTCGTCGACCGGCACGGCGGTCGAGTGTTCGCCGACGAGGTGCACGCCCCGCTGGTCTTCCCCGGCCACCGGCACGTGCCCTACGCCTCGCTCGGCGAGGTGCCGGCCGGGCACGCGATCACGGCCACCAGCGCGTCGAAGGCGTGGGACCTCGCCGGCCTCAAGTGCGCGCAGCTGGTGGTGAGCAACGACGCCGACGCGCGGCTGTGGGCGGAGGTCGGCCACCCGGTCGAGCACGGCGCCTCGACCCTCGGCGCGGTGGCCAACGCCGCCGCCTACCGCGACGGCGTCGCCTGGCTCGACGAGTTCCTCGCCGTCCTCGACCGGCACCGCCGGCTGCTCGCCGACCTCGTCGCGGCCTCGCTGCCCGGGATCCGGTACCGCCCGCCCGAGGGCACCTACCTCGCCTGGCTGGAGGGCTTCCCCGTCGACGCGCCCGGCGACCTGCTGCTCGAGCGGGCCGGCGTGGCCGTCGTCGACGGCGCCCGGTGCGGGGCCGCCGGCCGGGGCGCGGTGCGGATGGACCTGGCCACGCCCGAGCCGGTGCTCGCCGCGATCGTCGAGCGGATGGCCACCGTCCTCGCCTAGGGCGCCGCGTCCCCCGGGGCGACCCGGTAGACCCGGTACTCCACCCGGGGCCCGGGCACCAGGCGGCCCTCCGCCACGAACACCGTCTGGTTCACCCACGCGTAGCGCTCGTCGCCGGTCTCCAGCCGCGGGGTGGTGATGAAGTAGCCCTCGCCGAACTCGGTGGGGGTGTCCCCACCCTGCATGAGCGCGAGCACGGCCGGGGTCAACTCCCAGATCCCCCCGTACTGGACGTAGACGTGCGCGCCGTCCACCGTCCGCACGGTGGTGCGCACGTCGAGCCGGGCGAACCCGTCGGGACCGACCAGCATCCAGTCCGCGCCCCCGCCGACGACCGAGGCCTCCAGGCGCTCCCCGGAGATCTCCCCGGCGGTGATGGTGCCCTCCATGCGGTTCCCGTAGGGCCCGGGCCCGACCGGGTGGGGCTCGACGTCGGCGTGGTAGTCGAACTCCGGCACGAGATGGGCCATGGCGTCCCTCCCCGGGACGGGGGCGGGCCGGGAGCCCGCCCGGGACGGGGACGGTCCGCCGCGGGGCACCGGCCGTCAAGGGACCCGAACCCGCCCGGGCGTTCCCGACACGGCGCGTACCCGCGGCCCGCCGGCCGGTGACGCCCCCGGTCAGCAGGCGCGCAGGTCGGCCTCCACCGCCTCGGACGCCTTGCGGGCGGCGATGAGCACCGGGTCCCAGACCGGGGCGAACGGCGGCGCGTAGGACAGGTCCAGGGAGAGGACCTCGTCGACGGTCATCTCGTTCCAGATGCAGATGGCGAGGGCGTCGATCCGCTTGCCGGCGGCCTCCTTGCCGACGATCTGGGCGCCGAGCAGCCGCCCGGTGCGCCGCTCGGCGGTCATCTTGACCCGGATGGGCTTGGCACCCGGGAAGTAGCCGGCCTTGGTGGTGGAGTCGACGGCGGCGGTCACGAACTCGTAGCCGGCCGCCTCCGCCTCGTGCTCGGCCAGCCCGGTGCGCGCGGCCTCGATGGAGCAGGTGCGGGTGATCGCCGTCCCGATGACGCCGGGGAAGGTGGCGTACCCGCCGCCGATGTTGATGCCGGCCACCCGGCCCTGCTTGTTGGCGTGGGTGCCCAGCGCGACGACGATCCGCTGCCCGGAGAGCCGGTGCACCGACTCCACGCAGTCGCCGGCAGCCCACACGCCGGGCACCTCGGTGCGCATCCGCGCGTCGACGGCGATGCCGCCGGAGGTGCCCAGCGGGATGCCCGCCTCCCGGGCCAGCCGCACGTTGGGCCGCACGCCCAGGCCGAGGACGACGAGGTCGGCGGGCAGCTCCCGGCCGCTGGCGGTCACCACCGCGCGGGCCCGCCCGTCGGGCCCGACGTCGATCGCCGCGACGCCGTCGGAGAGCACCAGGTCGACGCCCTCCTCCCGGACGGCGTCGGCGATGAACCGCCCGACGTCGGGGTCGAAGGTGCCCACCGGGGTGGCCGAGCGGTCGACGACGGTGACGTCGAGGCCGCGCTCCTTGCACGCCTCGGCGATCTCCAGGCCGATGTAGCCACCGCCGACGACGACCACCCGGCGCACCCGGCCGCTGTCGAGCTCCGCCCGCAGCGCGACGCCGTCGTCGAGCACCTGGACGCCGTAGACGCCCTGCGCGTCGATGCCCTCGACCGGCGGGCGCATCGGCACGCTGCCGGTGGCGTACACCAGCTCGTCGTAGGGCTCGGTGCCCTCGGTGCCGGCGTCGAGGTCGTGCCAGTGCACGACCCCCTTGTCGGTGTCGATGCCGACGACCTCGGTGCGCATCCGGACGTCGAGGCCGTTGGCGCGGTGCTGCTCGGGGGTGCGCGCGACCAGGTCGGCCTCGCGCTCGACGGCGCCGGAGATCCAGTACGGGATGCCGCAGGCGGAGTAGGAGGTGGCGCGGCCGCGCTCGAACAGGACGACGTCGAGGTCGGGACGCCGCTTCTTGGCCTGGGACGCCGCGCTGCCTCCGGCGGCGTCGCCGCCGATGACGACCAGTCGGGTGCTCACCCCCCGCAGGCTAGGACCGCCGGCGGCTACAGGCTCACCGCGACGGTGGCGGCGAGTTCCCGGGCGGCCTCCAGGTCGTCCTTGGTGGGCGGTCCGGTGAGCGACAGCGGCGCGGCGACCTGCTTCCACCGCAGCGCCCCGGTGATCGTGCCGATGGCCCGCAGCGCCCCGGCGGTGTCGTCGCCGCCGTGCACGTAGACGCCGTAGGGCAGGCCGACCGTGGCGTCGAGGCAGGGGTAGTAGACGGTGTCGAAGAAGTGCTTGAGCGCCCCGCTCATGTAGCCGATGTTGGCCGGGGTGCCGAGCAGCACGCCGTCGGCGGCGAGCACGTCGGCCGGCCCGGCCGACAGCGCCGGGCGCACCTCGAGCTCCACCTCCTCGACCATCGCCGCGCCCTCGCGCACCGCCTCCAGCACCGCCTGCAGGTTGGGCGAGGGCGTGTGGTGGACGACGAGCAGCCGGGGCATGCCCGCCATCGTGCCCGCGGACGGCCCGGCGGCGGCTCCCCTCGCTACGGTCCGGGCATGGCGACGAACCCCCGCATCGGACCGGTCGAGCGGGCCACGAAGCGGTCCTGGGACGAGTGGCTCCGCTTCATGGACGCCATCGGCGCGCCGGACCTCGACCACCGGCAGATCGCGCTGCGGGTCTACGACGAGCTGGGCGACACCGTCGAGCAGCGCGGCTGGTGGACCCAGTCGGTGACCGTCGCCTACGAGCAGCACATCGGCCGGCGGATCCCGGGCCAGCGGTCCGACGGCACGTTCCAGACCAGCGTGAGCCGGTCGACGCCGCTCGGGATGACCGAGCTGATGGAGCGGTGGCGGACCTTCGCCGACGGCGACGCGGCCGTGCAGCAGGTCGTCGCCGGCGGCGAGGTGCGGGTGAGCGGCACCGACCGGCGCACCACCTGGCGGATCCGGGCCGCCGACGGCTCGTCGGTGGTGGTCACCAGCGAGCCGAAGAAGGACGGGACGGCGTCGCTGGTGGCGACCCAGGTCGGGCTGCCCACCCTGGAGGCGAACGACGCCGCCCGCGCGTGGTGGACGACCGTCGTCGAGCGCTTCCTGGCCGGGGTCCGGCCGGGACGCTGAGCCGGCCGTGCCGCGAGGCTGCCCTGGCCGCCGGGCCGCCCGGAGGCGGCCCGGCGGGACCGCGGGTCAGGAGCGCTGGCGGCTCGACGAGCGGTACTTGCCGAGCAGCGACTCGGAGGACTCGCCGGGCTCGTCGTCGAAGACCATCGGCCCGATCCGGCTGCCCGCCGTCACGGCGGCCTCCCGGCCGGTGAAGTCGTACCGGTAGGTCGAGGTCCCGTACTCGTCGACGAACGTGCCGCTCTGCCGCTCGCTGAACACGTCGCCCACACCCGTCCAGGTGATCGACACCGGCGGTGCGCTGGTCGGGGTGTCCCCGTGCCCGCTGCCCACCGCGAGCGTGCCGGTGAGGGTCGCGGTCGTGAACTTCTTGTCGACGGTGAAGGTGACCTGACCGCCCTCCACGAAGCGGACGCCGAGGAGCCGGCAGGGACCGTCCTCGGGCGCCGGCTCGCCGTGCCCCCCACCGGGCAGGTAGGGCGTCGCACCTGCGTCGCACTCGACGTCGGACACGCTGCCGAACACCGAGGCCCGGCCGTTGCCGAGGTCCTCGACGTAGAGGTCGCCGAAGTGGGCGTTGCCCGGAGCCCCGGCGGCCGGCGGGAGCTCCCCGACCTCGAGCCACGTGACGGAGGCCATGGTGCCCGAGCTCTTGGAGAAGAAGAGGTCACCGGCCAGCGCGGGCGACGGGGCGACGACGACGGCGAGGGCCGCCGTGGAGACGGCGACCGTCCCCAGACGGCGCAGGGTGGAGGCGGACACGCAGACCTTCTCTCGGTAGCGCACGGGTGGGCCGTGCGGAGGGCGGGACGCCCGGCGGGCGCCCCGGATCGGGACGACGGGCCTCAGCGGCGGGTTCGGATCCGCTGCAGGACCAGGGCGCCGACCTGCGCACCCTGGACGAGGCCGGCCTCGATGGCGTGCGGGAAGTGGATGCCGCCGTAGAGCCGCGAGTCCGCGGCCTCGCGGGCGGCGTCGGCGAAGGACGCGAAGGTGCGCGGCGCGTGACCACGGGCGTCGTGCGACCGGTCCGTGAAGGGGAAGACACCCAGCCGGTCGGTGAGCACGGCGGCAGCGGCCGGGGACGCGACGCTGTGCCCCGACGTGTGCTCGGGGAACTGCGGGCTGTTGACGTACGTCGTCCAGCCCGGGTCGATGTGACGGTTCACGTAGCTGACCGGTCGCAGCAGCCGGTACCGGTACTTCCACGTCCAGCAGTTGAGGAACGCCTCGTGCAGGGCGATGCCGGTCGTCGCGAGCGTGTCGAGGGCGAGGTCGAGCCGTGCGCCGCGGAGGGCCAGCGCCTGGGCGGCGATGAGCATCCAGTGGCCGGACGGCAGACCGGTCGGCGTGCCGGCAGGCGGGGTGAACGAGCCGGGGTTGTCGGTCCAGAACCGGGCGATCGCCCGGTGCTCGTCGGTGTTGGCGGCCGACTGACGGTGGACCGCCGTCGCCTGGGCGTGGAACGCCGATCCCGGCTCGGTGGAGAAGGGCAGGGGCGGCTCGGGCTCCACCTCGTCGGCGCTCGCGAGGACCATGGGGCGCACCTCGGACCAGTACGGCTCGACGGCCGGCCGGAAGTTGGGCGGCGTCGAGACCCAGTGCCACGGCTCGGTGGCGGGAGGTGTGTAGAGCCGGCCGAGGGTCCCGGCGTGCCCGTCGGCCGCGATCCACGACGCCAGGTGCCCCGCGACCGCCCTCCCGTGCGCGGTGGAGGCCTCGAGCGCCCGCTCGGACACCCCTGCGGCGCGGCGCCGCAGCAGCGCGCCGGCCTCGGCCGCGTCCAGCCGCTCCCGGGTGCCGGCGCCGGCGAAGGGCAGCACCTGACGGAGCACGGCCGCGGCCGACGTCACCACGGCGACCGGCCAGTCGACGAGCGCGGCCAGGGGGCGCGGCGCGGGGACCGGCAGGTCCCGGAGCTGACCACCCAGGGACCGGTGAGCCGGCATCCCCCGGACGGCGGCCTCGTACATGGCGATCGCCGTGTGGGCGTAGACGCGGGCCGCGGCCGGAGGGCTGAGGTTCTCGGCGAGCACCAGGTCGTAGGTGGTCTGCACCCAGCTCAACGCCTCGTCGGCGAGGTGTCCCGCCACGGTCACCCCTCCGGGGCCGGGGACGCTGGGCGGCGCGGCGGCCGCCGTCCGCGGGAGCGCGACCGCGGCCGCTCCCGTGCCGAGGGCCGCGAGGAGCACCTGTCGTCGGGACACCGGACCGGGCATGACGCTCCTCCGCGGAGGCGAGCACTCCCGGGACCTCCGGCGTGCTCCTCCGTGATCGGATCGTGACGGAGAGCACACCCGCCGGTGAGGGGACGCCACGTCTCGTTATCTCTTCGTTACCGACTGAACACGGTCAGTTGCATGTCTCGATTCAGCCACCTGCCTCCGGCCGCGGACCGGCGGGTCGGTCGTGGACCGGCCCTCCGGTTGGTCGTCACCGCCTCGGCGGGACGGTGCCGACCGAGCCGGACGCTTGTGGAGCAGACGCTCCACTAAGCTGTGGCAACCCCTCTCCACCTGACCCCGAGGAGCCGCCGGTGCCCCGGCCCCGCGTGCACGCGCCCGGTGCGGTGCTCGACGCCGCCGAGGAGCTGCTGGTGGAGCAGGGCCGGGCGCAGCTGACCGTCCGGGCGCTGGCGGCCCGGTCCGGGGCCTCGAACGGCAGCATCTACCACGCCTTCGGCTCCCTGGAGACCGTCGCCGGCGCCGCCTGGCTGCGCCGCGCGCGGCAGTTCCTCGACCTGCAGCGGGTCGCCGTGGCGGAGGCCGGCCGGGACGGCCGGCGGGCGGTGCAGGCCGCCGCCGACACCCCGGCCCGGCTGGCCGCGCGGGAGCTGCGGGCCGCGCAGCTGCTGTTCCGCCTGCAGCGCGACGAGCTGCTCACCGACGCCGTCGCCCCTGAGGTCGCCGACGGCCTGCGGGCGCTCGACACCGCCCTGCTCGACACCCTGCAGCTGCTCGCCCGCACGGTGTGGGGCCGCGACGACGGCGCCGCGGTCGGCGTCGTCACCGTCTGCGTCGTCCGCCTGCCCACCGCGCTGCTGCTGCCCGAGATCCGCGCCGGGCGGGTGCGGCCGCACACCCGCGCCCAGCTCGCCGCCGCCGTCGCCGCCGTCGTCGACTGCGGCCTGCCCTCCTGACCCCCACCGACCCGAGGAGCCCCCGTGCCCACGCTCGACCGCCACGACGACGTCTTCGTGCTCGACCTCGGCGACGGGGAGAACCGCTTCTCCCCCGACTGGCTCGCCGCCGTGGACGCCGCCCTGGAGGAGGTCGAACGCGCCGACGGGCCGCGCGCGCTGGTCACCGCGGCCACGGGCAAGTTCTTCTCCAACGGCCTGGACCTGGCCTGGCTGCTCGACCACGCCGACCAGCGCGACGCCTACCTCGGCACCGTCGAGCGGCTGTTCGCCCGCCTGCTGTGCTCCCCCGTCTTCTCGGTCGCCGCGGTGCAGGGCCACGCGTTCGCCGCCGGCGCGATGCTCGCCCTGGCGCACGACCAGCGGGTCATGCGGGCCGACCGCGGCTTCTGGTGCCTGCCGGAGATCGACATCGACCTGCCGTTCAGCCCCGGCATGTCCGCGCTGATCCAGGCCCGGCTGACGCCGCAGGTGGCGCACGTGACGATGACCACCGGACGCCGCTACGGCGGCTCCGACGCGCTGGCCGCGGGCATCGTCGACGCCGCCGTCGCCGAGGACGCCGTCCGCTCGGCCGCCGTCGAGGTCGCCGCCGCGCACGCCGGCAAGGCCGGCCCCGTCCTCGGCACGATCAAGTCCCGCCTGTACGGCCCGGTCCTCGCGCTGCTGCGCGGCGGCACCGCGCCCGTCGGCTGAGCGGCCGGGTCCGGTGACGGGCGACCCGGCGACGATCGAGCTGAGCCGGGCCGAGCTGCGCGCGGTCGCCGCCTTCGCGGCGGCCTGCGCGCGGCCGGCGCTGGCGGTCTTCGAGCGCGACCGCCCCGGCGACCCGCGCCCGCGGGCCGCCGTCGACGCCGCGCAGGCGTTCGCCGACGGGGCGGAGCGGACGACGGCGCTCCGGGACCGCGCGTGGGACGCGCAGCGGGCGGCGCGGGAGGCCCGCGACGCGGGGCTGGCCGCGGCGGACGCCGCCGCGCGGGCGGCGCTGGACGCCGCCGGTGCGGCGTTCCTGCACCCGCTGGCGAAGGCCACCCAGGTCCGGCACGTCCTGGGGGCGGCCGCGCACACCGCGCGGGCGTTCGAGCTCGCCGCGGGGGACGACCCCGCCGACGGTGCTGACCACGTCGCGCGGGCGCGGCACCTCGCCGGTCCCGTCGTGGTCGACGTGCTGCGCCGCTACCCGCCCGCCCCGGCCGGCGGCGGGCGGGTCGGCGAACTGCTGCGCGCGCTGGACGCGTCCCTGCGGTGACCCGGTCGGGGTCAGGTGAAGGTGACGCCCCCGAACCGGCCGAGGTCCAGCTGCCGCATGCCGACCTGGTGGTACGGGTTGACGCCGCCCTGCAGGACGCCGAGGCACGCGCACTTGTCGAACCGCGCCTGCCGGACCTCCGCGGGGAAGGACCCCGACCACACCGAGCCGTCCTCGCCCTCGGCGTAGTAGTAGAACCACCGGTTGCCCGTGTCGTTCGGCCGCGTCTCGGTCTCGCCCGGGTCCAGGACGACCCACCCGCGAACGTCCCACGGGTCACCGCAGAAGCCGCAGTCGTGGTCCAGGCGCATGTAGGCGACGAACACCCTGCTGCCGTGGGAGTTGGTGAACCGCACGTCCGCCACGGTCAGCCCCCGTCCTGCTCGCGGATGCGCTCGGCCAGCGGTCTGCGCATCGCGTCGGGGACCTCGGACGGCTCCCGCCGCCGGTGGCGCCCGTCCGTCGACTCCGCCGTCCCGGCCTCGGCCGGCTCGAAGCCCGGCCCGGTCTCGTACAGCTCGGACCGCACGGGCGCGAAGGACCCGTTGTCCTCGTCTCGCCAGCCCGACCGCGCCATCTCGCCTCCCGGACGTCGACCCGATGCGCCCGTCCGATCATCTGCAGGGCGCGTCACCGCCGCGTCACCGCCGCGTGCCCGCCGGGCCGGGGCGGTTGCCCGGGGCCGGGAGGCGGACCAGGCTGGCCGGCGCGGGGGACGTCGACGGAGCCGGGCGACCGGAGGTGGACCGTGCCGCGCGTGGCGATCGTGACCGGCGGGACCTCGGGGATCGGGCGGGCGCTGAGCGCGGCGCTGGTGCGCCGCGGCGACACGGTGGTCCTCACGGGCACCGACGGCGCAGCCGCGGCGCGGGTCGCCGAGCAGGTCGCCGCGGACGGATCAGGCACGGCGTCCGGGATGACCGTGGACGTGCGCGACGCGGCGGCCGTCGGCGCCCTGGTGACGGGCACCGCGTCGCGGTACGGCCGGCTCGACCTGCTGGTCAACAACGCCGGCGTGGGCATCGGCGGCCGCACCGACGAGCTGTCCCTGGCCCACTGGGACCGGGCCGTCGACGTGAACCTGCGGGGCGTGGTGCACGGCGTGCACGCCGCCTACCCGGTGATGGTGCGCCAGGGGTCCGGGCACATCGTGAACACCGCGTCGGTGGCCGGACTGCTGCCCAACCCGGGGTTCGCGCCCTACGCCATGACGAAGTGGGGGGTGGTCGGGCTCTCGCTCGCGCTGCGCGCGGAGGCCGCCTCCCGCGGGGTGCGGGTGACCGTGGTGTGTCCCGGCGGGGTGGACACCCCGATGCTGGACAGGGGGATGCCACCGGACCTCCCGCGAGTGCCGAGCGTCGAGGCGATCGACGTCCGGACGGTGATCCGGAAGCTGAACGGAGGCCGGCTCTACGACGCCGACGACCTGGCCGCCGACGTCCTGCGCGGGGTCGACCGGAACCGGGCGATCGTCGTCGCGCCCCGGCAGGCCCGGATCGCGTGGCGGCTGATGCGCCTGTCGCCGTCGCTGTTCCTGCGCCTGTCCCAGGCGCTCGCCGCCCGCGACCCCGATCTGCGGGTGGCCACCGGCGCAGCGGCACCTCCGGAGGGGGTCGACGTCCCCGGCCGGCGCCTCAGCGGGGGCCGAGGGCGGTGAGCAGGTCGGCGCGGGCGGTGGCCAGCGAGGGCCCGTACCAGGTCAGCGCCCGCCCGGACACCAGCACCGAGCGGACGCCGGGGAACGCCTCGGGGCCGTCGTCGGCGGTGAACGGGTAGGGCTCGTCGGGCAGCAGGACGACGTCGGGCGCGGCCGCGAGCACGTCGTCGACCGCCACGTGCGGGTAGCGGTCCTCCCCCGCCCCGAAGACGTTGACGAGCCCCAGCCGCGCCAGCACGTCCCCGGTGAAGGTGCGCGGGCCCACCACCATCCACGGATCCCGCCACACCGGGACGGCGCAGCGCAGCGGCGGCGCGGGCACCGGCCGCGCCCACTCGGCGGCGGCGGTGGTCAGCCAGCCGGGCTCGGGCACCTGCAGCGCCTCGGCGAACAGCCGCCGCATCGACGCCAGCGCCTCGTCCACCGACTCGATCACCGTCACCCACACCGGGGTGCCCGCCGCCCGCAGCCGGTCGACGTCGAGGCGCCGGTTCTCCTCCCGGTTGCCGACGACGAGGTCGGGCGCGAGCGCCGCGATCGCCGCCCGGTCGGGGTTCTTCGTGCCGCGGACCCGGGCCACGTCCAGGTCGGCCGGGTGCGTGCACCAGTCGGTGGCGCCGACCAGCCGGTCGGGCACGGTGACCGCCAGCGCCTCGGTCAGCGAGGGCACCAGCGACACGATCCGCCGCGGCGGCCGCGGCAGCTCGACCGGGCGACCGAGGTCGTCCTCAGACATTCCGGCGGTACTGGCCGCCCACCTCGAAGAACGCCTCGCTGATCTGGCCCAGCGAGCACACCCGGACGGCGTCCATCAGCGCGGCGAACACGTTGCCGCCCGACGTCGCCGCCTCCTGCAGCGCCGCCAGCGCCGCCGGTGCCTCGTCGGCGTGCCGGGCCTGGAAGTCGGCGAGCCGGCGCAGCTGCGACTCCTTCTCCTCCTCGGTCGCCCGCGCGAGCTCCAGCGGCTTCGGCGGGGTCTCGTCGCGATGCGGGTCGAGGAAGGTGTTGACGCCGACGATCGGCAGCGAGCCGTCGTGCTTGCGGTGCTCGTAGAGCATCGACTCGTCCTGGATCCGGCCGCGCTGGTAGCCGGTCTCCATCGCGCCCAGCACCCCGCCGCGCTCGGCGATCCGGTCGAACTCGGCGAGCACCGCCTCCTCGACCAGGTCGGTGAGCTCCTCGACGATCGCCGAGCCCTGCAGCGGGTTCTCGTTGCCGGCGAGACCCCACTCCCGGTCGATGATCATCTGGATCGCCAGCGCCCGGCGCACCGAGTGCTCCGACGGGGTCGTCACGGCCTCGTCGTAGGCGTTGGTGTGCAGCGAGTTGGCGTTGTCGTAGATCGCGCACAGCGCCTGCAGCGTGGTGCGGATGTCGTTGAAGTCCATCTCCTGCGCGTGCAGCGACCGGCCCGAGGTCTGCACGTGGTACTTCAGCTGCTGGGAGCGGGCGTTGGCGCCGTAGCGGTCGCGCATCGCCACGGCCCAGATCCGCCGCGCCACCCGGCCGATCACCGTGTACTCGGCGTCCATGCCGTTGGAGAAGAAGAAGCTCAGGTTCGGCGCGAAGTCGTCGATCGCCATGCCGCGCGCGAGGTAGGCCTCGACGTAGGTGAAGCCGTTGGCCAGCGTGAAGGCGAGCTGGCTGATGGGGTTCGCCCCGGCCTCGGCGATGTGGTAGCCGGAGATCGACACCGAGTAGAAGTTGCGCACCCGGTGGTCGATGAACCACTGCTGGATGTCGGCCATGCAGCGCAGTGCGAACTCGGTCGAGAAGATGCAGGTGTTCTGGCCCTGGTCCTCCTTGAGGATGTCGGCCTGCACCGTGCCGCGGACGGTGGACAGCACCCAGGCGCGGATCTCCTCGGCCTCGGCGGCGTCGGGCTCGCGGCCCTCCTCCTCCCGGAAGCGGTCCAGCCGCTGCTCGATCGCGGTGTTCATGAACATCGCGAGGATCGCCGGCGCCGGGCCGTTGATGGTCATCGACACCGACGTGGTCGGGGCGCACAGGTCGAACCCGTCGTAGAGCACCCGCATGTCGTCGAGCGTGGCGATCGAGACGCCGGAGGTGCCGACCTTGCCGTAGACGTCGGGTCGCGGGTCGGGGTCGCGGCCGTAGAGCGTGACCGAGTCGAACGCCGTGGACAGCCGGGTGGCCTCGCCGCCGGACGACAGCACCCGGAACCGCCGGTTGGTGCGGAAGGCGTCGCCCTCGCCGGCGAACATCCGCGCCGGCGCCTCGCCGGTGCGCTTGAACGGGAAGACGCCGGCGGTGTACGGGAAGGAGCCGGGCAGGTTCTCCCGCCGCAGGAAGCGCAGCAGGTCGGCGTCGTCGGTGGTGCGCGGCAGCGCCACCCGCGGCACCTTCGTCCCGCTGAGCGTCTCGCGGGTCAGCGGGGTGCGGACCTCCGTGCCGCGCACGGTGTAGACGTACTCGTCCCCGGAGTACTGCTCCACCCGCGCCGGCCACTCCTCCAGCAGCGTGCGCACGTCGGGCAGCAGCTCCCGGGCGGCGGCCTCCGCCGCCTCCCGCGCCGCCTCGGCGGCCGCACCCTCCAGGACCTCGGCCGCGGTGGTCAGGTGCTGCCGGCGCCGGGCGAGCGCGGCCTGCTCCTCGGTGACCCGGTGGTGGCCGCGGACGGCGTCGGCGACCTCGGCGAGGTAGCGCGCCCGCGACGACGGCACGACGCTGCTCAGCCCGGTCGAGGCGCGGACGTCGACCCGCGGCAGCACACCGGCGCCCGCGGGCAGCCCCTGCTCCACCAGCAGGCCGAGCAGGTGCTGGTAGAGCGCGGTGACGCCGTCGTCGTCGAAGCGGGCGGCGCTGGTGCCGAACACCGGCATCTGCTCCCACGGCTGGCCGAACGCCTCGCGGTTGCGCACCATCTGCCGGGCGACGTCGCGGCGGGCGTCCTCGGCGCCGCGCCGCTCGAACTTGTTGATCGCCACGACGTCGGCGAGGTCGAGCATGTCGATCTTCTCGAGCTGCGAGGCGGCGCCGAACTCCGGCGTCATGACGTAGAGCGAGACGTCGCTGAACGGCACGATCGCCGCGTCGCCCTGACCGATGCCCGGCGTCTCCACGACCACCAGGTCGAAGCCGGCGGCCTTCACCGCGGCGATGACGTCGTCGAGGTGCTCGGGCACCTGGGCGCCGGCGGTGCGGGTGGCCATCGAGCGGAAGAAGGTGTGCGCGCCCTCGCCGGACTCCAGCGCGTTCATCCGGATCCGGTCGCCGAGCAGCGCGCCCCCGCCGCGGCGGCGGGTGGGGTCGATCGCGACGACGGCGACCCGCAGCTTGTCCTCCTGGTCGCGGCGCAGCCGGCGCAGCAGCTCGTCGGTGAGCGAGGACTTGCCCGAGCCGCCGGTGCCGGTGATCCCGAGGACCGGCACGGTGCGCCCGGCGGCGGCCTCGCGGACCCGGGCGGCGAGGTCGGCGTCGGCACCGGCCTCCAGCACGCTGATCGTGCGGGCCAGGGCGCGGGGGTCGCCGGTGAGCAGCGCGTCGACGTCGGGCCGCTGCGCGGTGAGGTCGACGTCGCAGGCCCGGATCAGCTCGTTGATCATCCCGGGCAGGCCGAGCCGGGCGCCGTCCTCGGGGCTGAACACCCGCACGCCGCGCTCGGCCAGCAGCGCGATCTCCTCGGACACGATCACGCCGCCGCCCCCGCCGAACACCTGCACGTGCCCGGCGCCGACCTCGGCCAGCCGCTCCTTGAGGTAGCTGAAGTACTCGACGTGCCCGCCCTGGTAGGAGGAGATGGCGACGCCCTGCACGTCCTCCTCCAGCGCGGCCCGGACGACGGCGTCGACCGACCGGTCGTGCCCGAGGTGCACCACCTCCGCGCCCTGGCTCTGCAGCAGCCGGCGCATGACGTTGATCGCCGCGTCGTGCCCGTCGAACAGGCTCGCCGCGGTGACGAACCGGACGGGGTGGACGGGCACGTGCAGCTCCGCGGAGGCCATGCCCGAACGGTAGGCGCGATTTAGTAGGACGTCCAACTACTCGTCGGTAGCCCGCCCGGACGCGCCGCGCGGGAACCCCTCGCCAGTCGCCGGGCGTGGTGTCAGAGTGCCCGCCGTCCCCGAACCGAACGGAGCACCTCCCCCATGGCCTTCCGCAACCTGATGGCGAAGCTCGGCGCCGGCAACGCCACCGTCGACGCCGTCCTCGACACCCCGGTCACCACTCCCGGCGGCACCGTCACCGGCACCGTGCACCTCACCGGCGGCCAGATCGCCCAGGAGATCAACGAGCTGCGGGTGTCGCTGCAGGCCACCGTCGAGGTGGAGAGCGGTGACCACGAGTGGCGCGAGAACGTCACCTTCGGCACCGCGGTGATCGCCGGCGCCGGCCGGATCGAGGCGGGCGCCCGGGCGGCCGTCCCGTTCAGCTTCCCGGTGCCCTGGCAGTGCCCCTTCACCACGCTCGACGGCTGGACGCTGCGCGGGGTGAAGATCGGCCTGCGCACCAAGGTCGACGTCCCCGGCGGCGTCGACCCCGGCGACCTCGACGCGGTCACCGTCGAGCCGCTGCCGGTGCAGCGCACGGTGATCCAGGCGCTGGCGGGCCTCGGCTTCACCTTCCGCGGCGCCGACGTCGAGAAGGGCCGACTGGCCGGCAGCGACCTGCCCTTCTACCAGGAGGTCGAGTTCGCGCCGCCGTCGTCGCTGCGCGGGCGGGTCAACGAGCTGGAGGTGACCTTCCTGGCCTCGCCGCACGGCGTCGAGGTCGTCCTCGAGGTCGACCGGCGCGGCGGGCTGCTCACCGAGGGCCGCGACGTCGGCGGCCGGCTGCACTTCGGCCACCACGACACCGACGTCTCCGCGGTGGCCGCGCAGCTCGACGCCGCCGTGCGCCAGCTCGGCGGCCGGCGCGGCTGGTTCTGACGCTCGACCGGGAGACGGCGGCCGCGCGGCTGCGGGACCTCCCGCGCCGCGCGGCCGCCCGTCCCGACCTGCGCCAGGCCGCCGTCGCCGTCTGCGTGACCGGGCCGCCGGAGCGGCCGGCGCTGCTGCTCACCCGCCGGGCAGCGGGCCTGCGGGCCCACGCCGGGCAGTGGGCGCTGCCCGGCGGCCGGCTCGACGACGGCGAGACACCCGTCGACGGCGCGCTGCGCGAGCTGGCCGAGGAGGTCGGGCTGCACCGCGGTCCCGACGACGTGCTCGGTCTGCTCGACGACTACGTGACCCGGTCGGGCTACGTGATGACGCCGGTGGTGGTGTGGGCCGGCGAGGTGGGCGACCTCTCCCCCGCCGAGACCGAGGTGGCCGCGGTGCACCGGGTGCCGCTGGCCGACCTCGACGTCGACCCGGTGCTGGTGACCATCCCCGAGTCCGACGCGCCGGTCATCCGGCTGCCGCTGCTGGGCGGGTGGCTGCACGCCCCCACCGCGGCGGTCGTCCACCAGTTCTGCCAGGTCGCCTGCCGCGGCCGGCACACCCGCGTCGCCCACCTCGAGCAGCCGGTCTTCGCCTGGCGGTAGCGCACGCCGCGGGCACTTCCACGGAAGTGCCCGGTCCCGACCGGTGCACTTCCGTGGAAGTGCACGGCTCGGCGTCGAGCGCCCTCAGCGGCCGGCGCGGGTGTTGAGCCGGGCGGCCCGGCGGGTCAGGTGGTCGCGCTCGGCGAGGTCGGGCGCCCGCCGGGCCGCCTCGGCGTAGAGCCGTGCCGCCGTGTCCAGGTCGCCCGCGGCCTCGTGCAGGTGCGCGGCCACCGCGGTGTGGCGGGGCAGGGAGTCCTCCAGCTCCGCCAGCGCCGCCAGCCCGGCGCGCGGCCCGTCGGCCTCGCCGACGGCGACCGCACGGTTGAGCCGCACAACCGGACTGTCGGTGAGGCGCACCAGCTCGTCGTACCACTCGACGATCTGCACCCAGTCGGTCTCCGCGGCGGTGGGCGCGTCGGCGTGCAGCGCCGCGATCGCCGCCTGGGCCTGGAACTCGCCGAGCCGGTCGCGCGCGAGGGCGGCCTGCAGGATCGCGACCCCCTCGGTGATCGCCGCGGTGTCCCACCGTGTCCGGTCCTGCCCGGCCAGCGGCACCAGGCTGCCGTCGGGTGCGGTGCGGGCGGCCCGCCGCGCGGAGTGCAGCAGCATCAGCGCGAGCAGCCCGGCCACCTCGGGGTGGTCGACGACGGCGGCGAGCTGCCGGGTCAGCCGGATCGCCTCGGCGGCGAGGTCGACGTCGCCGGAGTACCCCTCGTTGAACACCAGGTAGAGCACGCGCAGCACCGTGGCGACGTCGCCGGGCCGGTCGAACCGCACGCCGGAGACGGTGCGCTTGGCCCGGCTGATCCGCTGGGCCATGGTCGCCTCGGGCACCAGGTACGCGCGGGCGATCTGCCGGGTGGTGAGCCCGCCGACGGCGCGGAGGGTGAGCGCGACCGCCGACGACGGCGTCAGCGACGGGTGGGCGCACAGGAAGTACAGCGCCAGCGTGTCGTCCACCCCGGAGGCCGGGCCGGGCGGCGGCTCCTCCTCGACGAGGTCCTCGCGCCGGCGCCGGGCGGCGTCGGCCCGGGTGGCGTCGAGGAACCGCCGCCAGGCCACGGTGACCAGCCAGGCCCTCGGGTCCCGCGGCGGGTCGGCCGGCCAGACGCGCAGCGCCTCGACCAGCGCCTCCTGGACGGCGTCCTCGGCCGCCGCGAAGTCGGCTCCGCGGCGGACGAGGACGCCGAGCACGCCCGGCGTGAGGCTCCGGAGGAGGACCTCGTCCAGGGGAGCGGTCACTCCGTGACGGTGGGGGCCGCGCCGAGGAACGGGCGCACCTCGAGCCACTCGTGGATCGGCTCGCCGCCGGCCCCGGGGGCCGCCGACAGCTCGCCGGCCAGCTCGATCGCGCGCTCACGGCTGTCGACGTCGACGACCATCCAGCCGGCGACGAGGTCCTTGGTCTCGGCGAACGGGCCGTCGACCACCGGCGGGCGGCCCTCGCCGTCGTAGCGGACCCACATCCCGTCGGCGGCGAGCGCCTGGGCGTCGACGAACTCGCCGGTGCCCTCGAGCCGTGCCGCGAAGTCGTCCATGTAGCGCACGTGCGCCGAGATCTCCTCCGGCGTCCACTTCTCCATGGGGACGTCGTTCACCGCCGCCGGGGCGCCGCGGTAGTGCTTGAGCAGCAGGTACTTGGCCATGTCGTCTCTCCTCGCTGGGTGCGGCCCATCCTGGCCGCGTGCACCCCGGGGACGGAGCCGGTCGGGGGTTCTCGACATCCCTCCGTGCACGTCCGCGGAAGCCCGGTCCCTGCGGTGCACTTCCGCGGAAGTGCCCGGGGGATGTCGAGCACTTCCGCGGAAGTGCCCGGGCCGTGCCGTGCACTTCCGCGGAAGTGCCCGACAGGGGCGGGTCGCTCAGCGGCGGTGCCAGCGGGCGGCGCCGTAGGAGGCCAGCGCCAGCACGACCCCCGACAGGACGGCGCTGCGCGGGCGCACGTCGCCGGTGGCGCGCGAGGTCCACACCGCGGCCGCGTCGAGCGCGGTGAGCAGCAGCGTCACCTCGGTGGTGCGCCGGGCCTGCGGTGCCGGGGTGACCAGCAGGGCGGTGCCCATCGCGATGTTGCGGGCCGCGCCCAGCCGCACCAGCAGCGGCAGCGCGACGTCGTCGCGGGCGGCGTCGGGCCGCACGCCGAGGGTGCCGGCGATCCACCGCGGCGCGAACAGCGCCGCCGTCCCGATCCACACCGACAGCGACCCGACCGCCGTGCGGGTGACGTCCCAGTCCCGATCCCTCACGCCGGGCCCTTGCCCGCGAACCGCCTGGTCGAACCGGCGGTGAGCACCAGCACGACGGCGAGGAAGGGCAGCGTGACCCAGCTGGCCACCACGTCGCTGACCGTGGCCACGGTGAACGCCGCCGCCGACGGCGCACCCAGCGGCCCGAGCACCCCGTCGACGCCGAGCGCGGCCACCGACGCCGGCAGGGTCAGCAGCGCCGACACCGACCCGCCGAGCACGACCCCCGCCAGCACCGCGGCCGGGGAGACCCGGACCGCCCGCAGCGCCGTCGCGGTCCCCCGGCCCAGCGCCCCGCGCGGGCGGACCCGGCCGGCGCCGGGCAGGTCGGTGAGCGCGCCGGTGAGCCACAGCTGGGCCAGCAGGCCGGTGGTGAAGCCGACGACGTCGACCAGGAGCGCGGCGCCGGCGCTCGGGTCGCCGTACACCAGCAGCTGGCGCGCCACGTCGGGCACGGTGTTGACCAGCGTGACCGCCAGCGAGGTGGCGTAGACCGGCCCGGCGTGCCGGCGCAGCAGCGCCAGAGCCGCGCGGACGGTGTCGCCGACGCTCACGCCCGGGTCGCGACGGCCTGGATCCACCGGTCGCCGGCGGCCCGCCGCAGCCGGCCCTCCGGCACGTGCAGGCCGGAGGCGGCCAGCTCCGCGACCAGCTCGTCGGTGGAGAACCGGTCGGCCGGGTGGCGCGACACCGCCCGCAGCGCCGGGGCGTCGACGAACCGGCGGGTCATCTCGGTGAGCGCCAGCTGCCCGCCGGGCCGCAGCACCCGCGCGGCCTCGGCGACGGCGGCCCGCCAGTCGGCGATGTGGTGCAGGGCGTGGAAGTCGACGACGAGGTCGACGCTCGCGTCGTCGACCGGCAGCGCGGTGGCGTCGCCCACCCGGAAGGTGACCCGGTCGGCGAGGTCGGCGCAGCGCACCCGGGCGCGGCCGACGCTGGCCGGGTGGACGTCGAACGCCGTCACCTCGGTCGCGCCGAGCCGCTCGACGGCGACCCGCGCGCCCAGGCCCCGGCGGCCGGTGCCGATCTCCACCGCGCGGGCGCCGTGCGCGCCGAGCCGGCGCAGGACGGCACCCTCCACCCGGTACCCGATCTCGTACCGCAGGCGGGAGTCCACCCACAGCCGGTTGGCGTTCACGAAGGTCGGGGGCACGGCACGGCTGCCGCGCAGGTCGGGGCGCATGCCGCGCGGCTACCCCGTCCGCGGCGGGACAGTCACGGCGCGAGTGCGGCGTACACCTCGCGCGCGTGGTCGAAGACCAGGAAGTGCCCCTCGCCGGCGTACCAGTGGGCGCGGCAGCGGGGCAGCATGGCCGCCAGCACCCGACCCAGCCCGACCGGCACCTGCCAGTCCTGGGTGCCGTGCCAGACGTGCACCTGCTGGCGCACCTCCCCGACCGGGAAGCCCCACGGCCGGAACAGCAGCGCCCGGTCCTCGGCCAGCGACGCGGCACCCTGCCGCAGCCCCTCGGTGAACGTCGCGGCCAGCACCCGGCGGACGGCGGGGCGGCCGATGACCCGCCGGTCGGCGGGGTTGAGCCGCACCTGCAGGTAGCGCGGCAGCAGCGCCGGGCGGACGGTCAGCGGCGCGAAGACCGGCCGCAGCAGCGCCGACGTCGCCGGCGAGGGCCGGTGCACGGCGGCGCGGACCGTCGGCGGCAACCAGCCCGGCCAGGGCCAGGGCACGTCCGGCGGCGGCGCGCCGCCGAGGACGCCGACGGTGTGCACCCGGTCGGGCAGCGCGTGCGCGCAGGCCAGCGCGTACGCCGCACCGCCGGAGAGGCTCAGCGTGGCGAACCGGTCGACGCCGAGGGAGTCGAGCAGCTCGACGACGTCGCCGGGCCAGTCGGTGACCCGCCGGCCCGGCCGCGGGTCGGACCGGCCGAAGCCGGGCCGGTCCGGGACGATCAGCCGCACGCCCCAGCGGCGGTAGGCGGCGGGGTCCTCGACGTGCCGCTCCAGGCGCGAGCTCGGCGAGCCGTGGCAGCCGAGCACCGGCCGGCCCTCGGGGTCGCCCCACTCGGCGTAGGCCATCGTGCGCCCGTCGCGCAGCTGCAGCCGGCCCTCGCGGGGCCCGTCGGCGGGGTCGGTGCTGCCGGTGTGCATGGCGGGGCGCTACCCCCGGCCGTCGGACGCATGCGGCAGCCTGGGCGCGATGGGACCCCAGACGCCCCCGCGCCGGCTGGACGCCGCCGAGCCCGCCCACCTGCGCGACCCGCGCGACGCCACCGCCGTCGTCCACCGCTACGCGGCCGACGGGCCCCTGGCCGCGCTCGTGCGGCGCTTCTGGATCCCGGTGTGGTCGGTCCCGCCCGGGTGCGAGTCGGTGCAGCGGGTGCTGCAGCACCCCGCCTGCCTGCTGGTCGTCTCCCCCGACTCGGCGCGCTTCCACGGCGTGGTCACCGGCCTGTCCACGACGACGCTGACCGGCGAGGGCTGGGCGGCCGGCGTCATGCTCACCCCGGCCGCCGGCGCGCTGGTCGCGGGCGGTCCGGTGGCCCCGTTCACCGACCGGTCGGTCGACCTCGGCGAGGTGCTCGGCGACGATGGCGCCCGGCTGGCCGGGCGGGTCCGGGCGGCGATGGCCGCCGACCCCTCCTCCCCCGCCGCGCACGCCGCCGCGACCGCCGCCTACGCCGACGTGCTGCGCCGCTTCCTGCCGGTGGACGAGGAGGGGCTCCTGGTCGACCGGGTGGTGGCGCTGGTGGAGTCGCGGCCGGACCTGACCCGGGTGGACCAGCTGTGCGCCGCGACCGGGCTGTCGGAGCGGGCGCTGCAGCGGCTGGTGTCCCGACGGCTCGGGCTGACCCCGAAGTGGCTGGTGCAGCGGCGCCGGCTGCAGGAGGCGGCCGGCCGGCTGCGGGAGCGCGCGGTGACCCTCGCCGAGGTCGCCGCCGACCTCGGCTACGCCGACCAGCCGCACCTGACCCGCGACTTCGCCCGCGTGACCGGGATGACGCCGGGCGAGTTCGCCGCCCGCTACGGCGAGGCCCGACCGCGGGCGGCCGACCGCCCGCCACGCCCCGGGTAGTCTCCTCGGCGCGCGTCACACAGCCGGCGTGCAGGAGGGGGCCTCGCCCCACCCGTACGGGGTCCTGGAACCACCGGGTCCCCCGACCTGCAGCCGGCACCCACCGCCGGCCACCCCGGCCCCCGGAGTACGACACGTGACCCGCCCCGACGACGACCTCTTCTGCGCTGCCCTCCTCGACCTCGGCCTGGTCCCCGCCGACCGGCCCCTGCCGCTGCTGCTCGAACAGGTCGCCGCCCTGGCCGCCGACGTGCTGGGCGCCCGGCCGGCGCTGTCGGTGACCGTCGTGGGTCCCGACCGCGGCAGCACGGTCGGGGCCAGCGCCCAGGTCGCGGCCTCGCTCGACGAGGTCCAGTACACCGCCGGGGAGGGGCCCTGCCTGACGGCCGCCACGACCGGCGAGGTGGCGGTGGTCGCCGACACCGAGCGCGAGCAGCGCTGGCCCGCGCTGACCGCGGCCGCCGCCGCGGGCGGCGTCCGGAGCCTGGTGTCGACGCCCTTCCCCTCCCGGTCCGTGGCCGGGGGGCTCAACCTCTACCTGCAGCCGCCACTGACCGCCGGCGGCGTGCCCTGCGACCGCGCCGAGCGGTTCGCGCGCCACGCCACCGTCGCCGTGGCCAACAGCCACCTCTACGGCCGCAGCGTGCAGCAGGCGCAGAACCTGCACGCAGCGCTGGAGTCCCGCGCGGTCATCGACCAGGCGAAGGGCGTCCTGGTGGAGCGCTACCGGCTCACCGTGACCCAGGCGTTCGAGGCGCTGGTCCGCGTCTCCAACGAGACGAACACCAAGGTCCGCGACCTCGCGGCACACCTGGTCGACACCGGCGAGTTCCCGCCGGCCTGACCCGCCGGGCGGGCGGTCCTGCCGCCCGGGATCTCGAGCGGCAGGACCTGACCGGCCCCGGCCCCCCGGGTGGCGGCGCCGGCTGCGACCAGTGTCGGGGCCGGTCCGCCCGGCCGCGACCGCCGGCCGGCGCTCGCGTCCCCCTGCCGCGTCGCCCGGCCGGCGCTCAGCCGTGCGCGGCGTGCCCGTGGCTGTGCACGCCGTCGGGCCCGTGCCGCTCGTCGGGCACCGGACCGCCGTCGTCGGCCGCGCGGTCGACGCCGTCGCGGTCGGCGGCCCGGTTGCGCCGCAGGTCGACCACGCCGAGCACCAGCGCGGCCGCGGCGCCCAGCACCGACACCCCCAGCCCCGCCGCCGCGGCGAGGGGGTAGTCGTCGCCGGTGGCGCCGAGCACGAGGTAGAACAGGCCGGGCAGCGCCGCGGTGCCGACCGCCGCGCCGAAGCGCTGGGCGGTCTGCAGGCCGCCGCCGGCCGAGCCGGCCATGGCCACCGGCACGTCGCGCAGGGTCATCGTGATGTTGGGCGAGATCACCAGGCCGCCGCCGATGCCGCCCAGCAGCAGCGCCGGCGCGATGGCCCACCCCGCCGCCGACGGCGGGACGAGCAGCAGCACGCACGCGGCCGCCGCCAGGCCGGCGATCACCGTTCCGAGCCCGAGCACGGTCAGCTTCCGCCCGTACCGCTCGACCAGCCGCCCGGCCACCACCGCCGAGGACGCCGACCCCAGCGCGAAGGGCGTCACCGCCAGTCCCGACTGCAGCGGCGTGTAGCCCAGGCCGGTCTGGAAGAACAGCGCGAGCACCAGCCAGATGCCGCTGAAGCCGACGAAGTAGACGGTGCCCAGCGCCGCGCCGATGCCGTACCCGCGGGTCTGCGTGACCAGGCGGGGGTCGAACACCGGCTGGCCGTCGCGGGCCACCACCCGCCGCTCCCAGGCCACGAAGCCGGCCAGCAGCGCCGCGCCGACGACGAACAGCCACCACAGCCGTGACAGCCCGCCGGCCTCGGCCTGCACCAGCGGGAAGAGGACGGCCAGCGCCCCGGCGCCGAGCAGCAGCACCCCGAGGACGTCGATCCGCCCGCGCCCGCCCGACCCGCCGCGCGGCAGCAGCCGCAGGGCCAGCAGGAAGGCGACGACGCCGATCGGCACGTTGACGTAGAACAGCCAGCGCCAGCCGTCGGGGCCCGACGCCAGGCCGAGGATCGCCCCGCCGGCGACCGGCCCGACGGCGGTGGAGATGCCGACCGTGGCACCGAACAGGCCGAAGGCCCGGCCGCGCTCGGCCCCGCGGAACAGCTGCTGGATGAACGCGGAGTTCTGCGGCGCGAGGCACCCGGCGGCCAGCCCCTGCACCAGCCGCGCGGCGACGAGCCAGCCGATCGACGGCGCCGCGCCGGCGGCCGCGCTGGCCAGCACGAACCCGGCGAGGCCGGCGAGGAACAGCCGCCGCCGGCCGAGGGCGTCGCCCAGCCGCCCGGCGGGGACCAGCGCCAGCCCGAAGGTCAGCGCGTAGCCCGACACCACCCACTGCACCGTGGCCGGCGTGGCGCCGAGGTCGTCCTGCAGCGAGGGCAGCGCCACCGACACGATGCTGACGTCGAGCAGCGACATGAACCCGACGACGAGGGTGACCGACAGCGCCTGCCAGCGCCGGGGGTCGGGCCGGTACCCCTCGTCCGGGCCGGCGGCGGAGCGGGGCGCGGTCTCGGCCGGGGAGCGGGGTGGCACGACGGGGGGCCCTACCCGGTCGTGCGCGACCGACACCCGCCGCCCGCGCGTCGCACCGGCCGGGACAGCGCAAGAACGGTCGGGCGCCGCGGGCGCGGCGCTCGCCAGACTGGTCCCCGTGACCCCACCCGGACGCGACCGGCTGCGCGAGCTCCTCGACGCCGTCCTCGACGAGGACAACCGCACGCTCACCGACATGGCCGGCGACGCCTACGCCTCCCCGTTCCACTTCAGCCGGCAGGTGTCGGTCGGCGCCGGCGAGTCACCGGTGGCGCTGCGCCGCCGGGTGGTGCTGGAGCGCGCGGCCTGGCAGCTGCGGCAGGGCGCCAGCGTCACCGAGGTGGCCCTCGCGGCCGGCTACGAGTCGGTCGAGGGGTTCAGCCGGGCCTTCGCGCGGGCCTACGGCCGCACGCCGGGCAGCCTGACCACCGGCGACGGCGGCGTGCGGGCGCGCGACGAGCACTGGCTGCCCGCGCCCAACGGCCTGCACTTCCACCCGCCGTCGTCGCTGTGGGTGTCCGACGAGCCGGTGCGCCGCGGCGGCGACGCGGTCACCGCGCTGCTGGTGCACCACGGCGTCGAGGACACCCGGGCGCTGCTCGAGCTCGCCAAGGGCCTGCCCGACGAGGAGTACCGGCGGGTGCGCGCCCCCGGCCTGTCGGTGCTCGCGTGGAGCGGCACGGAGGAGACGCTGGCCGCCGTCCTCGACGAGCTGGTGTGGACCCTCGAGGTCTGGGTGGCCTCCATCGAGGGCGGCGACACCCCCGCGCGCGGCGCCGACGACCCGGCCGCGCTGCTGGACCGGCACGACGCCGTCGCACCGCGGTGGCTGGCGGCCGTGCGGGAGGTGTCCCGGCGCGGCGCGTGGAACGACCGGCTGGTCGACGCGCTGTGCGAGCCGCCGGAGAGCTTCGTCCTCGGCAGCGTCGTCGCGCACGTCCTCACCTTCTCCGCGCACCGCCGCCTCCTGGCGCGGCACTGGCTGCGCGCGGCCGGCGTCGAGGTCGACGCCGGCGACCCCATCGAGTGGCTCTCCCGGAGGGACCGATGACCCGCACCGTCTACTACACCGCCACCTCGCTGGACGGCTTCATCGCCGACGCCGAGAACTCGCTGTCCTGGCTGCTGTCGCGCCAGGTCGACCAGGAGGGGCCGATGGGCTTCTCGACGTTCGAGAAGTCACTCGGCGCGATGGTCATGGGCGCCACCAGCTACGAGTGGATCCGCGAGAACGGCGGGCCCGACCCCTGGTCCTACGCCCAGCCGGCCTGGGTGCTCACCCACCGCCGGCTCGAGCCGTTCCCGGGCGCCGACATCCGGTTCGCCGCGCCGGGCACGCCGGAGGAGCTGCGCGCGCTGCACGCGGACATGGCCGCGGCGGCCGGGGACCTCGACCTGTGGGTGGTCGGCGGCGGGCCGGTGGCCGCACAGCTGGCGGGCGTCGGGCTGCTCGACGAGGTGGTCGTCGCCATCGCGCCGGTGACGCTGGGCGGGGGTGCGCCGCTGCTGCCGGCGCGGGTGGAGCTGGTGACCCGCGAGGTGGCGCAGAACGGCGAGTTCACCTGCGTCCGCTACGACGTCGTCCGCTAGCTACTGGTCGGCGCGGATCACCGAGACGTCGAACTCGACCTGGATGCGGTCGCTGACCAGCACGCCGCCGGTGTCCAGCGGGGTGTTCCAGGTCAGGCCCCAGTCGCTGCGCTTGATCGCCAGCGCGCCCTCGAAGCCCACGCGGGTGTTGCCGAACGGGTCGCGCGCCGAGCCGGTGAGCGTGAACTCCACGGTCACCGGCCGGGTGACGTCGCGGATGGTGAGGTCGCCGGTGACCTCGTAGACGCCGTCGTCGACCTGCTCGACGTCGGTGGAGGCGAAGACGAGCTCCGGCCACCGCTCCACGTCGAGGAAGTCCGGCGAGCGCAGGTGGGCGTCGCGGTCGGCCTGGCCGGTGTCGATGCTGGCCGTCCGGATGCGGATGCCGACCGTGCTCGCGCCGGGCTTGGCGACGTCGAGGTGCGCCTCGCCCTCGAAGTCGGTGAACGCGCCGCGGACCGTCGTCACCATGGCGTGCCGCGCCCGGATGCCGATGCGGGTGTGCGCGACGTCGATCGTGTAGTCACCCGAGACGTCGGACAGCGCGGCCGTCGCCGCGTCGAAGTCGGTGGGACCGCCGTCGGGTGCCCGGTGCTTGGCCACGTGGTCGTCCTTCCCCCAGTCAGCCTCCCCATCCTCTCCGATCAGCCCGGCGCTGCCACCGCCGGGCTCCCCGGGGGCGGTCAGCGGCCGGGGCGGAAGGGGTTGCGCCCGGGCCGGAACAGCGTCTCCTGGGCGAGGCTGGCGGCCAGGACGCCGTCGCCGGTGGTCACCGAGCCGGTGTACCAGCCGCGCCCGCCGGAGACGGTGTGCGGGACGAGGTCGACCAGCACCCACTCGTCGAGCCGGGCCGCGCGGTGGAACCACACGGCGTGGTCGAGCGTGGGCCCCGGCGCCGCCTCGTCCTCGGGCAGCGCGGCCAGCCCGGTGCCGATGTCGGAGAGGTAGGTCAGCGCGCACGCCTGCAGCAGCGGGTCGCCGGGCAGCGGCACCGTGGCCCGCGCCCAGAACCGGGTGGGCGAGGAGGCACCGGGGTGGGGCTGGGCCGGGCGGCGGCTCTCCATGGTGAACAGCCGCGGCAGGGTGAACGGCACGCTGTCCTGCGGCGGCTCGGCGGCCGGCGCCGCCGCCACCTGCAGGTCGGGGCCGGCGGTGGGCGCCTGGAAGGACGCCGACATCGACAGCACGACCTCGCCGCCCTGCACCGCGACGACGCGGCGCGCGGAGAACGAGCCGCCGTCGCGGTCGCGGTCGACGCGGAACACCGTCGGGCGGGCGGCGTCGCCGCTGCGCAGGAAGTAGCCGTGCAGCGAGTGCGGCAGCCGCTCGGGCGCCACCGTGCGACCGGCGGCGAGCAGCGCCTGGGCGGCGACCTGGCCGCCGTAGAGCGGCAGCGGGTCGGTGAACACCAGCGTGCTGCGGTAGAGGTCCCGGTCGATCTCCTCGAGCGTCAGGACGTCGAGCAGCGTGGGCCCGTCGGCGGTCGCCGTCACGACCGCCGACCGTAACCGGGCGCCGGGACCGCCCCGCAGGGCGGCCCCGGTCGGAGGACCCCCGTGCCCCCCACCCCTCGCACGCTCGGGGCGGGCCCCCGCACGGGGCCGCCCCGAGCGCGGCGAGGAGGCGAGCTCAGGACGCGACTAGAGGAGCTCGAGGATGGTGGCGTTGGCCTGGCCGCCGCCCTCGCACATCGTCTGCAGGCCGTAGCGGATGCCGTTGTCGCGCATGTGGTGCACGAGCGTGGTCATGATGCGCGCGCCCGAGCCGCCGAGGGGGTGGCCGAGGGCGATGGCGCCGCCGTTGGGGTTGAGCGCCTTGGCGTCGGCGCCGATGTCGGCCAGCCACGCGAGCGGCACCGGCGCGAAGGCCTCGTTGACCTCGAAGGCGCCGATCTCGTCGACCGACAGCCCCGACTTCGCCAGCGCCTTCTGCGTGGCCGGGATCGGCGCGGTGAGCATGACCACCGGGTCGGCGCCGGCCAGCACCGCGGTGTGCACCCGGGCGACCGGGCGCAGCCCCAGTTCGGCGGCCTTCTCGCTGGTGGTCATCAGCAGCGCGGCGGCGCCGTCGGAGATCTGCGAGGAGTTGCCGGCGGTGATGACGCCGTCCTCGCGGAAGGCGGTCTTCAGCGTGCCGAGCTTCTCCACCGTGGACTCGCGGATGCCCTCGTCCTGGCTCACCACCGTGCCGTCGGGCGTGGTCACCGGCGCGATCTGGGCGTCGAAGCGGCCCTCGGCGCGGGCGGCCGCGGCCTTCTCGTGGCTGGCGACGGAGAACTCGTCGCACTGCTGCCGGGAGAGGCCCCAGCGCTGCGCGATCGTCTCCGCGCCCAGCCCCTGGTTGATCTTCGCGCCGGCGTAGCGCTCGAGGAACCGGGTGCCGAAGGGGTTGGCGTCCTGCCGTGCGCTGCCCATGGGCACCCGCGACATCGACTCCACGCCCCCGGCGACGACGACGTCGTAGTGCCCGGCCACCAGCCCGGCGGCGGCGAAGTGCACCGACTGCTGCGAGGACCCGCACTGCCGGTCGACGGTCACGCCGGTGACCGTCTCCGGCCACCCGGCCGCCAGCGCCGCCGTGCGGGCGATGTCGAAGGTCTGCTCCCCGACCTGGGACACGCAGCCCCAGATGACGTCCTCGATCTGCGCCGGGTCGACGCCGGCCCGCTCGGCCAGCGAGGTCAGCACGTGCGCCGACAGGTCGACCGGGTGCACCCCCGACAGCCCGCCGTTGCGCTTGCCCACCGGCGTGCGCACCGCCTCCACGATCACCGCGTCACGCATCGTTGCTCCCCTCGACAGGTGTGGTCACCGGCACACTAACCCCCGCCCGCGGGGGTGCCGCGGGACCGCAGCAGGAGTCCCGCCGGCACGGCCGCGAGCGTCGCGGCGGTGACCCAGCCCAGGGGCGTCCCGGCCAGCGGCAGGGACGTCCCCGCGCTCGCCCCGGCGACGAGCAGCACGACCGCCACGCCCAGCGCCGTGCCCAGCTGGGCGGCGGTGTTGAGCACGCCGGCAGCCGTCCCCTGCAGCTCGGGGACGACGTCGGTGCCGAGCGCGGTGGCCGCCACCGACGACAGCCCGATGCCGAGCCCGGAGACGGCGACCCCGGCCGGGACGGCCTGCGGGCCCGCGGCCGCGGCGAGCAGGACGAGGTCACCGGCGGCGACGACCGCCAGGCCCGCCGCGGCGGCCGTGCGCGCCGGGACCCGGCCGAGCACCCGGGCGGCTCCGGCGGCGCCGGCCACCACGCACAGGCTGAAGGGCACCAGCGCCAGGCCCGCGGCCGCCGCCCCGAACGCCTCGGCCTCCTGCAGGTGCAGCGTGGCGAGGGTGACCGCCGAGCTCGTCCCGGCGGTGTTGGCGGCCGAGGCGAGCACGCCGGCGCGCAGCCCGGGGTGGCGCACGGCGGCCCGGGGCAGCAGCGGGTCGGCGGCGCGGCGCTCCACCGCCGGGAGCACCGCGGCGGCCGCCAGCCCGGCGACGACCAGCAGCGCCCCGGGGAGGCGGCGCCCGGGGTCCTCGACCAGCGAGGCCCCGGTGACGACGGCGGCCACCGCGACGGTGAGCACGCCGGCGCCGGCCAGGTCCAGGGCGCCCGCGGCGCGGCGCGGGACGGGCGGCGCGGTCCGGCGCACCGCGGCGAGCAGCAGGACCGACAGCGGCACGGTCAGCCAGAACAGCACCCGCCAGCCGGCCAGCTCGGTGAGCACGCCGCCGAGGACCAGGCCCGACGCCCCCGCCGCCGCGCCGGTCGCGCTCCAGGCGGCCAGCGCCCGGCGGCGCGGCGCCCCGTCCGCGGTCGCGGCGGTGAGCAGCCGCAGCGCGGGCGGCACCGACAGCGCGGCGGCCACCCCCAGCGCGCCGCGGGCGGCCACCAGCACGCCCACCGACGGCGCGGTCGACGCGCCCAGGGACGCGATCCCGAAGACCGCGAGCCCGGCCTGCAGGACCCGGACGTGCCCGTACCGGTCGCCGAGCCGGGCGCCGAGCACCAGCAGGGCACCGAAGAGGACGGCGTAGACGGTGACCACCGGGGTCGCCGCGGACGCCGGTGCGCCGAGGTCGGCCAGCACCGTGGGCAGCGCCGCGACCACCAGCGTCGTGCCGAGGACGTCGACGAACTGGACCGCGCACAGCACCGGCACCGCACCGTGGGCGGTCCGGGGGGCGTCGACCTCGGGGGTCATGTCCGAGGCGGGTACCCGGCTTCTTCATCGATGAAGCACGGATCATGGGCCCGTGCCCGCCGACCGCCCCCGGACGCTGCGCGACGTCGCGGCGCAGCTGGGCGTCTCGGCCAAGACGGTGTCCAACGCGTTCTCCCGCCCCGACCAGCTCTCCCCCGCGCTGCGCGAGCAGGTGCTGGCCACCGCCGCGCGGCTGGGCTACCCGGGTCCCAACCCGCTGGCCGCGGGGCTGCGCCGGGGCCGGGTCGGCGCGATCGGCGTCGCCTACGACAACGGGCTGTCCTACGCCTTCGACGACCCGGTCGCCGTCGCGCTGCTGGCGGGGGCCTCCACGGTGGCCGAGCCCGAGGGCGCCGGGCTGCTGCTGGTCCCCGGGTCGACCGACGCGCGCCGGCGCCTGGCCGCGGTGCACTCCGCCGTCGTCGACGGGCTGGTGGTCTGCTCCCTCGGCGACGACGACCCGCTGCTGGCCGCGGCCGTCGCCCGCGGGCTGCCGCTGGCCGTCGTCGACCAGCCCCGGCCGGCGCGGCTGGCCGCGCTCGGCGCGCCGGGGACGCCGTGGGTGGGCGTCGACGACCGGGCCGCCGCGGCCGCGCTGGCCCGGCACCTGCTCGACCTCGGGCACCGCAGGCTGGCCGTCGTCTCCTTCGGGATGCACCGGGAGCCCATCCGCCGCGGGCCGGCCGACGAGGCGGTGCAGGCGGCGGCCACCTACGCCGTCACGCGCGACCGGCTCGCCGGCTACCGCGAGGCCGTCGAGGGCGCCGGCCTGGCGTGGTCGGCGGTGCCGGTGTTCCACGGCGAGGACAGCACGCCGGCGGTGGGCGAGGCCGGCGCGGCCGCCGTCCTCGCCGCCGACCCCCGGCCGACGGCGCTGCTGTGCCTGAGCGACCGGATCGCCGAGGGGGTGCTCGCGGTCGCCGCCCGCCTGGGCCTGCGGGTGCCGCGGGACCTGTCGGTCGCCGGGTTCGACGACGCCGCCCCCGCGGCCGGCCTCGGGCTGACCACCGTGCGGCAGCCGACCCGGGAGAAGGGCGGCGCGGCGGCGCGGGCCCTGCTCGACCGGATCGCCGGCCGGCCGGCGCCGGGGCCGGTGCTGCTGCCCACCGAGCTGGTGGTGCGGACCTCGACCGGCCCGGCGCCGGGGAGCTAGCGACCCCGCCAGACCGGCGGTCGGCGCTCGGCGAACGCGGTCGCGCCCTCGCGGGCGTCCTCGGAGGAGAACACCGGCTCGATGAGCTCCTGCTGGCGCGCCCAGCCCTCCTCGGCGGTCCAGTCGGCGGTGCCGCGGGCGATCTCCTTCGTCGCGGCGACGGCGAGCGGGCCGTTGGCGGCGATCACGCCGGCGAGCTCGACGGCGGCCTCCAGGGCGCCGCCCTCCTCGACGACCCGGTTGACCAGCCCGACCGCGGCGGCCCGCTCGGCGTCGACCGGCTGACCGGTCAGCAGCATCTCCATGGCGACCGCCCGCGGGATCCGCCGCGGCAGGAACAGCGCGGCGCCGGCCGCGGCCACCAGCGAGCGGCTGACCTCGGGCACGCCGAAGCGCGCCGTCCGCCCGGCGACGACGAGGTCGCAGGCGAGCACCAGCTCGAACCCGCCGGCCAGCGCCCAGCCCTCGACGGCGGCGACCAGCGGCTTGCGCGGCGGGGTCTGGGTGATGCCGCACAGCCCGCGGCCCTCGATCGCCGGCCGCTCCCCGCGCAGGAAGGCCTTGAGGTCCATGCCGGCCGAGAAGGTGCCGCCGGCGCCGGTGAGCACGCCCGCGCGCAGGTCGCCGTCGGCGTCGAGCTCGTCGACGGCGGCGGCCACGCGCTGCGCGACGGCGGCGTCGAGGGCGTTCTTGGCCTCCGGCCGGTTGATCGTGATGACCTGCACGGCGCCGCGGCGCTCCACCAGCACGGGATCGGGCACGCTGTCGGTCACGGGCGGACCTCCTCGTCTCGGCGCCCCGCTCAGCGGGGACGCGACCACTCCTCCAGGACGGCGGCGGCGTCGGCCGGTCCCGGCGACACCGGTGCGGCCGGACCGGCCGGGGTCCGGGAGAACCGCGGCGCGGGCGCCGCCTGCACCACGCCCTCGACCTCGGTGAACGTGCCGCGCGCGGCCAGGTGCGGGTGCCCGGGCGCCTCGGCGGGGTCCAGCACGGGGGTGACGCAGGCGTCGGTGCCCTCGAACACCCGCTCCCAGTGCGCGCGCGGGTGCGCGGCGAAGGCCGCGGTGAACGCCTCGCGCAGCCGGGGCCAGCCCTGGCGGTCCGACTGCGGCGGCAGGCCGGCGTCGGCGAGCCCGAGGCCGGCGAGCAGCTCGGCGTAGAACTGCGGCTCCAGCGCCCCGACGGCGACGAACCGCCCGTCGGCGCAGGGGTAGACGTCGTAGAAGGGCGCGCCGCCGTCGAGCAGGTTGGTGCCGGGGCGGTCGGACCACGCGCCCATCCCCCGCATCGACCACATCAGCTGCGACACCAGCGCGACGCCGTCGACCATCGCGGCGTCGACCACCTGGCCGCGGCCCGACCGCGACCGCTCGTGCAGCGCGGCGAGGACGCCGACGAGCAGCAGCATCGACCCGCCGGCGTAGTCGGCGACCAGGTTGAGCGGGGCCTGCGGCGTCCGCCCGTCGCGGCCCAGCGCGGCCAGGGTGCCGGTGAGGCCGAGGTAGTTGACGTCGTGCCCGGCGCGGTCGGCCCACGGCCCGTCCTGGCCCCAGCCGGTCATCCGCGCGTACACCAGCCCGGGGTTGCGGGACCGGCACTCCTCCGGGCCCAGGCCGAGGCGCTCGGCGACGCCGGGCCGGAAGACGTCGAGCAGCACGTCGGCGCGTGCCACCAGCGAGAGCACGAGCTCGCGGCCCTCGGGCGTCTTGACGTCGGCGACGACCGGGCGGCGCCCGCGCAGCACGACGTCGCGTCCCGCGCCGCCGACCCGCAGCCCGCCGGAGGGCCGCTCCACCCGGACGACGTCGGCGCCGAGGTCGGCGAGCACCATCGCCGCGTGCGGGCCGGGCCCGATGCCGCCGAGCTCGACGACGCGCAGCCCCGCCAGCGGCCCGCTCACGCCGCCGTCCGCAGGTGCCGGTCGAGGAAGCGCAGGATCCGTCCCCACGCGTCCTCGGCCGAGGGCCGGTGGTGGCCGCCGCCGAGCACCTTCTCCAGCGCGGTGATCGCCCCGGGGTGCCGGTTGAGGAAGGAGTGCCCGGCGTCGGGGTACTCGTGCACGTCGTGCTCGACGCCGAGGTCGGTGAGCACCCGGTCCAGCCGGCCGGCGGCGCCGCGCAGCGCGGGGTCGCGGCGGCCGTAGCTGGCCACGACCGGGCAGGCGCCGGCCAGCACCCGCTCGGCGTCCTCCGGCAGGAACCCGTAGTTGGGCGCGGAGACGTCGAAGCCCCGGGTGGCGGCCACCAGCGCGAACCCGCCGCCCAGGCAGAACCCGAGGACGCCGACCCGGCCGGTGCAGTCGTCGCGGTCGGCGAGGAAGCGGCGGGCGGCCTCGAGGTCGCCGAACGCCGGGCCCTCGCCGCGGCTGAGCGCCCGGAACGTGGCGCGCAGGCAGCGCCGGGCCCCGCCGGCGCTGAACAGGTCGGGTGCGACCGCCAGGTAGCCCGCGGCCGCGAGCCGGTCGGCGTGGTCGCGGACGTCGTCGGTCAGCCCGAACACCTCGTGGACGACGACCACGCCGGGCCAGGGTCCCTCCCCCACCGGCGGGACGGCGAGGTGCGCGGACAGCTGCGGGGTGCTGACGCCACCGGGGACGACGGTGCTGGGCAGGACGGCCTCCGGGGTCTCGGGCGGCGGGTCGGCGGGCCCGACGCTAGCCCGCCGGTGTGGCCGGCGTCTCACCGGGCCGGGTGCCGCGCGGATCACGGTCCGGGGGCTGGCGCGGACGCCGCGGCGGGAGGACAGTTGGATTTGCAGACCCAGCAGGTGGAAGCCGGTTTCCTGTGACCGGCACCGCACCTGGCGGGCCCGCCGGGGACGGCCGGGAGCGACCGTCGCCGTGGACCGTCGCCCGGAAGGAACCGTCATGACCCGCCTCCGCTCCGCCCTCACCGCCGCTCGCGCCAGCGCCCGGACCCGCCGCGACGAGCGCGCCCTGCAGCGCGCCCTCGCCGCCGCTCCCACCCAGGAGTCGGCGCACGAGATCGCCGCGCTGGCCGCCCGCCGCTGACGCGCCGGCACCTCCCTCCGGCCCCGCGACCCCCGGTCGCGGGGCCGAGCCGTCTCGGCCAGGTGTGGTCTGCGCAACACCTCCGGCGCTAGGGTGGCACTCAGTGCCATCCCCGGCGCAGCCCGGCCCGACGGGTCCGACGGAGCAGGAGACGACATGGCGAACGCGTGGTTCGAGACGGTGGCCGAGGCCCAGCGGCGGGCGAGGCGGCGGCTGCCCAAGGGCGTCTACGGCGCGCTGGTGGCCGGGTCGGAGAAGGGCCTGACCGTCGACGACAACCTGCGCGCCTTCGACGAGCTGGGCTTCGCCCCGCACACGGCGGGCCTGTCCAACAAGCGCGAGATGGCCACCCGCGTCATGGGCCAGGACGTGTCCATGCCGGTCCTGATCAGCCCCACCGGCGTGCAGGCGGTGCACCCCGACGGCGAGGTCGCCGTCGCCCGCGCCGCGGCCGCCCGCGGGGTGGCGATGGGGCTGTCCTCGTTCGCCAGCAAGCCGGTCGAGGAGGTCGTGGCGGCCAACCCGCAGACGTTCTTCCAGATGTACTGGGTGGGCACCCGCGAGGAGATGCTCGCCCGCATGGACCGCGCGAAGCGGGCCGGCGCCGTCGGGATGATCGCCACCCTCGACTGGTCCTTCGCCTACGGCCGCGACTGGGGCAGCCCGTTCATCCCGTCGAAGATCGACTTCGAGGCCGCCCGCCGCTACGCGCCGCAGGTGCTGCTGCGCCCGCGCTGGCTGTGGGACTTCGCGAGGACCGGGCAGATCCCCGACCTCACCGTCCCGAACATGGTCCCCACCCCGGGCGAGACCGCGCCGACGTTCTTCGGGGCGTACGGCATGTGGATGCAGTCGCCCATGCCGAGCTGGGAGGACGTCGCCTGGCTGCGCGCGCAGTGGGACGGCCCGTTCATGCTCAAGGGCGTCATGCGGGTCGACGACGCCCGGCGCGCCGTCGACGCCGGCGTCACCGCGATCTCGGTGTCCAACCACGGCGGCAACAACCTCGACGGCACCCCCGCCTCCATCCGCGCGCTGCCGGCCGTCGCCGAGGCGGTCGGCGACCAGGTGGAGGTCCTGCTCGACGGCGGCATCCGCCGCGGCAGCGACGTCGCCAAGGCCCTGGCGCTCGGCGCGAGGGCCGTCCTGATCGGCCGGGCCTACCTCTGGGGGCTGGCCGCCAACGGGCAGGCCGGCGTGGAGAACGTGCTCGACCTGCTGCGCGACGGCCTCGGCTCCTGCCTCACCGGCCTCGGCCGGGAGTCCACCGCCGAGCTGTCCCGCGACGACGTCGTCGTCCCGCCCGGCTTCGAGCGGCGGCTCGGTGTCGAGGGTCCCGACGCGCCGGTCGAGTCGGCGCCGCCCTCGCGACCGAGGCGCGGCCGCAGCTCCGCCTGAACGACCGACGCCGCGGGGGCGGCGGTGACCGGATCGGGGTGGTTCCCGCCACAGGAGGCTGACCCGGACCGCCGACGCCACCTATGCTCTCGCCGTCATGGGCACGGGGGGTGCCGGAACCGTCGCGTTCCGGGTGTTGGGTGAGGTCGGCGCCGTCCGGGACGGGGTGCCCCTCGACCTCGGGGGTCGCCGGCAGCGGTCGGTGATCGCCCGGCTGCTGGTCGCCGGTGGCCGCATGGTCCCGGCCGAGATGCTGGTCGCCGACCTGTGGCGGGCCGCCTCCCCCGCCGACGCGATGGGGTCCCTGCAGGCCCACGTCAGCCACCTGCGCCGCATCCTCGAGCCCGGCCGCGCGCCGCGGACGCCGGCCCGGCTGCTGGTCACCGTGCCGCCCGGCTACGCCCTGCGCCCCGACGAGGACGCCGTCGACGTGCTACAGGCGCTGCGGCTGCTCGACGAGGGCGACCGGCTCGCCGCGACCGACCCGGGTGCGGCCCGGGACCGCTACAGCGCCGCGATCGACCTGTGGCGGGGCCCGGCCTACGCCGAGTACGCCGACGAGCCGTGGGCCGCGCCGGAGGCCGCCCGCCTCGACGAGCTGCGCCTGACGGCGATCGAGCGGCGCGCCGCGGTGGCCCTCGACGCCCCCGGCGGGCGCGACCCGCTGCCGCTACTGCGCGCCCACGTGGCCGAGCACCCGCTGCGCGAGGAGGGCTGGCGGCTGCTGGCGCTCGGGCTCTACCGCGCCGGCCGGCAGGGCGAGGCGCTGGCCGCGCTGCGCGACGTCCGCACGCGGCTGGCCGACGAGCTCGGCGTCGACCCCGGCCCGGAGCTGCGGGCGCTGGAGGAGGCGGTGCTGGCCCAGTCGCCGTCCCTGCTGCCCGCACGCCCGCCGGCCCCCGCCGTCGGCCGACCCGGGCCGGTCGCCGCCGAGCCCGCACCGGTCCCGGTGCCGGTCCCCGGGCCGGCGCCGGAGGTGCCCCGCCCGGTCGGCCGGGACGCCGAGCTCGCCGCGCTGGACGCGGCGGCGGCCCGCGCCGCGGAGGGCCGGCTGCAGGTCGCCGTGCTCGCCGGGGAGGCCGGCAGCGGGAAGTCCACCGTGCTCGACCACCTGCGCGCGCAGTACGCCGGGCGGGGCTGGACCACGCTCGCGGTGTCCTGTCCGGAGACCGACGGCGCGCCGCCCGCGTGGCCGTGGGCCGCCGCGCTGCGCGCGCTGGCCGCCACCGTCCCGCCCGCGGACCCCGCGCCGCTGGCCCGGCTGCTGACCGACGACGCCCCCGCCGACACCGGCGGTGACCCGACCGGCAACCGGTTCCGGCTGCACCGCGCGGTGGCCGGCTGGCTCTCCGCCGTCGCCTCGGCCACGCCGCTGCTGGTCACCGTCGACGACCTGCACCGCGCCGACCGCGAGACCACCGCCCTGCTGCTGGACCTGCTGCCGGCGCTGGCCGGGTGCCCGGTGCTGGTGGTCGCCGGGCACCGCGCCGAGGAGAGCGGCGGGCTGGCCGACGTCCTGGCCGCCCTCGCCCGCCGCTCGCCGCTCGGCCTGTCGCTGCGCGGCCTGGACCGCGGTGCCGTCGACGCGCTGGTGGAGGACTGGGCGCTCACGCCGGTCGACGGCCGCACCCGCGCCGCGATCGCCGCCCGCGCCGACGGCAACCCGTTCTACGTGCGCGAGCTGCTGCGGCTGGTCGACGCCGGCGCCGACGTCGACGCCGTCCCCGGCACCGTGCGCGACGTCGTCCGGCACCGGCTGGCCACGCTGCCCGCGCGCACCGGCACCCTGCTGCGGCTGGCCGCCGTCCTCGGCCGCGACGTCGACGCCGAGGTGCTGCTGGCCGCGGCCGCCCCGGCCGACGGCGCCGACGACGAGGACGCGCTGGTCGAGGCGCTGGAGACGGCGCTGGTCAGCGGGCTGCTGGTCGAGCCCGGCGCCGGCCGGCTGCGCTTCCTGCACGCCCTGGTCCGCGACACCCTCTACGAGGACCTGTCCTCGCTGCGCCGCACCCGGCTGCACGGCCGGGTGGCCGCCGTCCTGGAGCGCCTGCGGCCCGACGACGTCACGGCGCTCGCCCACCACACCGCCGCGGCCGGGCCGGGGTCGGCCGCGGCCGCGGGGCGCTGGGCGCAGGCCGCCGCCGAGCTCGCCGAGCGCCGCTTCGCCCACGCCGACGCCGCGGTCATGTGGGGCCGGGCGGCCGAGGCCACCGCGACGGCCCGGCCCGGCGACGGGGCGGCCCTCGCCCGGCTGCTGGGCGCCCAGGCGCACGCCACCGCGCTGGCCGGCGCCGTCGGGGAGGCGCGCGCGCTGCGCACCCGAGCGCTGGCGGCGCTGCCCGAGGACGCGCCGCCCGGGCTGACCGCCTCGGTGCTGCTGTCCTCGGACGTGCCGACCTTCTGGAACGCCTGGGTCGACCCCGTCGACGACCGGTTCGTCGAGCGCACCGAGCGCACCGTCGCCGCCCTGCCCGCGGGGGACCCCCAGCGCGCCCGGCTGCTGACGGTGCTCGCCGTCGAGCTCGAGGAGCGGCACGAGGACCGCGCCGTCGAGGTCTCCGCGCGGGCGCTGGCCGACGCCCGCCTCGGCGGGGACCCGCTGGCGCTGGCCCACGCCCTGACCGTCCGGCAGTTCCACGCCGTGCGCGGGACCGACCGCAGCGAGGCCACGGCGCTGGGCACCGAACTGCTCGCCGTCGCCCAGCGCGAGGGCTTCGGCCTGTTCGAGGCGGTGGCGCGGCTGGTGCTGCTGCAGGACGCCTGCACCGTGCTCGACCTCGAGGCCGCCGACGTGCACGCCCGGGAGGCCGAGCGGCTGTCGTCGGCCTACGGGCTGCCGCTGCTGCACGGCATCGCCCGCTGCTACGCCGGCCTGCGCGCCGCCGTCGCCGGGCGCACGGCCGACGCCGAGGCCGCCTACGACGTGGCCGAGCAGGCCCTGCTCGACGCCGGCTACTACCCGCAGGTCGCGCGGGCGCTGCGCCTGACCACCCAGCTCTCCCTGCAGCTCGCCGACCCCGGCGCCTGGACGGTCCCGCCGGAGGAGATGGCCGCCCTCGCACCGATCTCGCCGGAGCTCGCGGCCGAGATGCAGGCGCTGGCCCTGGTGCTGGCCGGGCGGGCGGAGGAGGCGCGGTCGCTGGGCCCGTCACGCCACCGCGTGGTGCGGGACCTGTTCACCCCGTTCCTGCAGTACTGCCGCGGCCTGGTGGGGCTGGCCCTCGGCGACGCCGCGCGGATGGCCGAGGCCGAGACCGAGCTGCTCCCCTACCGGGACACAGTCTGCGGGACGCACACCGCCCAGATGGCGCTCGGCCCGACGGCGACCCTGCTGGCCCGGCTGGCCGCCGCGCGCGGTGACCTGGCCGCGGCCGCGGCGCACCGCGAGGTCGCCGTCGCCGTCGCCGCGCGGACCGGCCACCCCGGCTGGATCGCCGACGCCCGCGACCTGCCCGGCCGGCGCGACTAACCGCCGGCGGCGGTCCCGACGACGAGGTCGCGCCGGCGCCGCCAGCCGGGCTCGGCCAGCCGCAGGACCACCCGCAGCGGAGCCGGGGTCGCGGCCAGCAGCCCGGCCCGCTCGGCGGGGTCCCGGCAGGTGTCGGCGAGCCACGGCAGCGCGAACGCCGCCTGCCGCAGGCCGGTGCCCCGGGCGCAGCGCGCCTCGTAGCGGGCCAGGTCCCGCACCGACACGCACCGGCGCACCACCGGGAAGACCTCCCGCTCCTCCTCCTCGACGTGCTCGTCGAGCGCGTCGGCCAGCTCCGCGAGGGCGGTGGCGGACGCGCCCGCGGCGGCGGGATCCGCGGCGGCGAGCCCGGGCAGCGCCGCCCCCGCCCGTCCGATCAGGGCGCGCAGGGCGGCGTGGTCCTCGGTCAGCGGCTGCAGGTCGGCGGCGTGCGCCCCGGCGCAGGCGGCGACCACCGGCCACAGCACGGCGTCCTCGCGCTCGGTGTGCGCCCGCACCTCGCCGAGCACGGCCCGCCCGAAGGCGACCAGCGCCCGCCGCCGCTCGGGAGGGCACGGCGCGCCGCCGGCGACCTCGGCGGCGACGTCGGCCAGCAGCCGGCAGCCGCGGCGCAGCGCGCGGTGGGCCAGCGCCAGGCGCGTGACGTCGGCCTCGGGCTCCCCCGGGCGGCGGGGGGTGACGGGGAACGGCAGCGGGGCGGTCGCGGTCACGGTCGGACCGTCCCGCGGTCCGGTTGCCGGTGACTTGCGACCGACTGCCGCAGCTCCGGAAGAGCCCGGGAGGGCCAGGGGTTGCACCGGGCAACGACCGTCGTCGCCGTCCCCAGGAGCTCCCCCATGCGCGTCCCGCTGTCCGTGCTCGACCTCGCCCCCGTCGCCCGCGGGGAGACCGTCGGGGAGAGCATCGCCGCCAGCGTGGCCCTCGCGCAGCGCGCGGAGGAGGCCGGCTACCGGCGGGTCTGGTACGCCGAGCACCACAACATGCCGGCCATCGCCTCCTCGGCGACCAGCGTGCTCATCGCCCACGTGGCGGCCCACACGCGCACGATCCGGCTCGGCGCCGGTGGGGTCATGCTGCCCAACCACTCGCCGCTGGTGATCGCCGAGCAGTTCGGCACGCTGGCCTCGGTGCACCCGGGCCGCATCGACCTCGGCCTCGGCCGGGCACCGGGCTCGGACCAGAACACCGCCTGGGCGCTGCGCCGTGACCCCGCCGCCGCGGAGCGCTTCCCGCAGGACGTGCTGGAGCTGCAGGGCTACCTGACCGGCCGCTCGCGGGTCCCCGGCGTCCAGGCGGTCCCCGGGCGCGGGACCGACGTGCCGCTCTACGTCCTGGGGTCGTCGATGTTCGGTGCGGGGCTGGCCGCCGCGCTGGGTCTGCCCTACGCCTTCGCCTCGCACTTCGCGCCGCAGCTGCTCGAGCCGGCCGTGGCCGCCTACCGGCGGGACTTCCGCCCGTCGGAGCAGCTCGACGCCCCCTACGTCGTCGCCGGGGTCAACGCGCTGGCCGCGGACAGCGCCGAGGCCGCACAGGCGGGGCTCGCGGCCACCCGCCGGCGGCTGGCGGTCGGCCTGTTCGGCCAGGGCCGCGACCTGTCCGACGACGAGGCGGACCTGCTGCTGTCCTCCGGCGCCGGCCGGCACGTGGACTCGATGCTCACCCACACCGCCGCCGGCACCCCCGACCAGGTGCGCGAGCAGCTGACCGCCTTCGCGCGGCTGGCCGACGCCGACGAGCTGATCGTCGCCCACCAGGCGCCCACCGCCGAGGCCCGGCTGCGCTCGGTCACCCTGGTCGCCGAGGCGATGGACGCCGTCGCCGCCTAGCACCTGCCCGGGGGTGGCGGGACGGACACCGCCGCCCCCTCGGGGAGGATGCGCGGGTGCACCCCGAGACCGTCCTGCTGCTCGCCCTCGCCGCGGTCGCGGTCATCGTCGCGGCCCGCTGGCTGGCCGAACGGACCGGTCTCCCGGCGGCCGCGCTGCTCACCGTGACCGGGCTGGTCTACGCGCTGCTACCCGGTCCGAACCTGACGCTGGATCCCGAGGTCGTCCTCACCGTCCTCATCCCGCCGCTGCTCTACAGCGCCGCGCTGGACTCCTCGCTCATCGCGATCCGGGCCAACCTGCGCACCGTCGTCGGGCTCTCGGTGCTGCTGGTGCTGGTCACCGCGCTGGTCATCGGCGCCGGCTTCGCGCTGTGGGTGCCCGGCGCCACGCTCGCGGCCGGCATCGCCCTCGGCGCCGCCGTCGCCCCGCCGGACCCCGTCGCCGCGCTGGCCGTCGGCCGCCGGGTCGGCCTGCCCCCGCGGCTGGTCACGCTCATCCAGGGCGAGGGGCTGCTCAACGACGCGACCGCGCTGACCCTGCTCACCGTCGCGGTCGCCGCGGCCTCCGGCGACGGGTTCTCCACGTGGGGCGCGCTGGGCCAGTTCGCGCTGGCCGCGGCCGGCGGGGTCGCCGCGGGCCTGCTCGTCGCCCACGGCATCCGGCCGCTGCGCCGGCTGCGCCGCGACCCGCTGACGTCCAACGCGATCTCCCTGGCCACGCCGTTCGTCGCCTACCTGCTGGCCGAGAGCGTGCACGTGTCCGGCGTGCTGGCCGTCGTCGTCGCCGGTCTCGTCATCGCGCACAACGCGCCGTACTGGCAGTCGGGGGCCACCCGGCTGCAGACCGACGCGGTGTGGCGGCTGGTCGACTTCCTGCTCGAGGGCGTCGTCTTCCTGCTCATCGGCCAGCAGCTGCCCGCGGTCATCCGCGGCCTCGGCCAGTACGCGCCCTCCACCGTGGTCGTCGCCTCGGCGATCACCGTCGGGGCGGTCCTGCTGGTGCGGCCGCTGTGGCTGTGGCTCACCGAGCACGCCCCGCAGGCGCTGCACATGCGCCTGGGCGGCTCGCCGGTCGAGGACGAGACGACCCCGCCGGGCGGGCGCTCCCCCGCGGCGCCGCGGCTGTCCGGCCGGGAGATCACCGTGCTGAGCTGGGCCGGCACCCGCGGCGTCATCAGCCTGGCCGCCGTCTTCACCATCCCGCTGGTCACCGACACCGGCGACCCCTTCCCCGACCGCGACCTGCTGCTGTTCTGCGCGTTCCTCGCCGTGCTGGTCACCCTGGTCGGCCAGGGCGCCACGTTCGCGCCGCTGGTCCGCCGGCTGGGCCTGCGCGCCGACGCCGCCGACGCCGCCCGGCTGCGCAACCAGGCGCGGGTCGCCGCCGTCGAGGCGGGGCTGACCCGGCTCGACGAGCTGCAGGCCGAGCAGCACGACCACGTCGACGACGCCGCCATCGCGTCGATCCGCGCCGCGCTGCGCACGCGGGTGGACCGCTACCGGCGGCGGCTGGAGGTCCTCGAGGACGCCGCCGGGGAGGTGCCGATGTCCCCGGAGTACGAGGCGGCGCTGCGGGTGCGCCGGGCGGTGATCGACGCCGAGCGCCAGGAGCTGCTGCGCTGGCGCGACCTGGGCCGGCTGCCCGACGACGGGCTGCGCACCCTGGAGCGCGAGCTCGACCACCAGGAGCACCTGCTGCCGGCGCGCCCGGTCTGACGGCGCCGGTCAGGGGCGGTAGCGGGTCTGGCCGTGCGGCCCGCCGAAGAGGAGCACCTTCGCCGGCGCGACCCGGTAGACCCAGGCGCCGCCCTCGGTGGCGCCGCCGGAGTCGCTGAGCTCGACGAACTCCTCGCCCCGGACCTCGAAGTGCCAGTCCTCGCCGTACTTGGCGTACCAGGCGGCCGCCAGCGCCTGCAGCGCCCCCGGGTCGGTCACCCGCACCGCGGTGCCCTCGACCACGACGTCCCGGCCGCTGTCCCAGCCGTGCGCGCCGGTGCTGCCGGTGGTCACGGCCACGTGCGGGTTGGTCTCGAGGTTGCGCCGCTTCTGCTCGGCGGCGCCGGTGCAGAGGCGAAGGCGCCGTCGTGCCAGACGCCGACCAGCGGGACGGCGTGGGGGCGTCCGTCGGCGCGGACGGTGACGATCCAGTAGAGCTGCGCGTCGGCGAGCAGCCGTTCGACGTCGGCCCACGGTGGTGCGGAGGCCGAGGCGTCGCCGTAGCGGGGGTCGATCCGTCCGGTCGTCATGTCGGGAGGACCGGCCTGCCGGCGGCGACTCATCGCCCGGCGGCGGGCGCTCCCGGGCCGGTGCAGGCGAACAGGAAGGCCGGCGGCACGTTCCACGGCGTGACGACGGTGCGCACCGCGGCGAACCGGCGGCGCAGCTCGCCGCGCACCAGCGGCGAGTACTGGATGACCAGCGCCGTCCCGCCGGGGCGCAGCGCGCGCGGCAGCACGTCGAGCAGCCGGCGTCGCAGCCCTGCCTCCAGCGAGGTGAACGGCAGCATCGAGACGACGACGTCGGCCCGCTCGCCGTCGAGGTGGGCGTCGAGGTCCTCGGCGGAGCCGCACACCACCTGCAGCCGCGGGTCGCCGAACCGCTCGGTGAGCAGGCGGGCCAGCCGCGGCTCGATCTCGACGGCGACCAGCCGGGCGGCGGGCCCGAGCCGGGCGAGGAGCTCCCGGGTGGCCACCCCGGTGCCGGCACCGAGCTCCACCACGAGCCCGGCCGACGGGACGTCGGCGAGGTCGAGCATGGCGCGCACCGCGGTGCGCGAGGTGGGCAGCACCGCGCCGATCTGCCGCGGGTTGGTGGCGAAGGCGCGCAGCAGGCGCAGCCCGTCGCCGAGGGCGTGGGTCACCGTTCCTCCCGTCCGTCGCTCGGCCCCGCTGCCCGGGACCCTGTCACGGACCGGCGGCCGCCGCCGCGCGAGCGCGTCAGCTCCCGCGGTGGGCGTCGAGCCAGGCGACGACGTCGTCGAGCACCCGGTCCTTCTCCGGCTCGTTGTGCGGCTCGTGGTAGAGCCCGTCGTAGAGGCGCACCGTGAGGTCCGGGGACCCGGCGTGCTGCCGCACGACGTCGCTGGCCGACGGCGGCATCAGCCGGTCGTCGCCGCCGTGGAGCACCAGCAGCGGCAGCCGCAGGTCCCGCAGCCGGGCGGGCATGCCGGCGGCGCCGAGCATGATCTCGGTGCCGGTGCGGGCGACCATCTTCCCGGTGTGGTTGAGCGGGTCGGCCCGGTAGGCGGCCACCACCTCGGGGTCGCGGCTGACCGTCTCGGCGTCGAGGGTGAGCACGCCGAGGCCGGGGGCGACCCGGGCGAGCACCGGCGCGAGCGCGCGCTGCGCCGGGGTGGCGGTGCTGGTGTCGAGGGCCGGCGCGGAGACGACCGCACCGGCGACGCGCTCGTGCGGCGTGCCGGTGAGGTACTGCAGCGCCACCAGGCCGCCGAGGCTGTGCCCGTAGACGAACAGCGGGACGCCGGGGTGGCGGTCGGCGGCCGCCCGGGCGGTCTGCGCGACGCCCTCGACGGCCGCGGCCAGGCTGCGGATGTCGCCGCGGCGGCCCGGGGAGCGGCCGTGGCCGGGGTGGTCGGGGGCGTAGGACGCGTACCCGGCGGCGCCGAGCCGCTCGGCGACGTGCGCGTACCGGCCGCCGTGCTCGTGGGCACCGTGCACCAGCACCACGACGCCGACCGGGTCGGGCACCGCCCAGCCCTGCCAGTACTGCCCCGTGGCCAGCGTCCCCTGACCGTGCCTGACCGGTGTGGTCACGCGCCCTCCCCGTCCCGTCGGTGCCGGCGCAGACCGTAGCGGGTGGCGCCCGGCCGCGGACGGGGTCCACGGGAGGTCGGCGGGAGGTCAGCGGGAGGTCACCGGGAGGTCAGCGGGAGGACACCGCCACCCGGACGCCGAGGCCGACGAGGGCGGTGCCGCTGGCCGTCTCCAGCGCCTGCCGCACCCGCCGCCGCCGGAACCACCCACCGGCGCGGGCCACCCCGGCGGCCAGCGACAGGTACAGCACCAGCTCGATCGCGACCTGCAGCAGCGCCAGCACCGCGGTGGTGGCGAACAGCGGCCGGTCGGCCGGCACGAACTGCGGGTAGAAGGCGATCATGAAGACGGCGGCCTTCGGGTTGGCGAGCTGCACGAGCAGCCCCTCGCCGAACGCCACCCACCGACCGCGGCGCCCGACGGGCGGCGGTAACGGCACCAGCGGGCCCGCGGCGGCGGCGCGGTGCTCCCGCCACGCCGAGCGCCACGCCTGCAGGCCCAGCCAGACCAGCACGACGGCGCCCACGACCCGCAGCACCAGGAAGGCGACCTCGGAGGCGGCGACCAGCGCGGCGAACCCGGCCGCGGCGAGCAGCGCCCACGCGTAGAGGCCGAGCTCCAGGCCCAGCACGGTCGGGACCGTCGCGCGGAACCCGCGCAGTGCGGCCCGGCGCAGGATCAGGGCCATCGCCGGCCCCGGCGAGGCCGAGATGAGCACCACCGCCAGGAGGAACGCCGGCAGCGACGAGAGCAGGTCCACACCCCGCATGCTGGCACCGGCCCGCCCGCCCGTCGCCCGGTTTCCCGGGCAGGGCGGCACGCGGTCAGGGGACGACGGGTTCGACGTCGCGCGTGCAGAACATGCAGACCGAGGCGTCCACCGGGATGAAGCTCTTGCAGTGGTCGCACTCCCGGTTGCCCTGCGCGCCGGCGGTCTCCCGGCCGGTGGCCCGGCGGATCGCCTGCACCAGGAACATGATCGTCACCGCGAGCAGCAGGAACGAGACGAACGCGGTGAGGAACGAACCGTAGCGGATCTGCGCGCCGTTGACGGTGAGCACGAGGGCGTCGAAGTCCGGCTGGCCGAAGACCGCCGCCACCAGCGGCAGGATCACGTCGCCGACCAGCGACTCGACCACGGTGGCGAAGGCCGCCCCGATCGCCAGGCCGACCGCGAGGTCGACCAGGCTGCCCGAGAAGGCGAAGTTCCGGAAGTTGGTCAGCAGCGTGCGCACGTCGTCCTCCCCGTCGGTCCCGACGGGCGGAGGGTAGGGCGTGCAGCTCAGCGCGGCTCGGCGGGCGGCACGCCGTCGGCGGGTCCGGGACCGAGGTCGCGCTGCAACCAGGTGACGTCCCGCCAGGCGCCGTCCTTCCAGCCGACCCGCCGGTAGGTGCCCACCGGCTCGAAGCCGAGGGCGCGGTGCAGGCCGAGGCTGGCGTCGTTGGGCAGCGCGACGCCGGCCAGCGCGACGAGGTACCCGCGGCCGGCGAGGCGCTCGAGCAGCGCGTCGTACAGCGCCCGGCCGGCGCCGGTGCGCCGGCGGCCGGGCTCCAGGTACACGCTTACCGCGCAGGACCAGCGGTAGGCGGCGCGGCCCGTGAAGGGCCCGCCGTACGCGAAGCCGCGCACCGCGCCGTCGGCCTCGAGCACCAGCCAGGCGTGGCGCTCCTGGGCGGCGGCGATCCGCGTCGCCATCTCCGCCACCGTCGGCGGGGTGGTCTCGAAGGAGACGGCGGTGCCGGTGACGTAGGGGGTGTAGACGGCGGCGCACGCGACGGCGTCGCCGGGGGTGGCGTCGCGGACGGTGCCGGTCACCGCCCCGACGCTAGCCGGTTCCGTCCACCGCGCTGCGTGTGCGCCACGTCACTCTGGTGAGCGAGTCGTGGGCGTGTCGCCCGTCCGGGTGGCACGATCAAGCGCACCCGGAGGGGGGAGCGCGTCGAACCACGGAGCGCCTCCGCCCACGTCGCGACCGGAGCCACGTCCGGCTGGAGGTGCCGCGGTGCACCCTGTGACCACCGTAGCCGTCCCCCGTCCCCGACCCGAACTCACCGGCTGGCTGCTGGCGGCGGCCCGCCGCTGGCACGCCGCCGAGGACCCGGATGCCGCCGTCCGGGCCGTGCTCGACGACGTGGCGACCCTGCTGCCGCCGGGGTCGTCGGTGTCGCTGACCCTGCTCGGCACCGGCCGCCGACCGGTCCCGCCCCGGGGGGACGCCGGCCCCGCGGCGGCGCTGGACGCCGGACAGGTCGGCCGCGGGCAGGGGCCGCTCCTGACGGCCCTGTCCGGCACCCCGTCCGGCAGCGGCGACCTCGGCCGCGACCTGCGGTGGCCGGCGCTGGCGCAGGCGGCCGCCGCCGCGGGCGTGCGGGCGGCCACCTGCCTGCCCCTCGACACCGGCACCGAGGTGATCGGCGCGCTGTCGGTGTACGCCACCGGCCACGGCGCCGACCGCGCGACGCTGGTGCCGGTGGCCGGGCAGGCCGCGCTGGCGCTGCACACCGTGCGGCGGACCACGAACCTGGCCGTGGCGCTGGACAGCCGCGACCTCATCGGGCAGGCGAAGGGGGTGCTGATGGAGCGCTACCGCATCACCGCCGACACCGCCTTCGGCATCCTCGTGCGCGCCTCCCAGGACACCCACCGCAAGGTCCGCGACGTCGCCGCGCTGGTCACCGAGACCGGCGAGACGCCGCGTCCGGTCGCCGCGGGGAGCGACGGGCGGGCTCCCGATGGCTCCTGAGCGGACGAGCGCCGGCCGGCACGACTGGGTGGTCCTCGACAGCGAGGAGGCGCACGCCCAGGTGGTCGGTGACTTCGTCGCCGAGGGCGTGCGCCGCGGTGAGCAGGTGCTGCTGGTGGGCCTGGGGGCACGCGAGGAGCGGATGTGGACCCGGCTGAGCCGGCAGGGGCTGCTCGGCCCGGGCCACCCGGGCGCCACGTCGGCGCAGGCCCTCGACCGCCCGGTCCGGATCCTGCCGCCGGACCCGGACGCCGTCCGCGCCGCGATCACCGGCGCGGTCGCCGAGGGCTGGCCCGGCGTCCGGTTCAGCGGCGCGCTCACCTCCGCCGGGGGCAACCCGTTCGAGGCGGTGGTGACCGAGCTGGTCGCCCACCTGCCGCTCACCGTGCTCTGCCCCTACTTCCGGGACCTGCTCGTGCCCGGCCAGCGGGAGCAGCTCACGCAGCTGCACGACCACGAGCACGACGCCGGGGCCGAGTACGACGACGGGGTCTTCCGGCTCGTCGTCGCCGGGACGGTGCTGCGGATGGCCGGTGAGCTGGACTCGGCCAACGCCGACGCGCTGCGCGCCGTCCTCGGGGCCACCCTGCAGGTCTCCGCGCGGCCGGCGACCTGGGACGTGACCGACCTGCGGTTCCTCGACGTGGGTGCCGCCGACGCGCTGGTCGCCGCCGCCGCCGGCCCGCCGGGGCTGACGCTGGTCGGCGCCTCGCGGCTGACCGGGCGGCTGATCACCCTGATGGCCGGGCGGCACCCGGGCCGCGAGGTACGGCTGGCGGACGGCGGCGGGGCGGGGCGGTGACCGCGACACCCCTCCCGGTGCACCGGTGCGCCTTCTCCACCGGAGCGGAGGAGGCCGGCCGGCTCGCCGTCGAGTTCTGCCGCCGCGCGGTCGTGGCGGGGTCGCCGGTGGTGGCCCACGTCGACGACGTCGTCCGGCGGGCACTCGCCGAGGCCGTGCCCGGCACGCCGGTGACCTTCGCGCCGCAGCAGCGGGTGCTGCAGGTCCCGCCCGCGGAACTCGCCGACGAGTGGTCCCGGCTGCGGCACCCGGGGTCGGCGGCCCCGGTCGTGGTGCTCGTCCAGCCGCCCACCGCGTTGGTGTCCGACCTCGCCCGCTGGCGCGGCGCGGAGCACGAGGTCACCGTCGCCGTGGCGGTCCGGCCGGTCGAGGTGACCTGCCTGCTCGACACCGCCGTCCTCGAGCCGGCCGCCGTCGCGACGGCCCGCAGCACCCACCCGCTGCTGTGGTGCTCGGGCACCGACCTGCCCAACCCCGACCTGGAGGTGGCACCGCGGCCGGCCGCCGGCACGGCGCTGGCGGAGGGCACGCTCGACCCGCACGCCCCGGTGGGCAACCGTGCGTGGTGGACGGCGGTCCTGACCGACGCCGGCCTGTCCGGCACCCGGCGCGACGAGCTGGTGCTGGTCCTGCACGAGGCGGTCCGCACCGCCGCGGAATTCGCCGGGCACCCCGACGGCGTGCCGGTGCGGGTGGCGCGCGACGGCGCGGCGATCGCCTGCGAGGTCGGGGTCGGGGGCTCGTTCCCGGCGCTGCACCCGCACGAGGTCCCCGCCGACCGGCGGCTGCTGCTGCTGTGGCTGGCGGAGAAGGTCTCCCCCGCCGTGTCCGTGGCCGTGCTCCCCACCGCGAGCGGCAGCCGGCTGGTGGTCCGCGCCGAGCACCCCGACGGCGGCTGAGACGGGCCGGAGGCCCGGCCCGCCTCAGCGGTGCAGCAGCCGCCCGAGGACGCCCCGGACGGTGCAGACCGGTCGCTGGGCCTGCACCAGCCAGGCGTTGCACACGACGACCGCCCCGGCCAGTGTCGGGACGGCGGCCTGCGCCACCCGCTGCCGGCCCTGCCAGGTCGCGATCTCCGCCGGGGTGCCCGCCGAGGGCAGGGTGGCGTCCTTGACGTCGACGCCGCCGTCCCGGTCGGCCTTCTCGGCCAGCTCCCCGATCTTCTTGCCCGTGTAGGCGGCGTAGGCCGTCGCGCCGGCCCCGGCCACGGTCAGCGCCGCCTTGAGCGCACCGACCCTCCCGTAGCCCGCCTGCAGGGCCAGTCGCCCGCGGTTGGCGCGGGTCAGCTGCAGGCCGGCGCCCAGGGTGGCGGCGATGCCGCCCCACTGCGCCGGCGCGAACCGGCTCCAGGCCGAGCTGGCCACCCGGACCTTGTCGATCCCGGAGGTCAGGTCGCTGCCCGACTTGTTCACGCCGGCGATCCCCATCACGGCGCCGCCGAGCCAGAGCGCCGTCCCGAGGTCGTGCACCGCCTGGGCCACGAAGTGGTCGTCCGTCGTCCTCGTCACCGGTGCTGGCTACCCCCGGGACGCCGGGGTCACTCCGAGGCGGTCGCCGTGTTCCCCTCCCGCTGCTCGCTGCTGTGCGGGCCGATCCACACGGTCGTGGCGTTCATGAACTCGTACATGCCGAGCTCGGTCAGCTCGCGGCCGTAGCCGCTCTGCTTGACCCCGCCGAAGGGCAGCTCCGGGTAGCTGGTGACCATCCCGTTGACGAACGCCATGCCGCTCTCGACGTCGCGCACGAACGTCGCGCGCTCCTGCTCGTCCTCGCTCCACAGGTTCGCGCCCAGGCCGTAGGGGTGGCTGTTGGCGATCTCGATGGCCTCCTCCAGGCCGTCGACGGTCCACAGCGCGGCCACCGGGCCGAAGACCTCCTCGTCGTAGAGGTCCATCTCCTTCGTGATCCCGGTGAGCAGGGTCGGCTCGTAGTACCAGCCGGGCCCGTCGGGCCGGTTCCCGCCGACGACGACGGTCGCGCCCTTGTCGACGGCGTCCTGCACGTACCGCTCGACGTCCTCCCGGCCGGACTCGGTGGCCAGCGGGCCGACCTGGGTGCCCTCGTCCATCGGGTCGCCGACGGTGAGCGCGCCGAGCTTCTCGGCGAACAGCCGGGTGAACTCCTCGGCGACGTCGCGGTGCACGAAGAACCGCTTGGCGGCGATGCAGCTCTGCCCGTTGTTCTGGCAGCGCGCAGTGACGGCCACCTCGGCGGCGCGGTCGAGGTCGGCGGAGGGCATGACGATGAACGGGTCGCTGCCACCGAGCTCGAGCACGGTCTTCTTGAGCACGTCGCCGGCGATGGCGGCGACCGACTGCCCCGCGGGGGCGCTGCCGGTGAGCGTGGCGGCGGCGACCCGGTCGTCGCGCAGCACCCGCTCGATGGACGAGGAGCCGATGAGCAGGGTCTGGAAGACGTCGGCGGGGAAGCCGGCCTTGCGGAAGAGCTCCTCCAGGTAGAGCGCCGTCTGCGGCACGTTGCTGGCGTGCTTGAGCAGCCCGACGTTGCCGGCCATGAGCGCCGGGGCGGCGAAGCGCATCGCCTGCCAGAGCGGGAAGTTCCACGGCATGATCGCCAGGACCACCCCGATCGGCCGGTGCACGAGGAAGGCGCGCTCGGCGCCCACGGCGGCGGCGTCGGCGGGCTTCGGCTCGAGCATCGCCGGGCCGTGCTCGGCGTAGTACCGCAGCGCCTTCGCGCACTTGGCCGCCTCGGCCTTCGCCGCGGCCAGCGTCTTGCCCATCTCGGTGACCATGAGCGCGGCCACGGTGTCGGTGTCGGCGTCGAGCACGTCGGCGGCCGCGCGCAGCCAGCCCACGCGCTCCTCGGGGCTGGTCAGCCGGTAGGCGCGGTACGCGGCCGCGGCCCGGCCGATCTTCTCGTCGACGGCGTCGTCCGACAGCGGGTCGTAGGTCTTCAGCGTCTCGCCGGTGGCCGGGTTGATCGTCGCGATCGCCATCTCTGCCTCCCGTCCGGGGCGGGCCGGGCTGCCCGCCGCCCTCGGCCGGAGCCCTACCCGGCCGGCCGCCGGTCACCCACGCTCACGCCACCGGCAGCCCGGCGAGGCCCGCGGCGAGCCCGAGGACGGCGCAGACGCCGAGCGTCCGCAGCACCGACCAGCGCAGCCGGAACAGCAGGACGGCGGCGAGCGCCGCGACGGCCCAGGCCACCGGGCGCACCGCGGTGGGGTCGGGCAGCTCCAGCGCCAGGGGGCCGACCCGCACGGTGTCGGAGAACAGCGTGTGGACGGCGAAGTAGAGGCCGAGGCTGGCGATGACCCCGACGACCGCGGCGGTGATGCCGGTGAGCGCCGCCGACAGCGACCGGTTGCCCCGCAGCCGTTCGATGTAGGGGGCGCCGAGCAGGACGAACAGGAAGCTCGGCACGAACGTCACCCAGGTGACCAGCAGCGAGGCGAGCACCGCCGCGGCCCAGGGGTCGAGCCCGCCGGGCGCGCGGAACGCGCCGAGGAAGGCGACGAACTGCACGACCATGATGAGCGGCCCGGGGGTGGTCTCGGCCAGCGCCAGCCCGCGCACCATCTCCCCCGGCGCCAGCCAGCCGTAGGTGCCGACGGCGGCCTGCGCGACGTAGGCGAGCACCGCGTAGGCGCCGCCGAAGGTGACCACCGCGGCGCCGGAGAAGAACAGGCCCTGCTCGGTGAGCGTGCTGCCCGGGCCGGTGAGCAGGACGACGGCGGCCAGCGGCACGCCCCACGCGAGCAGCCCGGCGGTGAGCACGGTGAGCGTGCGGCGGCCCGACGGGCGCTCGGAGTGCAGGGCGTCGTCGGCGATCACCGGCGCGGGGCCGTCGTCGGCGGGTGGCTCGGCGACCGCCGCCGGGCGCCGGCGGCCGAGCACCCACCCGGCCAGGCCGGCGGCGAGCACGACGAGCGGGAACGGGACGGCGAACAGCGCCAGCGCCAGGAAGGCGGCGACGGCGATGGCCACCAGCGGCGGGCTGGTGAGCGCGCGCTTGGCCACCCGATGCACCGCCTGCGCGACGATCGCCACCACCGCCGGCGCGAGCCCGGCGAACAGCGCGGCCACCGCGGTGGTGTCACCGAAGGCGACGTAGACCGCCGACAGGAGCAGCAGCGCGAGGACGCCGGGGAGGACGAACAGCCCGCCGGCGACCAGGCCGCCACGCGTGCCGTGCAGCAGCCAGCCGACGTAGGTGGCCAGCTGCTGGGCCTCGGGGCCGGGCAGCAGCATGCAGTAGTTCATGGCGTGCAGGAACCGGCGCTGCCCGATCCAGCGGCGCTCGTCGACCAGCTCGCGCTGCATGACGGCGATCTGGCCGGCGGGGCCGCCGAAGGTCTGCAGCGACACCAGGAACCAGGTGCGGACGGCGGCGCGGAACGGCGGCACCGCCGTCGCCGCGCGGGGCTCGGCGGGGGTCGGGCGTGGCTCGGGGGTCACGGGTCTCCGTCGGGGTCAGGCCGGCTCGCGGCCGAGCAGCAGGCGGCGGCGGACGTACTCGTGGAGCCCGTCGAACAGCGGCCCGGAGACGGCGAGGGTGCGCTCGTCGTCGCCGGTCATCGACAGGCCGCGCAGCAGGACGTCGAGGCCCGGTGCCTCGGGGGCGTCGAAGCGGCCGTCGTCGAGGTCGGCCTCGTGCACGATCTCGCCGATCCGCTCCAGTGCGGGGTCGGTCAGGCCGTGGACGCGCAGGATCGTCTCGAACGAGCAGTCCCCGCCGACGTGGCCGAGCGCCGCGCCGCGCATGTCGAAGGGCGTGGCGTCGGCCGGGACGTCGGCGGGGTCGGAGACGAAGACGAACTCGGCGTCGGGGTCGACGAACCGGCGGATCAGCCAGGCGCAGGCGGCGCGGTCGACGTGCACCCCGGCCCGGGTCGCCCACCTCACGACCGGCTCCCCCGCCCGGCCGCGAGCGGCTCACCGACCGCCTGGGACAGCGCCCGGAGCGCCGCGCCGGCCGTGTCCCGCTCGGCCGGCGGGAAGAAGTCGCGGCGGCCGATGGCGCGCCACTCGCCGCGCAGCCGCCGCAGCGCGCGGGCCCGGTCGGCCTCGGGGGCGGCGAGCGCCGCGTCGCAGTCCGCGGTGAACGCGCGGTACTCCTCCGCCCGGGCCGCGGCCATCCCCGTGGCCAGCTCGCGCTCCTGGGCGGTGCCGGCCGGGCGGGCGAGCCAGACCCCGGCGCTGCCACCGGCGGCGAGCACGTCGTCGGCGAGCCACTCGAGGGACTCGCGGGTGCGCGCGTCGGCGGGGAGAGCCACCACGCCGTCGCCGAGCTGGGCCACGCCGAGCCGGCGCAGCCGCCGCCACAGCGTCGTCCGCGGCCCCGACGGTTCCCGGGGCAGGCGGTACGAGAGCAGCACCCACTCCCCGACGGCCGCCACGGCGGTGATGCAACCACGGTTGCAGCGCTCCTGTCGAGCCGGCTGCCGCGCGGGGTCGCGTGTCAGCGGCGCGGCGTCACCCCGGCAGGACCCACGGCGCGTTCCCGAACGGGGCGCCCGTGCGCTTTCCGCACCGCCGGCAGATCTTGTCGTCCGGACCCGACGGCTGCTCCCCGTCCGGGTGTCGCTGGACGTAGGAGTGCCACCCGAACCGGCACCGCAGTGGCTTCCGACTCATGGCCCGACGCTAGGAGTCGCCGATGCCGCCGGACAGGGCACCACGGCCCGGCGCGCCACGACCGCCGCATCCTCAGGATGCGCCGCTCCGGGACGAGGGCGACTCGCCCTGGAGGCGGCCTCTGGGACACCACCTGCGGACCACCGTTGCCGCAGGCCTGGATCCGTGCACCACACCGCTCAGGACGCGTCGCTACGCGCTCCACGACGTCGACCGCAGGACATGGGACGTGACGCGGCCTGGCGTGACGTGCTGTGTCGGCTCCCGCGCTGACGCGCTGGTGCTACGTGGATGACGCGGGCCCGGCGAACGGTCGCCGGTCGTCGGCCGCCGGCACCGGTGCCGGCTCAGCGGCCGGGAGACCGGCATGGCCCTGCTGCGGTCACGAGCCGCGTCCCCGGTGGATGACCGGCTGCTCTCCGCAGAGGCGGAGAGCCGCGACGGCTCCAGGCGTGCACTGCTGCGGACGTCGGAATCCCCGGCTGGTGACCGCGATCTGCGTCATCAGCGGCGGGTGGCGGCGTGTCAGTCGTAGAGCCTCCCGACGGGGGCCCGACGAGAGGGAGACCGATGCGAATCCGTTCCACTGCCATGACCCTGGCCAGCGTCGCCGCACTCGGGTGCGGGGGTGTGGCCCTCGCCGCACCTGCCAGCGCACAGCCCGTCTTCACCGGCGGACTCGTGAACGTGAACATCGAGGACGTCAACGTGCAGATCCCGATCGGCGTCGCGGCCAACGTCTGTGGCGTCTCCGTGGCCGTCATCGCCGAGGTGCAGCCGGCACCGTTCGACTGCGATGCCGCCGTGATGCAGGACCTGCCCGTGGCCTTCCAGTAGGTCACCCCCGCCGCCGTGCGGGACGAGGGCACACGGGGATCGCTCCATGCGCCTCCTCGCCCGCACGGCGGCACAGGCGGCCGACGTCGCGGACGAGGAGGAGGCGTCGACAGGCCACCCGCCGCTGCCCATCTCTGGACGTCGGCACCGCCCGGACGAGACAAGGCGACCGAGCGGACCCCCGCCGCGGTGACCGCTGGTCAACCGCCCGGCGGCTGACGAGTCCATCAGCGAGAGATGGTCTGACGGACGCGAGAGTCCCCGGCTGTGCGAGGCCGAGCGGCGGAGCCGCCATGATCCGGGTCATCGTCGTCGATCACCGCTTGGGGCGTGACGCGGTCACCGGAGCAGCCACCAGGTCGGCCAGGTGCCGGAACCTCGCGTGGAGCCACGTGGTCAGCCATCCCGGGGACGTCGAGCATCAGCAGAGGCTGGTCAGGCCGGGCTCCCGACGATCCGTGGCTCACAGGTGGCGTCGTCCCATCGTGGGCCGCTCCGGGACACCACAGCAGCGCGGCGCAGAGCAGCCGACAGCGCGAGGGCGCGCCAACGAGCGCAGGCAGCGGTCGCCCAAAGGCACGACCGGTCAGGCGGCAGGGACGAGCGGTGTCGGGGTGGTGATCTCGCTGCCGTCGGGTCGCCAGGTGCGCCATCGCCCGTCCGGTTGGCGTTCGACGCGGAAGCCGTGGTGGTCGGCCCTCGCGTAGGGGCCCGCCGCGAGCTGGCGAGTGGCGGGGGACGCGGGGGTCCTTCCACCAGTGCACGAGGTGGTGCACGTCGGCCCAGTGGCTCGGCGCATCACAGCCGGCGAAGACGCAGCCGCCGTCGCGCAGTTCGACGGCCCGGCGCAGCTGCCGGCTGACCAGCCGCTGACTCCTGCCGAGGTCCAGCGGGACCCCGTCGGGGCCGAACACCACCCGGGAGATGGTCCCGTCGCAGGCCAGCCAGCGGGCGCGGGCGGCGGAGATCACCGCCCCGAAGCCCATGGTGGCCGCGCCCGCGCCGGTCGCCGGGTCGGTCAGGTCGTCCAGATCGACGCGGACGGCCACGTGCGGCTTGACCGTCCGCAGCACCGGCAGGCTGCCGGCGGCCAGCGCGTTGTCGGCCCACTGCACCCAGGCATCCCCCAGCCGCTGGGCTCGCGTGCGCTCGTCGCCAGCGGGCCGGTCGGCCTGCACGTGCGCCTCCAGCGCCGCCTGCACCTTCTCCCCACCCACGGCGTCCAGGTGCCCGCGGAAGCTGACCGACCCGTCGGCGTGCTTCGACAGCGTCAGCGACCGGCCCTCGGTGGGATCCGGTTCGGGCCCGTCGGGATTGAGCGCGTCGCAGTAGCGCCGCACCACCAGCACGAGGTCGGCGTGCTCGCCGTCGACGGCGACCTGGGTCAGCGCCGCGTCGATCGCGGCCAGGTCCACCCTCTGCGCGGCCGCCGCCGCCCGCCGGCGCGGAGTGACCACCCGGACTGCCTCGGCCACCTGCTCCGCACTCACCCAGCCGGCCTCGTGCGCCTCGGCGAGGGTCGGCAGGTGCTCCAGCGCCCGCCCGACGGTCACCAGCCGGGCGGCCGCGGCGTCGGTGAGCCGGCAGTGCCCCCGCAGCCACGAGCTCATGGACTTCAGCCCGTCGCGCTCCGGGGCCTGGGCCAGCTCCGCCGCCCGCACCCGCCGGGCCAATGCCGCGTCGATCCGGTTGCGCTCGGCGATGAGCGCGGCGACGTCGTCCAGCACGTCCTCCGCGCCCTGCCACTCACCCGAACACATGTACGAAGAATAGCGGATCCGCGGTGGTCCTGCGACCCGTATCCGCAGGTCAGAGGCTCATCCACACATCCGGTACACCCCTTGACACCACCTCGAGCGATGAGTCCGGGAGCCCTGCGACGTCGACACCCCATGACCCTCGTCATCGGCGACATCACGGTCTCCCTCGACGGCTTCGTGGCCGGCCCGGACGACGCCGTCGAGGTCCTCCACACCTGGGCGCTGCACAGCGACGACCCCGTCGACCGCGGAGTGCTCGAGCGGCACGTCGCCACCTCCGGTGCCGTCGTCATGGGCCGGCACACCTTCGACGAGGTCGACCGCGGGTGGGTCGACGGCATGGGCTACGGCGCGGCACTGGACGCCCGCCCGCCGTTCCTCGTCGTCACCGGCAGCCCGCCGGCGGAGCACCGGCTCGCGGCCACCCACGACGTCACGTTCGCCACCGACGGCCCGGAGGCCGCCCTGCAGCAGGCCCGCCAGGCCGCCGGCGACCTCGACGTCTTCGTCATGGGCGGCGGGGCGCTGGTCGGCTCGTGCCTGCGGGACGGGCTGCTCGACGAGCTGCGCCTGCACCTCGCCCCGGCGGTCCTGGGCGGCGGCACCCCGCTGTTTCCCGGCGCCGGCCGGCACCGGCTCGAGCAGACGTCGGTCGAGGCGAGCCGGACGTGCACCCACCTCACCTACCGCGTGCGCCGCTGAGTCAGGACCGGCGCGAGCGGAAGTCGCCGCGGCCGGTGTCGCGGCGCCAGTCGTCGAAGGACTCCCCGGTGAGCTCCTCGAGCAGCGTGATGTCGGGCAGCAGCGGGGCGAGCACCGCGCGGCGCACCTCCACCGGCAGCGGCGGCCGGGGCGCCCGCCCGGCGTGCAGCGCGGCGAGCAGCGGCCGCGAGACCTGCCGCCACACCTGCGGCGGCGCGTACGCGCCCAGCGCCGCGCCGGCCCGCACCACCCGGGCCAGCGCCCGGTACCGGGGCGTGTCCGGGACGTACGGCTTGACGTTCTCCGGCGCCACCGTGTGCGCCACCCCCGGCTCGACACCGAGGAAGGCACTGACCCGGTCGAGCGTCTCGCGGGGGGTGTCGACCAGCTGCCGGTAGCGCAGCAGGAGCACCTGCGACCGCGGCAGCACGGCGTACAGGTCGCGCAGCTGCTCGCCGTAGCGCCCCAGCCCGCGGTAGTGCCAGAACGGCGCCCAGCCGGCCGCCACCCGCGCGTCCTCCCGCGAGACGGCGGTGCGGAAGTCCGCCTCGGGCTCCAGGCCGTCGGCGCGCAGGTGCACCCAGTTCGACCACGCGCGGTCCACCGGGTCGCGCACGACGACCACCACGCGGATCCCCGGGACGTCGGCGGCCAGGCGGCGCTGCGCGGCGCGGTCGTGCAGGTAGAACGGCGTGCTCTCCCCGCGCACCGTCCCGGGCGGGGCACCGTCGAACAGCCGCAGGTAGTCCGCGCGCCGCCACACCCACTCCCGGGCGCTGTGCGCGTCCCCGGGTCCCCGCTGGCGGCTGCGCGGCGGCGGGCGCCCGTCGGTCAGGTAGTACTTCGGCTCCTTCACCGGCGACAGGTACAGCCCCGGGTGGGTGGCCAGCGCCGCGTGCAGCGCCGTCGTCCCGGCCTTGGGGGCACCGGCGATCACGAACTGCGGGAGCCGCTCGGCGTCAGCGGACACCCGGCCCACCCCCGTCCCGCGGTGTACACACGGGGAGGTCCGCCACCTGCCCGAGAGGAGCCGCCGAGTGACCGCGCCCCGCCCCCCGGCGCCCGACCGCTTCTGGGCCGACGCCGAGGTCGTCGCCGAGCCGGAGGACCCGCGCCCCGGCTCGTGGGCCGGCGCGCCGTCGGCCCAGCTGGTCGACGGCACGTGGTGGCTGGCCCACCGGCTGCGCCGCCCGGTCGGCGAGGGGCGCGGCTTCGGCACCGTGGTGGCCCGGTCCGACGACGGCGTGCGCTTCGAGCCGGTCCTCGCCCTCGGCAAGGACCGCTTCGGCGCCGAGTCGCTGGAGCGCCCGGCCCTGGTGCACACGCCTGACGGCCGCTGGCGGCTCTACGTCAGCTGCGCGACGCCGGGCACCCGGCACTGGCGGGTGGACCTGCTGGAGGCCGACACCGTGGCAGGGCTGGGCGCCGCCGAGCCGCGCACCGTACTGCCCGGCAGCGCCACCGAGGCGCCCAAGGACCCGGTCGTGCGGTGGGACGGTGGCCAGTGGCACCTGTGGGCCTCGGTGCACCCGCTCGACGACCCCGGCGCCACCGACCGGATGACCACCGAGCACGCCACCAGCCCCGACGGCGTCACCTGGACGTGGCAGGGCACCGCGCTGGCCGGCACCCCGGGCGGCTGGGACGCCCGCGGCGTGCGGTTCAGCACGGTCGTCCTCGACGGCGACCGCACCTGGGCGCTCTACGACGGCCGGGCCACCGCGGAGGAGAACTGGGAGGAGCGCACCGGCCTCGCCCGGCTCGACGGCGGCGGCTTCCGCGCCGCCCCGGGTGGGCCGTACCTGCAGAGTCCGCACGCCCCGCACGGGCTGCGCTACGCCGACGTCGTCGCGCTGCCCGGCGGGGGCGCCCGGTGGTTCTACGAGGCCACCCGCGCCGACGGCGCGCACGAGCTGCGGACCGTCCTGCTCCCCGACTGACGTCGTCTCCCCGGTCCCGACACGCGACACGCCAAAGTGCACCACGGCGATCGACTTGACACACATTGACCGGCCGGGTCGGATGGCCCCGTGGCACCCGCCCTGACGCTCACCCGCCGGTCCGCCGTGGACCTGCTGCGGGTCGCCAGCGCGCTGTGTCCGGCTGCCTGAGCGCCCGACCACCGCCACCTCCCGCGCCCGCCCCCCGACGGGGCGCCGGCGCGCCCTGCACCCGGAGTCCCGATGCCCCCGCTCACCTCCCTGCTGTCCGACGCCGCCCGCGACCAGCTCACGACCGACACCACCACCGCCCGCACCACCTCCGCCGCCACGGTCGCCGCCGCCCTGGCCGCCGTCGCCGAGGCCTGGCTGCCGCGGGTCGAGTACCGCGCCGAGAGCCGCTGGACCGGCCTGCTGCCGGCCGAGGACGCCGCCGCCCTGCTCGACCCCGCCCTGGCCGCCGACGTCGCCGGCGCGCAGGTCTGGCTGCTGACCTGGCTGCCCGGCCAGGGCACGCCGCTGCACGACCACGGCGGCTCGGCCGGCGCCTTCGCCGTCGTCCGGGGGACGCTGACCGAGGACACCGTGGGCGGTCCGGTCGGCGCCGTCCGGGAGGCGCGCGCCGAGCTGACCGCCGGGCGGGTGCGGCCCTTCGGCCCGCACCACGTCCACCGGGTGGCCAACCGGGGCACCGCGGCGGCCGTGAGCGTGCACGCCTACACCCCCGGGCTCCGCCAGATGAGCACCTACGACCTCGAGGGCGGGGTGCTGCTGCACACCGGCACCGAGCGCGCCGGTGTCGACTGGTGAGCGCCCGCCCGCCCGGCGCCAGGAGCGTCGACCAGCTGCTGGCCGAGGCCCGGTCCCGGATCACCCGCCTCACCCCGGCCGAGGCCGCTCGGCGGGTGGCCCACGGCGCGGTGCTGGTCGACATCCGGCCGCAGTCGCAGCGCGAGACCGAGGGCGAGGTGCCCGGCGCGCTGGTCGTCGAGCGCAACCACCTCGAGTGGCGGTTCGACCCGGAGAGCGACGCGCGGCTGCCGCAGGCCACCGGGTACGACGTGGACGTCGTCGTCCTCTGCCAGGAGGGCTACACCTCCAGCCTGGCCGCCGACGCGCTGCGCTCGCTGGGCCTGGCGACGGCGAGCGACGTCGTCGGCGGGCACCGCGCGTGGGTGGCGGCCGGGCTGCCCGGCGCCGGCTGAGACCGGCCGCGGCGCGCACCTGCCGGAGGACGGCGTAGGTCCGCGAGGCCATCAGCCCGGCGTCGAGGTCGCGCTCGGCCCGCGCCCGGGCCCGTACCCCGAGGTCCGCGCGCTGGGCGGGGTCGGTGAGCAGCCCGCGCAGCGCCCCGGCCAGCGCGCCGGCGTCCTCCACCGGCACGACGACGGCGTCCTCCCCCACCGCGCGCCGGACGTCGCCGACGTCGGTGGACACGCACGGCAGGCCCTCGGCCATCGCCTCCAGCAGCACCAGGGGCAGCGCCTCGACCCGCGAGGACAGCACGAACAGGTCCAGCCCGGCGAGGAAGCCGCGGACGTCGGAGACCCAGCCGGGGAGGTCCACCGGCAGGCCGGCGGCCGCGGCCCGCAGCGCCTCGCCGTCGCGGCCGGCCCCGCCGATGACGGCGTCGAACGGCACGTCCAGGCGGCGCAGCGCGGCGAGCAGCACGTCGAAGCCCTTCTGCGCGGTGAGCCGGCCGAACGCGCCGACCCGCGGCACCGGGCGCCCGGCCGGCCCGGCGGGATCGGGCGGCACGTCGACGCCGTTGGGCACCACGTGCGCCCGGGCCGGGTCGACGCCGAGGTCGGCCACCAGCTGCGCGCGGCCCTCCTCCGAGGGGCTGACCACCGCGGCCATGCGCCGGTAGAGCGCGGTCAGCACGGCGCGCTCCTCCCCCGCCCGGGTGTCGCCGACCAGGTGCAGCACGCCGACGGTGGGCGCCACCTGCTGCGCGGCGGCGACCGCGGCGGCGTTGGACGCGGGGTCGACGAGGTTGACCACGACGACGTCGGGGCGCTGCGCGGCCAGCGCCGCCCGGGTGCGCGGCGCCGCGGCCGTGTGCCGGGTCAGCGGGACGACGGCGCGCTCGACGTCGAGGTGCGCGAAGCCGGACGCCACCGGCTCGGCGCACACCAGCGACGCCGTCGCGCCGTGCTCGGCGGCCCGGCGCAGGTGGTGGGTCAGCCACACCTCGGCGCCGCCCCACCCGCTGGAGTCGGCGAGGAAGGAGACCCTCACGAGGCGGCCAGCTCGCGCGCCGCACCGGCCACCGCGGACGGCGAGACGGTCAGCGCGCAGCGGAACTCGATCGGGCAGGCCAGGTGCGGGCAGGGCGCGCAGGCGACGGCCGGCGTCAGGGCGCGGTGCCGGGGCCCGGGGTGCGCCCAGCGCACCGGGTCGCCGGGGAGGAAGACCGTCACGGAGCGGGCGCCGACGGCGGCGGCGAGGTGCGCCGAGCCGGTGTCGTTGCCGACGAGCACCGCGCTGTCGCGCAGCAGCGCGGCCAGCCCGCCCAGGCTGGTGGCGCCGGTGAGGTCGACGGCCGGGGCGCGCATCGCCGCGACCACCCGCGCCGAGATGTCCCGCTCGGCGGCCACCCCGGTGACGACGACGGCCAGCCCGTCGGCGGCCAGCGCGTCGCCGACCGCGGCGTAGCGGTCCACCGGCCAGCGCCGGGTGGGCGCCGACGCGCCGGGGTGCAGGACGGCGTAGCGGCCCGGCTCGAGCCCCGCCGCGGCGAGGGTGGCGGCGTGCTCGGCCTCGTCGTCGGCGGTGAGCGGGAAGCCCATCGCGGCGTCCCCGCCGGGCGGCAGGCCCAGGTGCTCCAGCAGCGCGACGTGCCGCGCGGCCTCGTGCAGGTGCAGCGGGTAGCGCAGGTGCAGCGCCTCGGTGCTCGGCGGGGGCGGCCACCCGGTGGGCGCGAACCCGCCGGTGAGCCGGGCGCCGAGCGCGGCGGTGACCCGGTTGGCGGCCGGCCGGTCGCCGTAGGCCTGCAGCGCGAGGTCGAACCGGCGGTCCCGGGCGGCCGCGGTGAACGGCTCCCACCCGGCGGCGTCGACCGGCCCGTCGGGGATGCCCGGCGCGCCGGGGAAGGGCAGCAGCCCGACCGGGACGCCGAGGCGCGCCACCACCGGCGCCATGCGGCCGAAGGTCACCAGCGTCACCTCGACGTCGGGGCGGGCGGCGCGCAGCCGGCGCAGCGCGGGGACGGTGCACAGCAGGTCGCCCAGGCCCACCCGGAGCCGGACCAGCGCCACCCGGCGGACGGCGGGGTCGGCGAGCGGGGTGATCACCCCGCCCCACTGCCCCGGCTGTGCCGTGCGCTAACTCGTGGTGCACTACGGGTCTCGCCCCCCGAGGAGCCGGAGGTCCCCTCGCGTGTCCCGCGCCGCCGCTGACCTGCACGTGCTGCGCCTGTGCAGCGTCTTCGAACCCCCGGCGGCCCGGCGGCCGGACCGGCCCGGCGCCCTCCCCGGCGAGCTCGACGCCCGCGCGGCCCGCTTCGACCCGATCGGCGGCATGCAGAACCACACGGCGACGCTGACCCGCTGCCTGGACGCCCGGGGCGTGCGGCAGACGGTGGTGACGGCGCGGCTGGCCGGCCCGGCGGGGACCTCGTCGGTGGGCGCCGCCGCGCGGGTGCACCGCACCGGGGTGCGGGTGCCGCGGCTGCGCCAGCTGTGGGCGCTGTCCGGGCTGCCCGCCGTGCTGCGCGCCGGCCACCGGGCGCCGGTCGACGTCGTGCACGCCCACCAGGGCGAGGACCTCGCCACCCTGCCGCTGGCCCGGCTGGCCGCGCGGGTGCACCGCTGCCCGCTGGTGGTCACCGTGCACTGCAGCGTGGCGCACACGCTGGCCGGCCGCGGCCCGAAGGTGCGGCTGCTGCGCGCGCTGGGCGGCTGGATCGAGCGCGGCGCACTGCGGCGCGCCGACGCCGTCGTCGTCCTCACCGGGCGCACCGCCGCCGCGCTGGCCGACGACGGCGTGCCGGCCGACCGCCTCTCCACCGTCCCCTCCGGCTTCGACCCGGCGCTGTTCACCACCTCCTCCGCCGACGTCTTCCCCGGGGTGCCGCGGCCGCGCATCGGCTACGTCGGCCGGCTGGCGCCGCAGAAGAGCCCCGGCACGCTGGTGCGGGCGTTCGGGCGGATGCGGGAGCAGGCCTCGCTGGTCGTCGTCGGCGACGGTCCCGACCGGGCGCTCGTCGAGCGGCTGGCCGCCGAGAGCCCCGCCGCCGACCGGATCACCCTGGCCGGCTTCGTCGAGCACGCCCGCGTGCCCGCGGTGCTGGCCTCCCTCGACGTGCTGGTGCTGCCCTCCGCGTACGAGGAGATGGGCTCGGTGCTCACCGAGGCGATGGCCGCGGGCCTGCCGGTGGTCGCCAGCGACGTCGGCGGGATCCCCGAGGTGGTGCGGCACGGCGTCACCGGGCTGCTGGTGCCGCCCGGCGACGCCGACGCGCTGGCCGCCGCCCTCGACCGGGTCACCGGCGACGACGTCCTGCGGGCGCGGCTGGCCGCCGGCGCCCGCGCCCGGTCGGCCGAGTACGGGTGGCCGGCGCTGTCGGCGCGGGTGGCCGGCGTCTACGACCGGGTGCTGGGCACGGCCGACGACCTCGAGCCCGCCGCGTGACCCCCCGGGTCGCCGTCCTCGTGCCGGTGCACGAGCAGGCGGCCTTCCTCCCGCGGGCGCTGGAGTCGCTGCTGGCCCAGCGGGAGACGGCGTGGGAGGCGGTGGTCGTCGACGACGGGTCGCGCGCGCCGGTGACCGTGCCCGGCGACCCCCGGGTGCGGCTGCTGCGCACCGAGGACAACCGCGGCCTCGGCGCGGCCCTCAACACCGCGCTCGACGCCACCACCGCACCGGTCGTGGCCTACCTGCCGGCCGACGACGTCTGGTTCCCCGACCACCTGGCCACCGCCCTCGACCGGCTGGCCGACCCCGCCGTCGTGCTGGTCCGTGCCGGGCTGGCCGAGCCGGCCGGCACCCCGTACGCGCAGCTGGTGCAGGTCGTGCACCGGCGCACCGGCGACCGGTGGACCGAGCGCGCGGAGCTCGAGACCGACGACCTCGACCGGCTGATGTGGACCCGGGTCGCCGCCCGCGGGACGGCGACCGGCACCGGCCGGGTCACCTGCGCGTGGACGCAGCACCCCGGGCAGCGGTCCCGGGCGATCCGGGAGGCCTTCGACGGCGGCCCCAACGTGTTCCGCACCCGCTACCGGGTCGCCGGGCCGCTGCGGTTCTCCTCCACCGACGGCACCGACCTCGACGAGCGGTCCCGGTACGCGCGGTTCCGGTCGCGTCGGTACGAGCCGAGCGCCGACGGGCTGTCGGTGCTCGTCGTCGGCGAGCTGGCGTTCAACCCCGAGCGGGTGCTGGCGCTGGCCGAGCGCGGCCACCGGCTCACCGGGCTGTGGACCGCCGACGGGCTCGGCGACGCCACCGTCGGGCCGCTGCCGTTCGGTTCCGTGCCCGACCTCGACCGCGACAGCTGGCGCGAGGGCGTGCGCGACCTCGCCCCCGACGTCGTGTGGGCGCAGCTGAACTGGCGGGCGGTGCCGTTCGCGCACGCGGTGCAGCGGGCCTTTCCCGACCTGCCGTTCGTGTGGCACTTCAAGGAGGCGCCGCAGCGCAGCGTCGTCCGCGGGGAGTGGCCGCTGCTGGCCGACCTCGTCTGCGGCGCCGACGCGGTCCTGCTGGCCACCCAGGAGGAGCGCGACTGGTTCGCCCTCGCCCTGTCCGGCCGGGTCGACCCCGCCCGGCTGGGCGTCCTCGACGGCGACCTGCCCAAGCGCGACTGGCTCGACGCGCCGCTGTCGCCCAAGCTGTCCGACGCCGACGGGCAGCCGCACGCCGCCGTCGTCGGCCGGCCCTCGGGGCTGGACCTGGACTGGGTGCTGGCGCTGGCCGACCGCGGCGTGCACACCCACCTCTACGGGCAGGTGCGCGCGCCCGGGCCGAAGGGCTCCTGGACCGGCTGGCTCGACGAGGCGCTCGCCCGCGCGCCGGGGTTCGTGCACGTGCACCCGGCGGTGGGGCCGGAGGACTGGGTGCGCGAGCTGTCCCGCCACGACGCCGGCTGGCTGCACCGCTTCGACTCGGCCAACGGCGGCGACCTGCGCCGGGCCACCTGGGACGACCTCAACTCCCCCGCGCGGCTGCCGGTGTGCCTGGCCGCGGGGCTGCCGCTGCTGCAGCAGGCCAACCCCGGGTCGAGGGTGTCGGTGGAGCGGGTGCTGCGGGCGGACGGGACGGGACTGTTCTACCGCTCGGCCGACGACGTCGCCGCGGCGCTGCACGCGGAGGTGACGACCCGGGCCGGGCAGGCCGCGGCGCTGGCCGCCCGCGAGCGGCACGTGTTCGACGCGCACGCCGACCGACTGGCCGACCTCTTCCGCTCCCTCGCGCGCTAGGGACTGTCGGACCCCGCTCCTACCGTGCGGCGCGTGGACGGACTGCGCTGGGCGGTGACCGACGGGCCGGAGGGCACGGCCGCCGTCGAGCTGCCCGCGGACGCCGCCGGGGCGCGCCTGCTCGACGAGCAGGCCGGCGGCGCCTTCTGGTGCGCGCGGCGGGCCGGTGGCTGCGGCGGGCTGCTCGAGGTGGTCACCGACGGCGGCGCGGCCGCCTTCCGGCACACCGGCGGGCAGCCGTGCGGTCTCCTCGCCCGGCCGGCGACGGCGGCCCGCGCCTACGACCCCCTGCGCTACCGCCCCGCGCTCACCGCGTGGCTCACCGGCCAGGGCCACCGGCCGCGGGTGGAGACGCTGACCGGGCGGGACGGGCACGTCGGCCTGCACGTCGCCGTCGACGCGCTCGGCGCCGTCCTGCAGGTGCAGCTCACGCCGCTGGGCGACACCGCCTGGCGGGCGCGCGACGACCGCCTCCGCCGCACGGCGCGGTCGGTCACCTGGCTCTACGGCCCCGGCGCCGACGACGCCGCGGCCACCGAGGCGAGCGTGCGCGGCGCGGCGCTGTCGCTGCGGCGCCACGACCGGGGCCTGCTCGTCGGGGTCCGCGACGCCGCCGACCGGGTGCGCTGGGTGCGGCCGGCCGCCTGCGCCCTGACCGCCGACGGGGTGAGCGCGCCCGGCCTGGCCGAGGCGCGCGCCGCGCACGCGCAGCGGTCGGCCGCCCGGCAGGACGCGGCACGCCGGGCGGCGCGGGAGGCGGCCCGCGAGGGAGCCCGGCGGTCGCGGCGGCCCGGCGCGGTGCCCTGGGACGTCCGCACCGGCACGCTGCCCTACCCGGCCGCCGGGTAGCCGGTCAGCCGCTCCCGCCCGCCACGCCGGTTGTGTCCCCGTCGGCGCCCGCAGGCTCTGGTTCCACCGCCGACGGCTGCGGCTCCTCCGCCGGCTCCGGCGCCCGGCGGACGCGGCGCGGCAGGTGCAGGACCGGCAGGTGCAACGCCTCCAGGTTCGGGTGCGGAAGGTGCGGGCGCGGCACGTGCGGGTGCGGCAGCCGGGCCACCAGTCCGGCCGGCAGGCGAACGTGCGGCAGGTGCAGGTGCGACCGGCGCGCCGCAGCCCCCGACCCGTCGTGCTGCCGGCCCAGCGTGGCCGACCAGACGCTGCGTCCGCGCGCCGCGTGCGCCCGCGCGGCCACCTGCGCCGCGCGGTGGTCGCGCTCCCAGCGGGCGGTGTTGCTCCGCGCCATCACCACGACCAGCCCCGTGGTCACCACGAAGCCGGCGACACTGACGACTGCCCAGCCCATGGCGGCCCTCCTCTGGACCGCGCCGCGCCCCCGGTGCCCGGCGTCCGCGGCGGTGACCGCAGGATCCCGCCGTTCGCGTTCCGCGACAAGTCGGTCCCCGCGACGCGCCGGGACGGCGTCAGAACCGCAGCACGGCCTGCAGCGGCGGGGCGGGGAGACGGCGCTGCGCGAGGTCGGCCAGCAGCGCCGGGCCCTCGTCGAAGGGCACGACGTCGGTGACCAGGTGCCGGCGCACCTCCTCGCCGCGCTCGCGCAGCAGGTCGAGGGTGGCCGCCGACAGCGCGCGCCGCGGCCAGGCACCGGCCATGCCCCGCGGCACCCGGCCGATCTGCGCGCACACGACCGACAGGCCGTTGTGGTGGAACTCCTCCCCGAGCCGCACCGCCCCGGCGCCGCCCTGGTAGAAGCCCAGGTCGACGACGACGCCCTGCGGTCGCAGCGCCTTGAGCGCGGTGGCCAGCGCGGTGTCGTGGCCGCGGCACTGCAGCACCAGGTCGGCGCCGGCGTCGCCGGGCCCGTGCCGCCACCGCTGCTTGACCTCGTGCCAGGCGTCGCCGTCGACGGTGGCCAGCCCCAGGGCCGCGGCCACCGCCCGCCGCTGCGGGGAGGGCTCCGCGACGACGACGTCGGCGGCGCCGTACCGCACCGCGAGCAGCGCGGAGACCAGCCCGATCACCCCGGCGCCGGTGACGAGGACGTGCCGGTCGCGGACGCCGTCGCCGAGCCCGCCGCCGGGCCCGGCGAACTGCGCACTCGCGTGCAGCAGGCCGTTGGCGCAGATGGGCCCCATGTGGGCGAGGTAGACGCCGAGCAGCGGGTCGAGGTCGTCGGGCACCGGGACGACGTTCACGGCCGCGGGGTCGGCGCAGCGGCCGGTGCGGTGCCCGTAGGCCAACGCCACCCGGGTGCCCTCGGCGAGGTCGGGGCTGCGGCTCTCGGTGACCAGCCCGACCTCCATGTAGCCCAGCGCGCGCACCGGGTAGCCGGCGGCCGGCTCGCCGGGGGTGAAGGAGCGCAGCTCGGGGTCCCAGCGGGTGACGTGGTGGGCGTCGGTGCCGCGCACCAGCGCCACCTCGGTGCCGGCGCTGATGCCGCTGTACTCGGTGGTCACCCACACCTGGCCGGGCCCGGGGTCGGGCTCGGTGTCGTCGAGGACGGCCGGCTCGCCGGGGCGCAGGACGCCGATGGTGCGGACCGGCCTCACAGCGCCACCGTCCCGCCGCGGGCCGCCGCCCGCGCCACGGCGACGGCCAGCCGGTGGGTGCGCAGCGCCTCGGTGTAGGGCGTGCGGACGTCGTCGCCCTCACCGCGGACGGCGGCCACGAACGCCGCGTCCTCGGCCTCGATCGGGTCCCGGGCCCGCTCGACGGTGCGCTCGCCGTCGGCGTCGGTGATCCGCAGCTCGTGCTCGGTGAGCTCCAGGCCGAGCCCGGGGGCGACCACCTGCAGGCCGATGCGCCAGCCGCGCGGGGCCACGCAGGTGCTGGAGAACGACCCGAGCGCGCCGCCGGCGAAGCGCAGCGACGCGGTACAGGCGTCGTGGACGTCCCCGGGGCCGTCCGGGGATCGCCCGCCGGCGGCCCACCCGGACGCCACCTCGCCGGCCAGCACCCGGGCGACGTCGAGCAGGTGGGTGGCCTGCTCGACGGTCTGCCCGCCGGACTGGTCCTGCCGCGCCCACCACGGCGCGGTGGGCGCCGCGTCGAGCCAGGTGCCCAGCAGCAGCCGCGGCGGCCGGCCGGCGAGCAGCCCGCGGGCCTGCTCGAGGGTGTCGAGGTACCGCCAGTGGTAGCCGACGGCGGCGAGCAGCCCGGTCGCCTCGATGCGGGCGGCCAGCCGCTCGGCGGTGGCGAGGTCGGTGTCCAGCGGCTTCTCCACGAACAGCGGCAGGCCGGCGTCGATCGCGGCGTCCTCCACGGCGCCGTGCTGGGCGGGCGGGACGCAGACGTAGAGCGCGTCGAGGTCCTCGCCGTCGAGCAGGTCCTCCCACGACCCGTGGGGCCGCCCGCCGGCCCGCTCGGCCAGCCGCCGCGCGCGGTCGGTCTGCGGGTCGGCGACCCCGGTGACGGCGACGCCGTCGAGGCCGGTCAGGGACTCGACGTGCCGGCCGGCGATGAACCCGGCCCCCACCACCCCGATGCGGATCGTCACGCGGCCGGTCCTGCCCCCGGCCGCCCGCGGCCAACCGCGCCCGCCGCGGAGCCGCCGCCTGGCACGCTCGCGGCGTGGCGACGGCGGCCGGCTGGGGATCGACGGTCCTCGGCGCCGTGCTCGTGCTGCTGGTCCTGCGCGACGTCGTGCACACGCTGTGGCACCCGAGCGGGCGGCGCGGGCTCAGCCGGCGGCTGATGGCGGTGCTGTGGCGGGCCGGCCGGGAGTCCCGGCGCCGCTCAGGGACCGGCTTCCTCGGCGGGCCGCTGGCGATGGTCGTCGTCGCGCTGTCCTGGGTCCTGCTGCTGGTGCTCGGCTTCACCCTCGTCTACTGGCCGCACCTGCCCGACGCGTTCGTCTACGGCAGCGGGCTGGCGCCCGGCCGCAGCGGCGCCCTCGACGCCGTCTACCTGTCCCTGGTCACCCTGGCCACGCTCGGCTTCGGCGACATCGTCCCGGAGAGCCCGTGGCTGCGGCTGGCCGTGCCGGTGGAGGCGGTCGTCGGCTTCGTGCTGCTCACCGCGGCGGTGACCTGGGTGCTGCAGGTCTACCCGGCGCTGAGCCGCCGGCGGGCGCTGGCGCTGCGGCTGGCCCTGCTGCGGCGGGCCGCGCTCCCGGCGGCGGCCATCGGCGCCGGCCTGCTGCGGGAGATCGCCGTCGACCTGGTCCAGGTGCGCGTCGACCTCACCCAGCACGCCGAGACCCACTACTTCCGCGACGTCGACCCGGAGACGGCGCTGCCGCTGCAGTTGCCCGCCGCCCTCGAGCTCGCCGAGGCCGGTGGCCGCTCGCCCGACGCGCAGGTCCGCACGGCCGCCACGTTCCTCGACGTCGCGATCGAGGACCTCACGGGCGTGCTCGACCGGCAGTTCCTCCACCGCGGCGGGGACGTGCGGGCTCGGGTGGCCGCCTACGCCGACGACCACGGTCACCGGCTGCCCGGGGACCCCGCCGTCAGCTGGTGAGGACCTGGGTGGCGGCCTCCTCGAGCTCGGCGTTCGCCCACCGCATCTGCCGCAGCGTGTCCGGGTGGCAGCGCTGGGCCAGCTCCAGCAGCTGCCGCTCCCGTGCGCCCTGCGCGGCCTGGGCCAGCAGCTCCCAGTCCAGCGACACGCCGGCCGCCTCGCGGTGCACGTGCCGCAGGTCGGCGAGCAGCAGCAGCCCGGGCTCGGGGCGCCGGCCGAACAGGTCCGACGTCGCCTGCCGCACCCGCTCCAGGACGCCGGGGTCCTCCGGCGGCTCCGGGTCCAGCTCGACGCCGAGGTCGCGGCCGATGCGCGCCAGCTCGGTGACGTGCCGCTGCGACCAGCCGGCGAGGTCCCGTGCCACGTGGAAGACCTCGTGGTCGGCCGCGTGCCGGTCGGACACCGCCAGCAGGGTGCGCGTCAGGTGCGACTCCGACCGGTGCAGCTCCTCGACGGCCAGTCCCGGCTTCACCGCACACCCCCGACGGTCTCCTCGGCCAGCGCCGCCTCGCCGCCGCGGGTGGGCGGCACGCCCGCGGCCACGGGGCGGGAGCCGGTCGTCGTCGGCGCCGGGGACGGCGTGCCGCCGGAGGCCGCGAGCCGGGTCACCGCCGCGGCCGGCGTCTAGAAGATCGGCTGCTTGGACACCCGGTCCCAGTCGGTCGGGGTGAGCTCGTTGGCCGCCCGCTGCCCGTCCGGGGAGTCCCACCAGCCGTAGTGGAAGGGCAGGAACAGCACCCCGGGCCGGATGCCGCTGACCCGCAGCCGCGCCTCGACCCGGCCGCGCGCGGTGCACACCTCCAGCAGGTCGCCCTCGCCGAGGCCGCGGTCGGCGGCGTCGGAGGCCGACATCTCCACCCACACGTCCGCGGCGGCCGCCTGCAGCTGCGGTGCCCGGGCGGTCTTGGTGCGGGTGTGGAACTGGTAGAGCGTCCGGCCGGTGATCAGCTGGAACGGGTGCTCCTGGCCGGGCAGCTCGTGCGGCGGCACGTACTCGGCGGCCTTGAGCACCGCCTTCCCGTCGGGGTTGAGCGCCTTGTACTCGACGTCGTCGAGGGGGGAGCCGGTGACCAGGTCGCGGCCTTAGCTCTCGCAGTAGTCGGATCGGCGGAGAAACGCCGTCGGCGTAGAGCCGCTCGGTGCCCTCGGGCGCCTCCTCGGTGACCGGCCACCGGATGCCGTTGCGCTCGCGCAGCCGGGCGTAGGACAGCCCGCTGTAGTCGCAGGGCCGGCCGCGGCTGCACTCCTTCCAGCCCTCGAAGGCGCCCTCCGGGTCGTGCCACGTCACGAGCGAGCCGCCATCCTCGTCGCGCAGGTCCAGCCGGCGGGCGAGGTCGACGAGGATGTCGAGGTCGGCGCGCGCCTCACCGGGCGGGTCGACCGCCTTCTCCGACAGGTGCACGGTGCGGTCGACGTCGGTGAAGGTGCCGGTCTTCTCCCCTCACGTGGCGGCGGGCAGCACGACGTCGGCCAGCTGGGCGGTCTCGGTCAGGAAGAGGTCCTGGACGACGAGGAACAGCCGCTCCTGCGCGAGGATCGACCCGATGCGGCCGGCCTCGGGCAGCGACACCGCGGGGTTGGTGGCGGTGACGTACAGCCAGCGCAGCGACCCCTCCTCGGCGTGCCGGAACACCTGCATCGCGTGGGCGGCCGGGTGAGCCGGTCCGGTGAGTTGTCGGCCTGCCAGCCGTAGAGGTCCTTGGGGTCGAGCCGGCCGTGGTTGACCCGGTCCTCCGCGCGGCCGCGGACCCCGACGATGCGGCCGTCCTCGACCGCGATGTCCAGCCCGTCGCCGTTGCTGTGCAGGATCGACGCCGAGGGCACCCAGCGGTCGACGTCGCCCTCCGTCAGTCCCTCGGCCAGGTGCTGGTCGACCCGCGTCGGCCACGTCTCCCCCGGCCCGTACGGCGTGCGCGTCCCCCACGGCTCGGCGATCCGGTCGATGCGCGTCACGGCTGGTCCTCCCGTCGTGGTGTGCGGTCTCGGCCGGTGCCCGTGGGGGGCTCCGCCGGGGAGGTCAGTGCCCGCAGCCCGGTGAGCACCCGGTGCCGCCGGTCCGGCGGCAGTCGGTCCAGGCAGGCCGTGAGGTCGGCCAGCCGCAGGTCGTCGTACCGGTCGAGGAGCCGCTCGCCGTCGGCGGTGAGCCGGAGGACGACGCTGCGGCCGTCCGCCGCCGAGGGCCGGCGGTCGGCCAGCCCGGCCGCTGCGAGCCGGTCGGCCAGCCGGCTGGCGGTCGAGACGGCGACCCGCATGCCCTCGGCGAGCTGCCCGACGCTCAGGCCCGGCCGCTCGCTCAGCACGGTCAGGGCGCGCAGCTGCACCGGCGAGGTGCCGACGACGTCGGCGGCGCGCACCGAGACGCCCATCGCCGTGCGCACGGCCGCCAGCAGCACCCGCTCGTCGGCGTCGCGGTCCACGGGCCCTCCCCGCAGGGGTGGCGGACGCCGGGAGGCGCCCGGCGCCGAGTGTGACCCGGTGATTGCTGCATGGCAAACGATTGCGCGCGGCCGGATGGGGTAACGCGCACCGGGGCCGAGCGGAGGCCCGCCACCGCTGTCCCCGCCCCGGAGGTCCCGTGGACGTCTTCGACACGCCGACGCCCGAGCTGCAGACCCTCTCGCCCGGTCTCTACGACCTGGTGACGTACTCGATCGTCGCGGCCGGGTTCGCCCTGCTCGCCTACTTCCTCTACTCGTGGACGAGCAGGTCGGAGATCGGCGTCCGCTACCGGCCGGCGGTCCTCGCGGGACTGTGCATCGCCGCGGTCGCGACGCTGTCCTACCTCGTGGTGTTCATCCGCTGGGACAGCGGCTTCACCCTCCAGGACGGCGCCTTCGTGCCGAACGCCGAGTCGGCGCGGGCGACGCTCTACCCACGCTACGTCGACTGGACCGTGACCGTCCCGCTGCTGACCGCCGAGCTGCTCGCCGTGTGCTCGATCGCGGGCGCCCGGGCCAGGAAGCTGCGCTTCACCACGATGGCGGCCGCCTTCCTGATGATCCTCACCGGGTTCCTCGGCAGCCAGGTGCTCGCCGAGGGCCGCGACCGCACCGCCCTCGTCGTCTGGGGGCTGATCAGCACCGCGTTCTACGCCTACCTCTACGTCGCCCTCATCGGGGCGGTCCGGGCCTCGAGGTCGTCCATGAGCCGGGAGGCCGCGACCAGCCTGCGCAACGCCGCGATCGTGCTGCTGGCGACCTTCGGGGTGTACCCGCTCGTGTACGCGGTCCCCGTCTTCGTCGACGTCACCCCGGCGTGGCTGGCCGGCGTGCAGATCGCCTACTCCGCGGCCGACGTCCTGGCCAAGGTCGGCTTCGGCGTGCTGGTCCACAAGGTCGCCAAGCTGCGCACCGCCGAGGACGTCGCCGCCGGCGTGGACACCCACCCGGAGTCGGTCTGGGTGAGCCACGTGCACCACAGCGAGGGCGTGCTGCCGCAGGTCGGCACGGTGTCCGAAGGGGTCGCCGTGCGATTCACCGGCAACAGCGTCGACGAGCAGCCGGAGTCCACCGAGCACCCGCGGAACCCGCACGAGCACCACGAGACGGAGCACCAGCAGGTGCACGGCGCCCGCAGCGGGGCCACGCGCACGGCGACCGACCGGCGCTGACCCCGTGCTGCCGTCCCCGGCCCGGCCGGCGGCGACGACGCCGTTCGCCGCGCCGGCCCGGGCGGCCACGGCCGTCTCGCTCGGCGCGGCCCTCGCCGTCGTCGCCGTCGAGGGAACGGTGGGCTGGGGGAACCTCGCGTGGGTGCCCCTGGTCGCCGGACTCCTGGCCGGTCTGCCGCACGGCGCCGCCGACCACCTCGTCCCCGCCCACCGGCTGGGCTGGCGGCCGCCCCGGACGGCGCTGTTCGCGCTCGGCTACGCGCTCGTGGCGGCGCTGGCGTGGCTGGTCTTCGCCGCGGCGCCGGGGCCCGGACTGCTGGTCTTCGTCGCCCTCTCCGTCTGGCACTTCGGCACGGGGGAGACCGCCTTCGCCGACCTGCGGGCAGGCCGGGAGGTGCGGCGGCAGGCGCCCGCGTCGCTGGTGCTGGGCGGCCTGGTGCTGCTGGTCCCGCTGGCCCGCGGCGCCGACGAGGCCGCGCCGGTGCTGGCCGCCGTCGTGCCGGGGAGCGAGGGCGTCATCCCGCCGGCGGTCGTGACCGGAGTGCTCGCGGTCGTCCTCCCGGCCGGCGGTGCGCTGGCCGTGGAACGGCTGCTGGCCGGGCGGTGGCTCGAGGCCGCCGAGGTCGCCGTCCTGCTGACCCTGGTGGTGGTCGCCCCGCCGTTCGCCGCCTTCGGCGTGTGGTTCGGCTGCTGGCACTCCGTCCGGCACCTCGCCCGCGTGCTCGCCGACGACCCGGCCGGCGCCGGTGACCTGGCGGCCGGGCGGCTGGGCCGGCCGCTGCGCCGGTTCGCCGCAGCCGCCGCGCTGCCGACCCTCATCGCCCTCGCCGTCCTGGCCGCCCTGTGGTCGGCCGCGGGAGGGTGGCGCGGGTTCCTGGCCACCGACCTGCCGGTGCTGGCGGCCCTCACGCTGCCGCACGCCCTCGTCGTCGGCTGGCTCGACCGCGCCGGTCCACCTCCCGCCGCCGCGGCGTGAGTCCCCCGGCACCGCTGCGCCGGCCGGCATGGCACCGTTCCCCCTCGTGGTCAACGTCCTCTCGATCCAGTCGCACGTCGCCTACGGGCACGTGGGCAACTCCTCGGCCGTGTTCCCGCTGCAGCGCCTCGGCGTCGAGGTCTGGCCGGTGCACACCGTCCAGTTCTCCAACCACACCGGCTACGGGGCCTGGACCGGCCGGGTCTTCGACGGCCAGGCGGTCGAGGAGGTCGTCGACGGCATCGCCGACCGCGGCGTGCTCGGCACCGCCGACGCCGTCCTGTCGGGGTACCTGGGCTCGGCCGACATCGGCCACGCCGTCGTCGGCACGGTGAGCAGGGTGCGCGCGGCCAACCCCGACGCCGTCTACTGCTGCGACCCGGTGATCGGCGACGTCGGCCGGGGCGTGTTCGTCCGCCCGGGCATCGAGGAGCTCATGCGCGAGGTCGCCGTCCCCGCCGCCGACCTGGTGACCCCCAACCACTACGAGCTCGACCTGCTCTCGCAGATGACCACGCGGTCGCTGGCCTCGGTGAAGGAGGCCGTCACCGCCGTGCAGGGCCTGGGCCCGCGGGTGGTGCTGACCACCTCGCTGGACGCCGAGGACACCCCCGGGGACGCCGTGGACCTGCTCGCCTCCGAGGGCGGCCGGCACTTCCGCGTGCGCACGCCGCGGCTCTCGGTGTCGGTCAACGGCGCCGGCGACGCGATCGCCGCGCTGTTCCTCGCCCACTGGCTCGACACCCGCTCGGCCGGCGAGGCGCTGGGCCGCGCCGCCGCCAGCGTGTGGGGCCTGCTGCGGCGCACCGAGGAGGCCGGATCGCGGGAGATCCTGCTGGTCGCGGCCCAGGACGAGTACGTGTCCCCGTCGCGGAGCTTCCCCGTCGACGAGGTGTGAGCGCGCCGGCCGGCGGGCTCACCCGTCGGCGCGCTCCTCGACGGAGGCGAGCAGGTCGCGCAGCAGGTCGTCGAGCCGCCGCACGGCCGCCGGGGACATGCCCTCGAGCAGCCGCTGCTGCTCGGCCAGCCCGGCGGTGACGGCCTCGTCGACCAGGGCCCGGCCGGAGTCGGTCAGCCGCACCAGCAGCGCGCGCCGGTCGGCCGGGTCCGGGGTGCGCACCAGGTGCCCGGCCCGCTCCAGCCGGTCCAGCCGGCTGGTCATCCCCCCGCTGCTGAGCATCAGCGCGCCGGTCAGACGGCCGGGCGAGAGACCGTCGGGACCGCCGGCCCGGCGCACCGTGGCCAGGACGTCGAAGTCGGCCCGGGTGATGCCGAACCGCGCGTAGCACCGCTCCTGGGCGTCCCCGACCAACCGGGCGGTGCGGTAGACCCGGCCGAAGACGGCCATCGCCGTGGTGTCGAGGTCGGGCCGCTCGCGCGCCCACTGCTCGACGATGGCGTCGACGCCGTCCCGGTCGGTCACCCCTCGATCCTGCCACGTCTCACGGTTGACAGATACTCGTCAGCAAGTATCTTGATGTCGAGATACATGCCATCGAGGGGAGTCTGCCGTGGCCGTCACGACCCAGGAACCGGTCACCGCGGTCCCCGCCGTGCCCCGGCGGCGGGTCCGCCCGCTGTGGGCGCTCACCGCCCTGACCGCCGTCGCGCCGGCCACCTGGGGGACCACCTACGTCGTCACCACCGAGTGGCTGCCGCCGGACCGCCCGCTGCTGGCCGCGGCGGTGCGGGCACTGCCCGCCGGCCTGCTGCTCGTGGCCGCCGGCCGGGTGCTCCCCCGCGGGGCGTGGTGGTGGAAGGCGGCGGTGCTCGGCACGCTCAACATCGGCGCCTTCTTCGCCCTGCTGTTCGTGGCCGCCTACCGGTTGCCCGGCGGGGTGGCCGCGGTGCTCGGCGCCGTGCAGCCCCTGGTGGTCGCGCTGCTCTCGCTGCCGCTGCTCGGCCTGCCGCTGCGGGGCCGCACCTTCGCCCTCGGCGCGGCGGGCGTCACCGGCGTCGCCCTCGTCGTCCTCACCGACGCCGCGCGACTGGACCCCCTCGGCGTCGTCGCCGGGCTGGTGGCCACCGGCTGCATGGGCACCGGCGTGGTGCTCACCAAGCGGTGGGGGCGACCGGTCCCGGTGCTGGCCTTCACCGGCTGGCAGCTGGCCGCCGGCGGGGCGCTGCTGCTCCCGCTGGCCCTCGCCGTGGAGGGGCTGCCGGCGACGGTCACCGCCGGCCAGGTCGGCGGGTTCCTCTACCTGGCGGTGGTCAACACCGCGCTGGCCTACGTGCTGTGGCTGCGCGGCATCGGCCTGCTGCCCGCCGACCGGGTGAGCTTCCTCGGGCTGCTCTCCCCCGTCGTCGCCGCGGCCGCGGGCTGGGCGCTGCTCGGGCAGTCGCTCGGGCCGCTGCAGCTGGCCGGCGTCGTCCTGGCCCTCGGGAGCGTGCTGCTCGCCCAGCGTGGCCGCTGACCGCCCTCCCCGAGCAGGATCGCCCGGGTGGACCTCAACTCCGACCTCGGTGAGGGCTTCGGCCGGTGGAGCCTCGGCGACGACGACGCGCTGCTCGGCGTGGTCACCAGCGCCAACGTCGCCTGCGGCTTCCACGCCGGCGACCCGGTGATCCTGCGGCGGGTCTGCGACCGGGCCGCGGCGGCCGGCGTCGCGGTCGGCGCGCAGGTGGGCTACCGCGACCTCGCCGGGTTCGGCCGCCGGTTCGTCGACGTCGAGCCCGACGCGCTCACCCAGGACGTGCTCTACCAGGTCGGCGCGCTGGAGGCCTTCGCCCGCGTGGCCGGCACCCGGGTCCGCTACGTCAAGCCGCACGGGGCGCTGTACAACGCGATCGTCGACCACGAGGAGCAGGCGGCGGCGGTGGTGCGCGCCGTCGTCGAGTACGACCGCACCCTGCCGGTGCTCGGCCTGCCCGGCTCGGCCTGGCTGCGCCTGGCGGGCGAGGCCGGGCTGCCGGTGGTCGCGGAGGCCTTCGCCGACCGCGCCTACACACCGGAGGGCACGCTGGTGCCGCGGCGGCTGCCCGGGGCGGTGCTGACCGACCCCGGCGAGATCGCCCGCCGCTGCGTGGCCATGGCCACCGGGGAACCGGTCAGCGACGTGGAGGGCGGCTCCCTGCGGCTGGCCCCGCGGTCGATCTGCGTGCACGGCGACACCCCCGGCGCGGTCGAGGTGGCCCGCCGGGTGCGGGCGGCGCTGACCGGGGCGGGGGTCGACCTCGCCCCCTTCGCGCCGTGATGCGGGTGCTGCCCAGCGGCTCCACCGCGCTGCTGGTGGAGCTGCCCGGCCTCGACGACGTCCTCGGCCTGTACACCGCGCTGCAGGAGGACCGCCCGCCCGGTGTCGTCGACCTCGTCCCGGCCGCGCGGACGGTGCTGGTGGTCACCGACCCCGCGGTGACCACCCTGGACGCCGTCGAGGCGGCGGTGCGGCGGGCCCGCCCCCGGCCGGGGCGCGCGGCGACCGGCGACCTGGTGGAGCTGCCGGTGACCTACGACGGCGAGGACCTCGGCGACGTCGCCGCGCACCTGGGCGTGGACCCCGCCGAGGTGGTGCGGCGGCACACCGGCACGGAGTGGACCGTCGCGTTCTCCGGCTTCGCACCGGGCTTCGGCTACCTGACGCCGGCCGCGGGCGGGTGGGACCTGCCGCGCCGCGCCTCACCGCGCACCCGGGTGCCGGCCGGGTCGGTGGCGCTGGCCGGCGGGTTCACCGGCGTCTACCCGCGCGCGTCGCCGGGCGGGTGGCAGCTGGTCGGGCGCACCGACGTCGCGGTGTTCGACCTGGCCCGCGACCCCGCCGCGCTGCTGCGCCCGGGTGTGCGGGTGCGGTTCACGCCGTGCTGACCGTGCTGGCGCCGGGGCCGCTGACCACGGTGCAGGACCGGGGCCGGCCGGGGCTGGCGGGCATCGGGGTGGGCCGCTCGGGCGCGGCCGACCGGGCCTCGGCCGCGCTGGCCAACCGGCTGGTGGGCAACGACCCGGGGGCCGCCGTCCTGGAGGTCACCCTCGGCGGGCTGGCCCTGCGGGCCGACGCCGACCGGCTCGTCGTCACCACCGGCGCGCGCTGCCCGGGGTCCCCGGTGCACGCCGCGCCCGGCCTGCTGCGCGCCGGGACGACGCTGGCGCTGGGGACGCCGGCGGCGGGGCTGCGCACCTACCTCGCCGTCCGCGGCGGGATCGCCGTCGACCCGGTGCTCGGCTCGCGGTCCACCGACGTGCTGTCCGGGCTGGGCCCGGCACCGCTGCGCGCCGGCGACCGGCTGCCGGTCGGACAGCCGGTCGCCGGCCCGCCGCCCGGCGTCGACCTCGCCCCGGTGCCCGACCCGCCCGGCGGCGAGGTGACCGTGCGGCTGCTGCCCGGCCCGCGCGGCGACTGGCTGACGCCCCCGGCGCTGGAGGCGCTGGGCACCACGGCGTGGACGGTGACCCCGGAGATCGACCGGGTCGGGCTGCGGCTGGCCGGGCCGCGGCTGGACCGCGCGGTGACCGGCGAGCTGCCCAGCGAGGGGCTGCTGCGCGGCGCGCTGCAGGTGCCGCCGTCGGGGCAGCCGGTGCTCTTCCTCGCCGACGCGCCGGTGACCGGCGGCTACCCGGTGGCCGGCTACGTCGCCGACGCCGACGTCGACCGCTGCGCGCAGCTGCGCCCGGGCCAGATCCTGCGCCTCCGCCGGTGAGCCGCCGTGCACGTCCGCGGAAGCGCCCGGGTAGGTCAGGCACTTCCGCGGAAGTGCACGGACCCGGGGGGGGGGGGGGGGGGGGGGGGGGCGGGGGGGGGGGGGGGGGGGGGGGGGGGGGGGGGGGGGGGGGGGGGGGGGGGGGGGGGGGGGGGGGGGGGGG